>NZ_JBHXVE010000021.1:0-137207 GCF_042672505.1 Streptomyces sp. NPDC127190
CCGCCTCCAGGCCATCGAGCGGGACACCGACGTGGCCTGAGCTGTGGTGCACACAACTTCGTACTCGGCGGTGCACTCAGAGGAGTACCTGGACATCCCTGGCCGACCTCGACGACTACGCCGCGCACGTCAAAGCAACCGAGACCAGCCACGCCCAGCGCGAAGACCGGCTCTCGATCGTGAACCGGGTGTGGTCCTACCGGGACCTGCTGCCCGAGGCCGACCGGCTGCCGCAAACACCGCCCTGGCGCGGCGAGCGCATCCAGGACATCCTCCAGCAGCGGCGCGCCATCCGCGAAGAGAACCGCACCCCCCGCATCCACCCCGAGACGATGTCGGCGCTGCTGGCCTGGTCCCTGCGCTTCGTGGAGACCTTCGCCGAGGACATCACCGCGGCCTTCGACGAATACCTCGTACTCAGCGAGCGCAGCGGCCGCAGCCGCGGGGGCCGGACCATTCCCCCACCGCGGCGCCCGAAGGGCGCGCTGACCGACGAGCTGCGCGTCCTGCTGAGCGACTACCGCGAGCAGGGACGTCCGCTTCCCGGCCTCCGGGACAACGACGGCACGCTCCGGGTCAACCTCTCGCATCTGGGAAAGGTGCTCGACACAGCCCGCGGGGCGCTGAACGCCCCCAGCAACCGCGCCGTGTTCACGGAGATGGGGCTGCCCGTCATCGAAGGCGCGCCGCTGGACGCGCCGGTCACCGGGCTGTTGGACGGCCGGCCCTGGCACGACGGGGCCATCGACTACACCGAGGCCGGCTTCCTGGCCCGGCACCTGAGCACGGCCTGCTTCATCGTGATCAGCTACCTGTCGGGGATGCGGGCAGGGGAAGCTCTCAGTCTGGAACGCGGCTGCGTCGAACGAGACCCCGCCCACGGCCTGGTCCTCCTGCGCGGCAGACACTGGAAAGGTGTCCGCGACGCAGCCGGCGACAAGATGCCCGAGGGCGAGATCCGGGCCGATCCGTGGGTCGTCACCGAGGCCGTCGCCGTCCTGGAACGGCTGCACACGAGCACCTGGCTGTTCCCGGCGACGTTGTTCACCGACGGCCGCGACGGCGCGGCCATGCTGCGCAGCCGCGTCGGCGGCTCCCGGTCGGAGACCCGGATCAACCACGACATCGCCGAATTCCTGGCCTGGGTCGAGACCTACTGCACCGAGCACGGCCGCAGTGACCGCATCCCGCCCGACCCGGTCCACCCGGTCATCTACTCCGCTCGCCTGCGCCGCACCCTGGCCTGGTTCATCGTCCGCCGGCCACGGGGCCTGGTTGCTGCCGCGATCCAATACGGACCCTCGGCTACGCCGGAAACTACGCCTCGGGCTTCCCCGACGACCTCGCCTTCGAAGACTGGCTGGCCAGGCTGGACACCCTCGCCGACGCACACCAGCGCCTACGTGAAGGCGAGCAGGTCAGCGGCCCAGCAGCCGAGACCTACCGGCACCGCGTCCAGGCTGCCACTCGCTTCGCCGGCCGAGTCCTGCGCACCAAGCGGCACGCCAGCACCATGCTCGCCAACCTTGACCTGCAGATCTTCCCGGCAAGGGCATGACCTGCGTCCTGGACCCCAAGCGGGCAGCCTGCCGCCTGCGCAGCGAGGAGGACGGCACCCGCCGCACCCCCGACCTCGACGACTGCCGCCCGAACTGCGTCAACATCGCGCGGACCGATCGCGACATCGAACACGTCATCGTCCAGATCGAGCAGCTACGACCGCTCGTCGACGACCCGCTGGCTCCCGCCTTCCGACACGCCCGCGAACAGCACGAGCTCGACCGCCTGGAACGCATCGTCACCGCCCACGACTCGACCGGAGAACCCCACGATGGCCACTGACCGCGACGCCGAACGCGACGCCATCACCGCGGCGATCCAGCGGCTGCTCGACGGCCGTCCCACCCGGTCCACCGGGGCGCTCACCACGCTGCAACTCGCCGCCGAGGCGGGCGTCAAGCGCTGGGTCCTCACCCACAAGCACGTTGACCTCAAAGAAGAATTCGCCCGCCGGAAGTCCGAGGCGAACGGCATTCCGCCCGCGTTCCAGCATCTGCACGCCCGCGCAGTAGATGCCGAAGCCGCCGCTCAGGCCCTGCGGGAGGACAACGACCGGCTTCGCGAGCGCGTCGCCGTCTATGCCCAGGTCATCCACGAACTCCGCACCGAGCTGGACCGGCGCACCGACAACAGCACCCAGCGCAGCCCTGTCCGGAGCCTCCCTGCCAGCGTCACCTGATGCGCGAGGCGGTCGCGGCGTTGAAATGAGGGGCTGTGCTTCGCTAAGCAGGGCCTTGATGCTGCTTTCGCTTGAAGCACGACTTCGAGATCCTTCGCGAGCGGCCGACCAGCGAGCCGCAAGTTCCTCGTAGATCTCCGCGGCGCGGGTGGTCCTACCAGTCTCCAGTCGCTTGGCACTGATCCGGCGAAGAGTGACCGGAGACTGGCAGGGCTATCACCGCTGCGCTGCGATCAGCGAGGGCGGCTGTTGTTGTGAGAGCGCGGTCAGGCGGCGAAGGAAGCGAGCAGTTCGTTGTACTGCTTGGCTGCGGTGGACAGGTCCTCGTCGGAGAGGCCGAAGGCGGTGCCGTACACCTTGACCATCGGCTGCTGGAAGTCGAGCTGGCACAGCCGCAGGGTCGCCTCCCAGCTGTTGAGGAGGGTCTCCAGAGTGGCCTTGTTCGCGCCCTCGGGGGTGTAGTGATCGGCGGGGACACCGGCGGTGACGGCGACGACGGCCTTCTTGCCGGCCAGCTGCGAGGCAGAACCGTCCAGGGTGAAGGCCCAGCCAAAGGTGAAGACCTTGTCCTGCCACAGCTTGAACAGCGGGGTGGTGTTGTACCAGAACACCGGATGCTGGAAGACGATCACGTCGTGCTCCGCCAGCAGGGCCTGCTCGGCGTCGACATCGATCTGGAAGTCAGGGTAGGTGGCGTAGAGATCGTGCACCGTGACATGGGGCAGATCGCGAACGGCGTCCACCAGGGCCGCGTTGGCCTTCGACTGGGACAGGTCGGGGTGAGCTACGACAAGGAGAACCTTGGACATGATGAGAGAACCTCTTTAGTGATCAGTGAAATGGGTGAAGGGAAGCGGGTTGGCCGAGTGCGACGGGTCAGTACGTCGCCGGGGCGTCAGATCACCGGTCGATGGTGGCCATGTTCGCCTCGTCGTGGCGCTCTCCCGCGGCCGGTGTGAGGTTGTTCAGGCGGTCGAGCTGAGCGGCGCTGAGTTCGATGCCGTCGGCGGCGGTGTTCTCCTCGACGCGTGCCACCCGCCGGGTTCCGGGGATGGGGGCGATGTCGTCGCCGCGGGTCAGCAGCCAGGCCAGTGCGGTCTGGGCCGGGGTGGCTCCGATCTCAGCGCCGATGGCCCGTACTTCGTCGACGATGCGCAGGTTGCGCTGGAAGTTCTCGCCGAAGAAGCGCGGGTTGGTCTTGCGCCAGTCGTCGTCGGCGAAGTCGTCGACGGTGCGGATCTGCCCGGTCAGCAGGCCATGGCCGAGCGGCGAGTAGGGCACGAATCCGATACCGAGCTCGCGCAGCAGCGGGAGGATCTCGGCCTCGACGTCACGGGTCCACAGCGAGTATTCGGTCTGCAGCGCGGACACCGGATGCACGGCGTGCGCCCGGCGGATCGTCTCGGGACCGGCTTCCGAGAGGCCGATGTGGCGCACCTTGCCTTCGGCGACCAGCTCGGCCAGCGCGCCGACGGTCTCCTCGATGGGCGTGTTCGGGTCGACACGGTGCTGGTAGTAGAGGTCGATGTGGTCGGTGCCGAGCCGCAGAAGCGAGCCCTCGACCGCGGCCTTCACATTGCCGGCGCTGCTGTCGATGACACCGGGGCCGTCGCCGGCGTGGGAGACGAGACCGAACTTCGTCGCCACCACGACGTCGTCACGGCGGCCCTTGATGGCCTTGCCGACGAGTTCCTCGCTGTGGAAGGGACCGTAGATCTCGGCGGTGTCGATGTGGGTGACCCCGAGGTCCAGCGCCCGGTGGATCGTGCGGATCGATTCTGCGTCATCGAGCCCCCCGCCCGTGGTGTACATGCCGGCCATGGTCATGGCTCCCAGCCCGATGCGGGAGACATCGAGCCCGCCCAGCGATACGTGCTTCATCAGGTACTCCTTGTCGTGACGGCCGTCAGGCCGGTCGGTGGTCGTGAGTAATGGGGCGCCACCCGTTGGCAGACCGTGCTGGGGTGATCCGCGCGCTGGCGACGCGGGAGCCGTTGCCCGGGTAGCGGGGTCAGAGCCGTGGGTGCACCCGGCGGCTTCCGGCCTCGGCCGGGCATGGTGCTCAGGCGTGGGTGTCGTCTTAAGGTCAGGCTGCCGAGGACATCGATGCCGCGGTCGCCGGTGATGCGCTTCGCCCAGGCAGTCAGGCGGGACGACCATGGGGGATTCAGCTTGCCGATGTCAGGTGGGGTGGTCCGACGCTGGTGTTGCCAGGGCCGGGCTGCGGTGGGTCCGCAGGCTGAACCGGCTGCGCCGGGTCAGTGCTCGTGGGCCGCCGGCTCCAGAACGAGGACCGGGATCTCACGGTCCGTGTTCTTCTGGTACTCGGCGTAGTCGGGGAACGCCTCGACGGCTCGGGCCCACCACAGGGCCTTCTCGTCCCCGGTCACCTCGCGTGCCAGCATGTCCTGGCGCACCGGGCCGTCCTGAAGCTCGACCCGGGGGTCGGCCACCGCGTTGTGGTACCAGACCGGGTGCTTGGGGGCTCCTGCCATGGAGGCGACCACGGCGTAGACGCCGTCGTGCTCCACCCGCATGACCGGGGTCTTGCGGATCTTGCCGCTCTTCGCGCCCAGAGTGGTCAGGATGACGACGGGCAGGTCCCGGAGCCTCTCGTCTTCTTCCCGTGCGACCAGGACACTCAGCGTCGTTCCCTGCGTACCGCCGGAGCTTTCGTACAGCTCCACCTGGTCACGTACAAACTGCGCCTTGCTCGGCTCGTACTCGCCTTTGAGGGGCATGTTGACTCTCTCCGTGCTGTCGAAACGCGCACCCGGCGCGGTCCTCCGTCCTGGCCGGGGTGCGGGGCGTGGTGCTCAGGCGTGGGCATCGTCGTAGGCCAGGGCGCCGCCCAGCTCGCGGGATGCCTCGGCCTGGGCGAGGAGCTCCTTCGCCTTAGCCTCGGCAGCCTCGATGGCGTCCGCACCGGCGACGAAGCGCTGCAGCGGCTTGTCCTGGTCAACGATGATCAGCAGGGCACGGGCGAGCTTGGCGGGGTCGCCGGCCTGCTTGCCGTTGATGCTCTTGATGCCCTCGATCCTGGGGGCGGTGCGCGGGGCGTAGTCGTCGATGGACAGCTCGGGCCAGGTGGGGGACCCGTCCACGAGGAATTCGGTGCGGAAGTAGCCAGGCTCCACGGCTGTGGTGTGGATCCCGTAGGGCTCGACGTCGTAGCGCAGGGACTCCATCCAGCCCTCTTCCGCGAATTTGGAGGCGGCGTAGGCGGAGGTGAACTCCATGCCGACCAGTCCCGCGGTCGAGGTGATGGTGATGATGTGACCGGCGCGCTGCTTGCGCAGGACGGGCAGGATCGCGCGGGTGACGTTCATCGGGCCGAAGAGGTTGGTCTCGAACTGCTGGCGCATCTGCGCGGGCGAGATCTCCTCGAAGTAGCCGGCGACAAGATACCCGGCGTTGTTGATCAGGACGTCAATACGGCCGAAACGGTCGACGGCGGCCTGCGCGGCGGCCTCGGCGTCCTCGATGCTGGTGACGTCCAGCTTGGTGACCAGCAGATTGTCCTGCGGCCCGCCCAGGGTCTTCTCGACCTCTGCGGGGCGGCGGCCGGTGGCGACGACCTGGTGGCCGGCGGCGAGGGCCTCGCGGGCGATGTCCGTGCCCAGACCGCGTCCGGCACCGGTGACGAGAATGACCTTGCTCATGGGGGGGATTCCTTTCAGGCGCCGTGCTCCGGCACCCACTGTGTGCGGGGGTGATGCATTCAGCGCCGACGGGGCCGCAGAGCGCCGTCTGTCTGGACGTTCACACCGCCGTGGGCGGTGCACCACCAACAAAACCGGCTGTCACGCGAGGGTGGGAGTCCCTGATGAGGGGGTCACTGACAGGGACCCCCAACCCGGCGGATGCGCTCGTAGAGTGAAGCGCATGGCAGGCAGAAACGACCCCAACGGCACAAACCGCGACATCCGCGATGATTTCCGCGCGGAGATCCGGGAATTCCTCGCCACGCGACGGGCCAGGGTCACCCCCGAGCAGGCCGGGCTGCCCGTGTACGGCGGAGAGCGCCGACGGGTCACCGGGCTGCGCCGCGAGGAGGTCGCCCTCCTCGCGGGCATCTCCAGCGAGTACTACACCCGGCTGGAGCGCGGCAACGCCACCGGCGTCTCCGAGAGCGTCATCGAAGGCATCGCTCAAGCACTTCAGCTCGACGAGGCCGAACGCATCCACCTGCTCGACCTCCTGCGCGGCGCCGGCACGACCCGCCCGCCACGCCGCCGCCCGGCCCAGCAGCGCGTGCGGCCCGCGGTGCAGCGCGTCCTCGACTCGATGACCGGCACACCCGCCTTCGTCCTCAGCGGACGCGGGGACATCCTGGCCGCCAACCACCTCGGGCGCACCCTGTACTCCCCGGTCTACGCCGACCCGGTGCGCCCGCCCAACAACTCCAGGTTCGTCTTCCTCGACACGCGCGCGACTGAATTCTTCCGCGACTGGGACCAGGTCGCAGGCGACTGTGTCGCCATGCTGCGCGCCGAGGCCGGCCGCGATCTCTACGACCGGCGGCTGACCGACCTGATCGGCGAACTGTCCACCCGCAGCGAGGACTTCCGTCACCGCTGGGCCGCCCACAACGTCCGCATGCACACCACCGGCGTGAAACTTCTGCACCACCCGGTCGTCGGCGACCTCGACCTACCGTTCGAAACCTTCCCGGTGGGCGGCGACCCCAGCCAGGTCCTCCTCACCTACACCGCCGAACCCGACTCACCCTCGCAGGACGCCCTGAACCTGCTGGCCAGCTGGGCCGCGACCAACCACGACATCGAGCGGTCCGAGCCGGCTAACGACTCCGAGCCCGCCGACTCGGGCGAGACACCCGACTGAACGACGGGCCACGCGAGGCGACATGCCCGCCAGCGAGAACACCACAACTGACACCCGGACGGCACCACCCATGGTGGCATCCAAGAGCAGGATCCGCGGACAAACGGTGCTGGCGTCATGGACCGCCACGGTCACCGATCCGGCCCGGCCTCCAGCCGGAACCCGGTGACCCCGTCGGCATGCCGCACCGCGTTGGTGAACAGCTCCGACACCAGCAATACCGCGTCCACCGCCCTCGCCCTCCGGCGCGGCCACGGCCAAGAACCCGCGGGACACTCCCCTGACCTGCCCAACCGCCCGGGGGGCTCTGTCATCGCCTAGGGGCCTGCGGTCCTCATCGCGGGATGCGCCATCACTGATCTCCGACGGCTCGGGCCTTGAGATTCCTACCGTGCCCCGGGCAGATCGGGTCATCCAGGAAATATGCAACCGCCACTCTCACGGACGACGAACGGCGGCTTGCTGACGGGACACCAGACCGATGCTTTGCGCGATCTCGCCCCGGAGCTCGAAAGCAGGCACTGACCGTTTGACCTTGGGAGCAACAGCTTGCAATGGGCGAGAGAAACGCGGGACCACACCGGTGGGGCGCGTTGTCACGCGGCCCGCCCGGGCCGCCCCGAGTTGCCCTGGCTCATCGAAGCGGGAGACTGGTGGGGTGCAGAGAACCTCCCTGGAAGCGCTGGCCCGTCAACAGCTGGAGCTAGCAGCCGCCGCGGGTGGTGGTCACACCGCTGAGACCGTCTATGGCAGCCACGAGAAGGTTCTGCGTCAGACGGTCATCGGCATGACCGAAGGCGCCAGCCTCGCCGAGCACGAGAACCCGGGCGAGGCGACGGTGCAGGTCTTGCACGGGCGCGTGCGACTGTCGGCAGGTGAGGTGTCGTGGGAGGGCCGCACGGGGGACCTGCTCATCGTCCCTGACTCCCGCCACAGCCTCGAGGCGCTCGAAAACTCCGCCATCCTGCTGACGGTGGCCAAGCTGCCCTGACCTGACCTGTATAACGCACCACGGCCACGTCGCCGGCGTACATCCACCGCGCGGCGTGGATCGCCCAGATGGCTCGTGTGTCCGAGCCTGTGAGCAGCGTCGCCTGAAACCATGCGCGAGTGTTGACGGCCCATCCCTTGACGACGTCTCGCCACCGAGTGCCGGCTTCGCGCTCGACCGTGGCGCTCAAGGCCATGGCGATCTCCGGCTTGATCACGGTGCTGTTTCTCCTGATCCACATGTACGGCGACCTCAACGTCTTCAACGGCCGTGCTGCCTTTGACGACTACGCCCGCTGTCTGTGGACGATGGGTGAACCGTTCCTTCCCTACTCCGGCGCCCTGTGGATCACCTGGGTGGTGCTGCTCGCGAGCGTGTTGGTTCACATCTATGCGGCGGTGACGCTGCGGAAACGCGCCCGCAGGGCGACCGCGGGTCCGCCGAGCTCCGCGAGGCCGCCAGTCGCTTCGTGTCACCTCCGGAGGTCGCACCGCACTCCGCCGGCGCGGCCGTCGACGTGACGCTGATCGACCACCTCGGCCGCGGGCTGGGCCACGTTGAGCGGCGCGCTGTCGGCCGCCGGGTTGATCAACTACGAGACCGAGTGGTGGCATTGGTCGTACGGCAACGGGTACTGGGCACTGCAAACCAAGCAGCTGGCCGCCCTCTACGGCCCCGTCGAACTGCCCTGGCACCGCACCATCACCCACGTCTTTCACGAACGAGAAGCGATCTCAGGATCGGCGTGTGAGGGCTCGTCTCACTCCGTCCGCTCACAAGCCCCTATCGCCGGGGGCTCGCAGGAAGGCGGACTGCATCATGCCACGAGAGCCGGAACGTCCCATGTCATATCGCGTTTCAGGACAGCCTTCAACGCCGGGCGGGCTGTGGCCCCAGGATCCAATCAGGTCAGAGACGCGGTGCGGGCTCCCCGACGAAGCGGGCAAACTCCCCTGCGGCACCGCGTGGCAGGCCGGCGACCGCCGTCTCCGGCAATGAGGTGATGACTTTCCGCAGCCGCGCGCTCCGTAGCTGCCGGTCCCTTCCACTCGGGCTCGCGTCACCGGCCCGAACCGACACGCCCACTCAAGAAGCAGGCTGTAGCCGGACGCGGTGGCTGGAAGGGCCGCAGTGCCGAGCACCTCACCGGCCGGGCCATCGAGCACGAGACGCGATTGCGCACCCTGTGTGCGGCGTTGGAAGACGCGGTCACCAAGACCGAACTGCTCAAAGTGTGCCCGGGTCGCCGAGGAGGCCCGAAGGAATGCGAAACTCGAATTCGGGACGGTCCCACTGCACGGCCGGCGGGTTCGCGAACGCGGTCCCGATCCGCACCGCACCCACGCGGTGGTAGAAGTCCTCGGCGGGAGGATGCGACACGACCTTGACACGGTCGAGCCCGGCGGCACGGGCCTCGGACTGCATGTGCGTCACGAGCAGCCGTCCGATACTCCGCCCTTGCGCTTCGCCGACGACGAACAGCAGGTCGAGCTCCGGTGGAGCGAGGACGAGCGAGTAGAACCCGAGGACCCGTCCTCCATGCTCGTCGGCGCCGACGGCCACGAAGGCGCGGTGGGTCTCGATGTAATCGGGACCGACCCGGTAGCCCGCGACTGCGGCTGCGTACCGGCCCTCGTAGGCACCTGAACCACGCACGAGCCGCGTGAGCCGTTTGGCATCCCGCGCGACGGCCCTCCGTATCGTGATCGGCTGACTGATCGGGGAAGTGCGTGAACTCATCGGGAGAGTATTTCGCACCGGGGAGTGCCTTCCTGCGGCAGGTCGGCTGCTCGGGCAGGATTCCTGCACCGCTCCCGGGAACCGCCTGCCCAGGCCCCGGCCGACCAAGTCACTGCCGCCGCATCGGCCGCCCGCCGACAGCAACTGGGACGCCCGAACACTGCGGAGGAGCCGGAGAACGGGGTGGTCAACCGCTGCTTCCCCTGGGCCTGCCGCAGCGAGGGCCAGCCTGCGCAGGACGACTTCAGGCTGGCCTCGTGAGCCGCATCAGGAGACGCTGGACTTTGTGTCAGCAAACGGATGTGCCCTGGTTGATCACCCCAAGCCCCTGGGTCGTGTGTTGCGCATCGGCCGTATAATGCGTGCCGCCGCTGTGTCCTTGCTTCGGGTGGCTCCCAGGAGGACAACCGAGTGCAACGGCGCCCGCGCCGGCGTTGTAACCCACCTGTTCGGAAGCCCCGCCAGGCCGCACCCGCGGGGCTTCTCATCGAGTGCCGCTCTCACAGACGCCCCTATAACGCGGGTGTGCGGGCAACCGGTCTGACCAGGTTGAATACCTCGCGGGCTGCGTATCGCTTGAGGCATCGGATTATCTCGCGTCGGGTCTTGCCTTCCTGGGTGCGGCGTTCGCAGTACGCCTGAGTGCGCGGGTCATGGCGCAGGCGGGTGAAGACGATGCGGTGCAGGGCCGCGTTCGCCTGGCGGTCGCCGCCGTGGTTGAGCCGGCGCGTGCTCCGACGGCCCGACGAATACTCGACGGGGCTGACTCCGCAAAGGGCAGCAAAGGACGCCTCGGTGTCCAGTCGCTCGGGGTTGTCTCCCATGGTGATCAGGAGCGTGACGGCGCTGTCCGGACCGATGCCCACCGGTTCGAGCAGCTGTGGGGCGTGGCGTTCGACGAGCCCAGTTAGGCGCTGTTTCAGCTCGTCGATCTGTCCAGTGAGCTGCTCGATACGCTCGGCAAGCATGCGCAACGTCAGGTGGGTGGCCTGGGTCACCGCGTCCTCGTCTCCCCCACCGTTGTGCGGGGCGAGGCGCGCACAGGTGCGGAACAGCTCGCGGTTGCCCAGGCTGGACAGTCGTTCCCGCAGTGCGGGATCGGCGATGACCAGGACGGCTTTGAGCTGGTTGATCGCCTGGGTACGGGCCTTGACCGCGGAGTCCTTGGCGAGCTTGAAGATCCGGGCGCTGTGCACCGGACCGCCGCCGGACTTGGCCCTGGCCCGGGCGCGGCCACTGAGCACGGCTCGGGCGGCGGCCTGAGCGTCGAGCGGGTCCGACTTCCCCAGTAGCCGGCGGGCCGAGCGGTCGGGCCGGTTCACTTCGAACACCTGGATCTGCTGGGCCAGCAGGTAGCGGGACAGGCCCGCGCCGAAGGTGCCGGTGCCCTCCACACCGGCCCGGCGCACCGTCCCGCGCTTGCGGGCCCACACGAGCAGCTGCCGATAGCCGGCCGCCGTCGCGGGAAAGGACTCCGTTCCCAGGATCTTCCCGAGCGGGGAGAGCACGGCGGCGACATGGACCTCACCGTGCGTGTCCACACCCAGGACGACCTCGCGCCGAACGAGAGGATCCGCGCTCGAGGAGGAGCTGCGCTGTCGTCTCGTCATGATGGTTCGCCTCCCACGTGATGACGTGCTCCTGGATGGATGGCACCGGCCCGCTCGGGCGGTCTGAACCGTGATGGCGCCTGGAACGCGGCAAGGCCCCTATAGGGACACGCCCTGTGGCTCGGTACCAGCAAGCGCCATCCCGTAACGGCGGTCGACATGCCTGTGACTGGACACTTCGGTCATAGATCTCACGAGTCAGACCCCCGTCCGGGACGGCTCCGCGCAACGGTCCCATCGATCCCGGCACGACGGCACGTCCCGACCACAGCCGGATGGCTTCGCACGAACCAGCCCTCAACGTGGCCGGAGCAGTGCGGGAATGAGTTGACTCCCGCCCACTCGTGACCAGCAATGGCGGACAGCCGTCCGGCCTGCCCCGCGTCCGCGCCGGACGCGACGACCTCCGGGGCCTGACCCGACAACTCGTCCGCGTCGTCCACGTCCTGGAGCTCGAAGGCAACGCGCTGAGGGAAGCGAACGGCGTTCTTGAACAGGACCTGGCCGCGCGCCGCCCGGGCCGGCGCGGTTGAGCGGGGTCCCAGCCGGTCAGCTGCCGCAGGCACAGCCCGCGGACGCCTTCGCCTCGGCCGGCGTCTGGGCCGGGTCGACGGACTGCTCGTCATGGGTGCAGCAGGCCGCAGTGCCGCAGCAGGCGTCCAGCGTGCCGTCCGCCCTCTTGCCCAGCGTGTCGGCGTCAGCCTTGACGACGTAGACCTCTTAGGGCTCCTCGCCCGGGCCGGTCACCCAGGTCTTGTCCTGGACGGCGTAGCAGCAGGAGGTGTCATTCTCCTCGAAGGTGGCCAGCCCCGCGTCCTTCAGTCGCGCGGTGGCGGCGGTGACCTGCTCGGTGCTCCCGACCTCGACGCCGAGGTGGTCCAGGCGGGTCTCCTCTCCGGCGTCGCCCTCGATGAGGACGAGCTTGAGCGGGGGCTCGGCTACGGCGAAGTTCGCGTAGCCGGGGCGAAGCTTGGCCGGCTCGGTGCCGAACAGCTTCGAGTAGAGTCTCTGCGCTCTGGATCGCGAGGAACAGGTTGTAGGCGTAGGACGTGCTGGAGGCAGCCTCGCTGTAATCGCGACACACCGACGTGGGGGGTCATCGAAAAGATGTCCGCCCGGAAGAGAATCACGAAGAACACCAGCTCGGGGGCCGTTTTCGGGCTCATTGCTCCACGCGTGCGCTGAGAGCGTCAAGACCAACAGCCCATCCCTCCTGATCACTCGCGACCTGCTCTCGGGACTGAAGGACAGCTTCCTCCTGCACCACCAGGAGGTGATCCGAACGGTCACTGCAGGGAAGACGAGCCGTCGACGCATGCCGCAATCCGATCGGGGTAGGCGCGCTGATTCGGGCTTGAACGGAGGAGGGAACATGGACGACGTCGCCGCCCCCGGCAGGGAAAGTAGTCCCCTGTCCGGGGTTCGGGCGTGTTCTGGCGCCCTGCTCGGTGGAACGCTGGAAAACCTGCGGGAGTCCGCCATCGCGGTCGATGACGCCGGCCTCATCGTCGCGGTCAACAGCGCAGCCCTAAGCCTGCTGGGCAGGGAAGCCTCAGAACTCGTAGGTCAGGACTTCCACGACCTGCTGCACCGGGACAGATACGGGCACTCGGTGCCGCGCACGCGATGCTGGATGAGGAAGGCGCTGCTCACGGGGGATACCAGGCATGGCGACGCCGAGTGGTTCGCCCGCGGGGACGGCGTTCTCGTCCAGTTGTCCTGGCTGGTCACGCCCTACTCACCCGCTCCGGGCGGGACAGGTGCGCTGATGATGCTGTACGAACCGAAGCCAGGGGACGTTCGCCACAGCGACGGCGGCTACTCCGCGCCGCTGACGGAACTGGACCGCCTGGCCCTGCTGGCAGAGACGACCACGCGGCTCACATCCACCCTGGACGCGGACGAGGCGCTGCACCGACTGGCCGCCCTGACCGTGCCCCGGCTAGCGGACTGGGCCGTGTTCGACCTGCTCACCGAACGTGACGAAGTACGACGCGTTCTCGTGATGGAGCACAAGGACGGCATTCTCGTCGAGCGGGAGGACCTGCAAGGCCCAATGCCTCCCGTGCCGGCAGAGTCACCGATGCCCCTGTCACGGGCCCTGCGCGGCGCCGCCTCCTCACTTGCCGGCCCCGCCACCTACCAAGGTGCGCCCGACTCCGGTATAGCGGTCGAGCAACAGCGCCTGTTCACCGCGACAGGTATGCACTCCGCCGCCATCGCACCCATCCGCGGACTGCGCGACGTGCTCGGCGCCCTGACCCTGGGCCGGGCCCGGCGCCATGACGCCTTCACCCCTGCCGACCTGCCGCTGCTGGAGGACCTCACCCGCCGGGCGGGCCTGGCACTGGACAACGCGCGCCTGTACCAGCGCCAGCGCAAAGTCGCCGAGACCATGCAACGCCACTTGCTGCCTCAGCTGCCCGTCCTGCCGGGACTGGAGATGACCGCGCGCTACGTACCCGCTCCGGACGCCTCATCCGTGGGCGGTGACTGGTACGACGCCTTCGCCCTGGCCGCCCACGCTCACGCACTGGCCATCGGCGACGTCGTCGGACACGATCTCGACGCCGCAGCCGGCATGGCGCAGGTTCGCAACATGCTGCGGGCCTTCGCCTGGTCCCACCCCGAGGCCACACCCAGCGCCGTCGTCACTCGGCTCGACGAGGCAGTGATGCACATAGCCGAGGTACCCATGGCCACCATGATCCTCGCCAGGCTCACACTCGGCGACGACTCACTGTGGCGTCTACGCTGGACGAACGCCGGCCACCCGCCGCCCCTGCTCATCACCCACGACGGTCAGACCCGCTACCTCGAAGAGGCGCACGGCATACTCCTCGGCACCGGAGTCACCAGACCTCGTCCCGACGCCGACACCGTCCTGCAACCCCAGGCCACGCTCCTGCTCTACACCGATGGACTGGTCGAATCCCCGCCCCACTCCATCGATCATGGACTGGACCGGCTGCGCCGACACGCGGCCTCCCTCGCCCACCGCCCCCTCGACTCATTCTGCGACTTGCTGCTGGACCAGGTGCGCCCCAGCGACAACGATGACGACGTCGCCATGATCGCCCTGCGTACCCCCCATCCCGTATGACCCGCCTGACCCACGCGTGCGTCAGACCGCGTGGGGTCGAAGGGCAGGCCGTCGAGGCTCCTGAGCCGGTGGGCTGCACCTGCGGGGGCCTCTCTCCGACGCGCGAAGACTTCGCGCGGTGCGGGCCCCGCACTGCCCCGCGGGTGAGCGGGGCCAGAACACAGTGTCCGCATGCCGCTTCGCCGAGGAGGACGGGCGCCGTCCAGGTCGGGGACGGTCAGGAGGAGCCGGCTGGTGAGGGGGTACGGCAGGCTCCTGCGCTACTCGCGGTTATCAAACCCTGGCGTCCAGGTCGGCTCCGGCGTACGGCCATCACCTTCGACGGCGACTCGGGGCAGCACGACACTGATCTCGACAACCTTACGCACACCGGTGGTGGGGCAACTCCAGGGCCGACGACGAGGTCCTGTGAGGTAGACCGCCCTCACCATGATCACCCTGCCTGGACTCTCGTCCTGCGCAACCATGGCGAGCGGGAAGGGCGCTGGGCGTGGAGGACGAGCAGCGCCAGGGCGCTGGTCGCCCCGGACCAGGTCAGTGTGAGCAGGCCGTAGGACCAGGGGATGTGCGGGGTGAGAGCTGAGCTCAGCGCCAGCTGGGTCACGCCGTACAGGGGAAGCGCGGACACGCCCGCCACATCCATGAGCGTGTTGAAGACGGGATTCTGCAGGCCGGTGTCGACCAGGCTGAGCATGATGATGAGGAAAAAGCCCTCCAACTCGCCGCGGACGAGGGAGCCGAGCAGAAGGCCGATGCCGCCATAGGCGAGGCCGGCGCCCGCGAGGGCCAGCGCCAGGGGTGCCGCGTGGCGAACGGGCAGGGAGATGCACAGCAGGATCGTGGTGTACAAGGCCAGCGCGGCGGCGGTGAGGGCGATGGCAGCGAGCTTCGCCATCAACATCGGCAGCCGGGGATGGCCGGCGAGCAGCAGACGGCGGTCCAACTGCCGGGACAGAAAGGTCTCGGTGAAGGTGATGAAGCCCGCGACCATGGTGACTGCGCCCAGCGCACTGGCCACCTGCCCCACCTGGCCGGCCGGGGCGGAGACAGGGGCGCTGATGGTGTCCAGCGAGATGCGCACCACTTGGTCGGAGGTGCACAGGCGTGCCACGGTGATCCAGACGGGGATGAACGCGACCGCCAGAACGAGGGCCAGCCGGTTGCGCAGGTGGCCCAGCAGAGTGCAGCGCAGCAGTTGGGTGAATGCCGTCCAGGAGAGCCTCATCGGACGGTCTCCTCGAAGTGCAGACGGCCCTGGCGCAGGTGAGCGATCGCGTCGAAGTGGTGCAGGTCGTGCAGCAGGTGAGACACCACGATGATCGACCGGCCTCGATCACGCAGGTCGGCGGCCAGGGTCCAGAACCGCTGATGGGTGTCCCAGTCGAAGCCCTGGTAGGGCTCGTCCAGGACAAGCAGCTGAGGATCGTGCATGAGAGCGATCAGCAGGTTCAGCTTCTGCCGTGTTCCACCGCTGAGTTCGCCGACCTGCTGTCGCCGGCAGTCGCTCAGTGCCAGCAGTTCCATCAGCTCGCCGGCGCGTTCCAGTGTCGGCAGCCGGTAGGCCGTCCGGAACAGCCGCAGATGCTGTCCGACGGTGAACGCGTCGTTCAGCACAGCCCGTTGCGGGCAGTACCCCACTGCCCCGGTCCGTGTCACCGTTCCGCGGTCGGGTGCGAGGTGTCCTACGGCGACCTGAAGCAGAGTGCTCTTCCCCGCGCCGTTCTCGCCGACGACTCCGACCAGCGTCCCGGCGGCCACGTCGAGGTCCACGTCGCGCAGGACCTGCCTGCGGCCGTACGCCTTGCAGACTCCGCTGATCAGCAGCCGTGGCCGGTGTCGCGTGATTACTGCCTGCACATGAGCCCCTTGAAAGATCGGACAGGTGGAGCGAGCCGGCCCTCAGGAAAGCCCGCCACGGTGGCGGGGTCCGCGCAGGCTCACGTCCGCCGGCCTGCCCGGCTCATGACGGCTCAGCCACGTCCGGCCCGGACGGTCCGGACCGGGCGTGCCGGGCCCGTCGTGCGGGGCGGCGCGCTGCCGCTCGATGCCCAACGACTGCATACCGGCTGGTGTAACGGCGCTGGCTCGATGTTCCACACCCGCCAGTCAGGCGTGACGTGCGCCGCGGTCTGCCGTTGTAGTGATCGATGCCCCCGACACCACAGCGAGACTTCAGCGTTCCCACGATTGTGATCGGAGCCGGCCCTTACGGCCTGGCGGCCGCCGCGCTACTGAAACGCTTCGACGTACCGACCGTGATCCTCGAACGGTCGGACCGCGTAGGAGCCAGCTGGGCGCAGCGATACGACCACCTGCGCCTGCACACCACCCCCGGCACCTCGAAACTCCCCGGCCTGCCCGTACCGCGCCAGGCCGGCCCGTGGGTGAGCCGCGACGACTACGTGCGCTACCTGGAGAGCTACGCCGCCCACCACCGGCTCAACGTCCGGCTGACCACCCCGGTACTGCGCATCCAGCGCGCCGAGCCAGGCTCGGGTCCCCGCTGGCTGGTCCACACCCCGGACGGCCCCGCCCCCACCGACGCGGTCGTGGTTGCGACCGGCCGCTGCCACGCCCCGCACGTCCCCCACTGGCCCGGGCGTTCGGCCTACACCGGCACGCTGCTGCACTCGGCCCGCTACCGCTCTCCGGCGCCCTACCGCGGGCAACACGTCCTGGTAGTCGGCACCGGCAACAGCGGTACCGAGATCGCCGCCGTCCTCGCCGGGGCCGGAGCCGCACGGGTACAGATCTCAGTCCGTACTCCGCCCAACATCCTGCCCCGCGCCAGCGCCCGATGGCACGCGGTCGGCCGGCTGACGGAAGCCCTCCCGCTGGCGTGGCGCGACCGCAGCTCCCTGCTCACGCAACGTGTCGCGGTACCCGACCTGACCTCGCGGGGACTGCCGCGGCCCCGCACGGGCCTGTACACCCGTAACGCCCGCGAGGGGGTCAACCCGGTGCTTGACCACGGCTTCGTGAATGCCGTGCGGTCCGGGCGGCTCGAACCGGTCCCGGCCGTCCAGGCGTTCGACGGGCCCGACGTGGTACTGGCCGACGGCACCCTACTGCGGCCCGACACGGTCATCGCTGCCACCGGGTACCGGACCAACCTCCACGACCTGGTGGGATCCCTCGGCGTACTCGACGAGAACGGATTCCCCCTCGTCGCAGGCGCGGAAACCCATCCCGAAGCCCCGCGCCTGTATTTCGCCGGCTACACCAATCCCCTCACGGGGGTTCTGCGCCAGGCGGGCATCGAGGCGCGCGCCATCGCCCACGCGGTCCGCCGTGAGAAGGCCCGACCGACCCTTCTCGCCCCTCGGCGGCATGCTCCGAGCTGATGGCGTTTCGGAAGCCTGACCCTTCAGCGCTTGCCTCCTGCAGGGCGATTGGACGCCACGGTGACAAACATGGGCGGAGTGAGGGGAGCGGCCTGCGCGACGTGCTGTCCCGCACGCGTGCGGGTGAGGCACCTTCACGCACCCCGGATTCGGCCGCCGTTCGATGGCCGCTGATGCGAGCATGTTCTTCATAAGGGCCTGTCGAGCGTCTCTCGCCCCATGGACCCACGGCCCGGCCGCAGCCCGGTCGGCTCTGACCAGCGACGCACCGCCCCCTCGCCAGCGGTCGGCACAGTGTGATCAGGGCACAGCAGTCAGCGCTCACCTGAGTCAGGCCCCGCCGTAGGGCCCTCCCACCGACGCCGATACGGCACATCGCACGGCAGACCGCGACCGGGGCCCGGCCGACGGCGGCATTGGCGTTCGGGCGTGTTGTCGCTTTAGGCTGCGTCGGTTCGTGCCGTTCACGGCGGCAGCCCATCGACGGAGAGGAAAGCCGATGATGCAGCAGGCATCGGCCACCGACCCGGCTCCCGGGCGCCGCCCCGAGCTGGTCCCCGACCCGGATGCGGAGGCGGCCCGGATCGCGGCGGTGCGCCGCTACGACATCCTCGACACTCCGCCCGACGGGGCGTTCGACCGGGTGGCGGCGATGGCTGCCCGGCTCTTCGACGTGCCGGTGGCGACGGTCACGATCGTGGACACCGACCGCATCTGGTTCAAGGCCGCCCACGGCCTGGAAGGTGTCGCGGAGATCGGCCGTGATCCGGGCCTGTGCGGCTCTGCGATCCTGCGTGATGACACGATGGTCATCCCCGACACCCTCAAGGACCCCGTCGCGGCAGACAATCCGCTGGTCGCCGGGGAGATGGGGGTGCGCTTCTACGCCGCCGCACCGATCACCACCCCCGACGGGCACAAGCTGGGCACGGTCAACGTCCTCGACACCCGGCCGCGCTCGATCACCGAGAAGGACACCGCCACCCTTGCCGATCTCGCCGCGATCGTGCTGGACGAGATGGAGCTGCGACTGTCGGCGCTGCACGCCCTGCGCGACGAGCAGGCCCGCCGGGAGGCGGAGAGGCGGCACGCCGAGGCGGAACGGGCGAGGGCCGAGGCAGAACGGGCGGCACGTGAGAAGGCGGAGCAGGACAAGGCCGCCATCGCCGCGTTCGCCTCCACCCTCCAGCGCACCCTGCTGCCCCCGGCCCTGCCCGTGGTACCGGGCCTGGAACTGGCCTGCCACTACCGCACCGCCTCCGCCCACGACGTGGGCGGCGACTTCTACGACGTCTTCCCCCTCGACGGCGACCGGTGGGCGTTCTTCCTCGGTGACGTGTGCGGCAAAGGCCCCGAGGCGGCGACCGTCACCGCCCTGGCCCGCCACACCCTGCGCGCCACGGCCCAGATCAACGCCGACCCCGTCACCGTGCTCAGCGCGCTCAACACCATGCTGCTCACCGACGTCACCGCCGGCCGCCGCTTCTGCACCGCCCTCTTCGGCCTCCTCGAGCCCCGGGAGGACGGCGGCTTCACCGTCACCGTCGCCACCGGCGGCCACCCGCCGGCCTACCACGTGCGCCCCGACGACAGCGGCGCCGTCTGGGTGCGGGCCGTACGCCCCCATGGCGGGATGCTCGTCGGCGCCTTTCCCCAGGCGCCCTTCGCCCAGACCACGTTCTCCCTGACGGCCGGGGAAAGTCTGTTCCTCTACACCGACGGGCTGACCGAAGCCCGCACCACCGAGGGCGCCATGCTCGGTGACGACGGCCTGACCGGCTTCCTCCACCAGCGCACCGGGCCCGTCACCGCCACCTCCCTGGTCGAGGACAGCATCACCCTGCTGGCCTCGCTGCCCGACGGAGCCGGCGACGATGTTGCCCTGCTGGCCCTGTCCGTCCCCCACCCTCACGCCATGCCCGACGGCAGTGTCGCTGCCACCGCCCACACCGCCGCCGCGCCCGAACACTTCGGCCAGGAGTGATGACCGACGTGACCGACACGCTGCAGCTGACCGTCCAGCACCCCCGTCCCGGCCTCGCGATCGCCACGGTCGCCGGGGACGTGGACATGCGCACCGCGGAAACCCTGCGCCGCGACGCCTCGATGATCATCGAGCAAGGGTCTCCGCACCTGGTTCTGGACCTGTCACAGGTGGGTTTTTGCGACTCCGCCGGTCTGAGCGCGCTCATCGGTCTCTGGCACGCCGCCCAGGCGGTGGGCGGTGCACTCGGGCTCGCCAACGTCCCCGACCGCCTGATGCGGATGCTCGTCCTCACCGGTGTCGACACGATCCTGCCGGTCCATGCCACCACCAGCGAAGCAGTCACCACCATGACCCCCGACGAGCCCACCAGCGCAGGGCCGCAGGGCTCCGTCGACCGTGTGAGCACCGCCGACGGGGCTGGTACGCCGGCCGAAGGGGAACACACGGCCTGCGACAGCGCTCGTAACCCCTCCGCGAACTTGAACTGATCGCGCGGACGCGTCACGACGGGGCGTCTGTACCAGCGATCGAGCCCGGCGCTCCTACCGCAGTACCCCCGCGCTGGCTGTCCCGTTCCCCGTGTGCTGCGGCGGCCCGCGAGCGATAGGCAGCATCGGCGCCTTGGAGACGCAACTGGCGTTCTTCTTCCTCAGGTGATGTGGAAGAGATACCGCGCATCGCCGGGAGCCGGTTGCCCGGCGGACGTCCGGGCGGCAGTCAGACTCACGTGGGGACTCCGTTGAAAGGTGACGGTTGCGGACGCGCAGGGCGATGCCTTGCATGTTCGGGTGCGCGGCGGCAGGCGTTGCCCCGTGGAGTGTGATCAGTGGTTGGGCAGACGCGTGGCCCTCAGGCCGTCGAGGGGGTACTCCCGCGGCAGATGAGCCGGGTCGCCCGGCACGGTGATCAGCACGGTGATCGGCCGGGACGTGCCCGCGGCGAGGAACTGGTCGCCCACCGAGTTCAGGTAGGTCTTGCCGTCCTGGGCGATGACGTCGACGCCGGAGGCTTCGGCTTTCGTGCCCTTGACCGTGGGCAGGTCGAAGGAGATGCGGAACCTCCTGACGTCCTCCGCCGTGCCGCTGTCCTTGCTGACGGCGGTGAAGGTCTCAGACGCAAAGAAGGAGATCTCCGGCGGCAGTAACCAGGAGGCGATCGAAACCCCACCGGTGCGGGGATGAAGGTCTATGGGCGGTCGCCGGTACCTCCTTCGGTGGGTGCTGACGTGTGCTGGTGGCCGCCGGGGCGGACGGTGTGCTGGGCGTCGTTGATGCTGTCACGGGCAGCGGCGGCGACCGCTTCGGGAGTGATGCCGAACTCGGTGTAGAGGCGCTGGTAGTCGGCGGAGGCGCCGTAGTGTTCCAGGCTGACGACTCGCCCGGCGTCGCCGATGATCTCGCGCCATCCCTGTGCCACAGCGGCCTCGACGCTGACGCGGGCCCGGACGGAGGGTGGCAGGACGGAGTCCTGGTAGTTCTGCGGCTGGGCGGCGAACCATTCCCGGCACGGCATCGAGACCACCCGCACCGCGAGGTCCTCGGCGGCCAGCAGATCCCGAGCGGCCAGGGCGATATGGACCTCGGAGCCGGTGGCCACCAGGATCACCGCGGGTGCTCCGTCGACGGCGTCCGCGAGGACGTAACCGCCACGGGCCGCTTCCCGGGCCGGGGCGTACTCGCCGTTGCCGCGGTCCAGGACGGGCAGGTTCTGTCGGCTCAGGATCAGGCCGGCGGGCCGGTCGGTGTGCTCCAGGATGGTCTGCCAGCAGGCGGTGGTCTCGTTGGCGTCGGCGGGCCGCACGACGTCGAGGCCGGGGATGGCGCGCAGCGCGGCGAGCTGTTCGACGGGTTGGTGGGTGGGACCGTCCTCGCCCAGGCCGATGGAGTCGTGGGTCCAGATGTAGGTCGCGGGCAGCTGCATCAGGGCGGCCAGGCGTACGGCGGGGCGCATGTAGTCGGAGAAGGTCAGGAAGGTGCCGCCGTAGGGGCGCGTCAGGCTCTGCAGGGCGATGCCGTTGAGGATCGCGCCCATGGCGTGCTCGCGGATACCGAAGTGCAGGGTCCGCCCGTAGGGGCCACCCTTCCAGTCCTTGGTCTGGCGGTCGGCGGGGAGGAACGACGGCTCGCCGTCCATGGTGGTGTTGTTGCTTCCGGCCAGGTCGGCCGATCCTCCCCACAGCTCCGGCAGGACCGGCGCGAGCGCACTGAGGACCTCGCCGGAAGCGGCCCGGGTGGCCATTCCCTTGGCATCGGCAGGGAAGACGGGCAGCGCGTCGGTCCAGCCGTCGGGCAGTTCCTGTTTCCGCAGCCGGTCCAGCAGCGCGGCACGCTCGGGATTGGCCTTCTGCCAGGCCGTGAACGTCTCGTCCCATGCCGCGCGCGCTTGCCGGCCGCGCTCAGCCGCCTGCCGGGTACGGGCCAGGACCTCGTCCTCGACGGTGAAGTGTGCGCCGGGATCGAAGCCCAGCAGCTTCTTCGTGGCCGCGACCTCGTCCTCTCCCAGCGCGGAGCCATGGGCCTTGCCGGTGTTCTGCTTGTTCGGGGCGGGCCAGCCGATCAGGGTGCGCAGCATGATCAGCGAAGGGCGGCCAGTCTCCTCCCTCGCGGCCCGTGTGGCGGCCAGCAGGGCGTCGACGTCCTCGACGTAACTGCCGCTGCCGGTCCAGTCGACGGTCTGCACGTGCCAGCCGTAGGCGGCGAAGCGGGCGGGTACGTCCTCGCTGAAGGCGACGTCGGTGTCGTCCTCGATGGAGATGTGGTTGGAGTCGTAGAAGACGGTGAGGTCGCCAAGTTTCTGGTGGCCGGCCAGGGAGGCGGCCTCGCTGGTGACGCCCTCCATGAGGTCGCCGTCGGAGGCGATGACGTAAACGTGGTGGTCGAAGGGGCTGGTGCCCGGCTCCGCGTCCGGGTCCAGCAGTCCGCGTTCGCGGCGGGCCGACATGGCCATGCCGACCGCACTGGCCAGCCCCTGGCCCAGCGGTCCGGTGGTGATTTCCACTCCGCGGGTGTGCCGGTGCTCGGGGTGGCCGGGAGTGGCGGAGCCCCAGGTCCGGTACGCCTCCAGGTCCGATAGCTCCAGTCCGTAGCCGGCCAGGTAGAGCTGGATGTACAGGGTCAGGCTGGAGTGCCCGCAGGAGAGCACGAACCGGTCCCGTCCCAGCCACTGGTCGTCTTCCGGGTCGTGCCGCGTGACGTTCTGGAACAGCAGGTAGGCCAGAGGGGCGAGGCTCATCGCGGTGCCCGGGTGCCCGTTGCCGACCTTCTGCACCGCGTCGGCCGCCAGCAGTCGCACGGTGTCCACCGCCCGCACATCGACCTCGTCCCAGCCTGCCTGCTCCGCTACCGGGAGCGCCAAGGACCTGTCGCGTCCCGCAGTGCCGTCGGGCTGTTCACTCGCCATGCCGTTGCTCCTTCGTCAAGCCGGGCCCTCTGCTTCAGCCGTGCTCTGCTTCGGGAGACCAGCACACGCCCCCTCGACGACGTGCGGACCCGGGTCAGAACAGGCGTACCCCACCGACGGCATTCCATCGCAGTGCCGCCCACTGGGTGCCACGCGGTGAGCGGATGCGCCGAATGCCCACCCGGTTTGCGGGCGCTGGGCCGTGGATACACGGTCGAGGCATTCCGGACGGCGCAGCGTGAAAGAAGGGAACGCCCATGGGACACGGCGGGGACGTCATCGCGGAACTGACCACCGACCACCGCGAGGTCGATGAGCTGTTCGGGAAGATCGAGGCCCTGAGCCCGGGAGACAAGCAGCGCAAGAAGTACGCCGACCAGGCCGTGATCGAGCTGGTACGGCACTCGGTCGCCGAGGAGGCGTACCTCTACCCGGCCGTGCGCGAGTTCCTGCCCGACGGTGACACGGTCGCCGACAAGGAGATCGAGGACCACGCCGAGGCCGAACGGACGATGAAAGCGCTCGAAGCCGTCGGCGCCGACGATCCGGAATTCGACCGGCTCATCGGTGAGCTGATGACCGAGATCCGCAGCCACGTCCGCGACGAGGAGGACAACCTCTTCCCCCGGCTGCGGTCGGCGGCCTCCGAAGAGGAGCTGATGAAGCTGGGCGACAAGGTCCGCCAGGCCAAGAAGACGGCGCCCACCCGGCCGCACCCGTCGGCTCCTGACACCCCGCCGGCCAACAAGCTGCTGGCCCCCGGCACGGGCATGGTGGACCGGATCAGGGACGCCCTGACGGGGCGCGGCAAGGACTGACGGCGCACGGCGTCCTGCCCGGAACGCTGCGCGGCTTTTGCTACAGGGGGCCCGTCACATAGGGAGTGAGGACAGCCGTACTGGCCCTGAGGGCCACCGGGCGTCGTCGCGCAGGGGCGTCACCATGGTCCGCAGCGGCATGGTCACGAGGCGGCCTTCGGGTTGTTCGACGAGTACGTCCTTGTCGAGCGGGTGCCATCCGAGGCGCTGGTAGAGCGACACGAGGGGAGGCCGGCAGAAGAGGAGTGCGTGTTGAGGACCCATCGTTCGGGCGTGCTCCAGGGCAGCTGTGACGACGAGGCGAGCGAGGCCGTGACCTTGCATGCCGGGTGAGACGGCCACCCCGCCGACGCCCACCACCTCTGTCTCGGCGTCGCCGATCGCAACAGGCAGGCGCAGCAGGCCGGCGTGTGCCACGAGGCGGCCGTCGTACCGGATGGCGAAGTGCTCTTCTTTCGGCAGCCAGGTCAGACCGGTCCAGGCGACACCGAAGGGATCATCGCTGATGCCAAGGATCTCCTCCTGGTCCGCCTTCGTGAACTGGGCGAGCCGCACCACAGTCGGTGCCACAGTGGATCGGTTCTCAGTCATTCCCACATGATGATCTCTCCGCCGAGCACTGGCCTAGGGCTGTGAGCGCGCAGGTTCACCGGGTTCGCTGGCCGCTGCGACCGCTGGACTGGTTGGATTACGGTCGGCAATGGGGTGTTCGGTCCGGGGCGTGCAGGGTTCCCCCGCGATCCTGCGTCGGGAGGGCACATGCAGCGCGGTGAGGTCTGGTTGGCGGACTTTGACGAGCGGCGGCCGGTGGTACTGCTGTCAGGAGACGAGGCGTCCGGGTTCCGAGCGATGCAGGTCGTCGCTCCTGCGGGGATCGAGATCAGCGGTGTGGCCGTTGAGGTGGCAGTGGGGGCGCCCGAGGGGCTGCCTGTCGAGGGCGTCCTTCGAGTGGCGCTGCCTCGTCCCGGTCTTGTCCCGTGCACTTGGCTGGTCACGCTGGCCAAGGAAGATCTGACCGAGCGGGTGGGAGTCTTGTCGTCAGCGAAGCTCGGCGAGATCGAGGATGCCCTCCGTGCCGGTGGACTCGAGCAGGCTGCGCGCTAGGCTGCTTGATCAGGCAACGAGCAGGGGCGGCTTCCCCAGCGAAGGCCCTTCTCGGCGTGCAGGGCCCGGGTCTGGATCGTGTGGTTCGGATGATGCGTATTAGCCAGGGTGAACTGCCGCAGCGGCCCGAAGCGGGCCTCGACGCAAGCCCCCAAGTGGTGTCAAAACTTGGCGATATCACTCTCCGCCAGCACCGGGCGGTGTCGCGGCCGCTCGACAACCGGTGTCAGGAATCACCGATACAGCCAGAAGCCGTCGGCAGGTGTCAGTCGGTATCCGCTCCGCGAGTTGGTTCGAGAGACACTTCTCACGGGCGTCGATACCGTTGACGCCTAGGACAGGCCCGGGTTCGGAGCAGGTGGACGGCATCGACTGGCCCATGGGCACCACCGAACCATCCAGGGACACGCACGGGCTCAGAAACGCGCTGTGCCGGTGCGTCCTTGGAACCCGACTGATATGCCCGCACGCTGGCGTCACAGCGATCGAGGGAGACGCGGGATGAGTGGCGCGGGAGGCATCACCACCCTGGTTGTCCATGAGGGCGGCACGGCGGTGGTGGGCGTCTTCGGTGAACTGGACCAGTTCACCGGTCCGGAACTGTGCCCCGTCCTGGCTGAATGTCTAGATCAACGGCCGGTCCGGCTGCTGCTGGACCTGTCCGGAGTGTCGTTCTGCGACGCGGCCGGACTCACGGCCTTGGTAGCGGCCAGAGGCGGTGCCTTGCAGGCCGGGACGGAATTCGCCCTGACGGGCGTCCAGCCGGTTCTGCTTCGCGTACTTGCGATCACGGGCCTCGACGCCTTGTTCGTACTGCGACCACAGCACGGTCCCGCTGCCAGGTCCAACCCTGCTTCCTGACACCCTGTCGGCGCTCGCTCGAAAGCCGCGCCGCCCAGAGGCGCCAGCAGCTGCGGACAGGTCAGCTGTGAGCGTTCGGACGGGCGGACGGTACGGCCCTGCGCAACGACCGCTGTCGGCTCAGGGACACTGCCCCCGCCATGCGTCCTGGCGCCTGAGCGGAGTCCGATTCACCGTTCGCTCAGGGAGCAGGCATGGGTGCAGGATGGCGGGGTAGGCGGCATGTCGTCGGCCGTTTCGGCAGGCAGGAGCGGTGAGATCGATCGTGGGAGGGTATCAGCATGGCGCCCAGCACGCTGGCAACGCACACCCGGACGGCCGAGTTGCCGGAGGTCGCCGATCCTTCCCAGGTGGCGCCCAAGGACGCTCGTGAGCTGTCCAAGCTGTTCTTCCAGCAGTTGGCGGTGCTGGAAGAGGGCACGCGGGAGTACAGCTATGCCCGTAACACGCTGATCGAGATGAACATGTCCCTGGTCCGCTACGCGGCGGGCCGGTTCCGCAGCCGTGGGCCGGAGGAGATGGAGGACATCGTCCAGGTCGGCATGATCGGTCTGATCAAGGCGATCGACCGGTTCGAGCTGTCGAGGGAGGCGGAGTTCACCTCCTTCGCCATCCCCTACATCGTCGGTGAGATCAAGCGCTTCTTCCGCGACACGACCTGGGCCGTGCACGTGCCCCGGCGGCTGCAGGAGGCCCGTGTCCAGCTCGCCAAGGCGACCGAGGAGCTGCGCAGCCGTCTCGACCGTGACCCGACGGTCAAGGAGCTGTCGGAGCTGATGAGCCTGTCCGAGGACGAGGTGCGTGAGGCCCGCTTGGCCTCGAACGGTTACAACTCCTCCTCCCTGGACGCCACGCTCAACGGGAGCGAGGACGGCGAGGCGGCGCTCCAGGACTTCATCGGGACCGAGGACACGGCTCTGGAGCTGGTGGAGGACTTCCATACCCTCGCACCCATGATCGCCGAGCTCGACGAGCGAGACCGACAGCTCATTCACATGCGGTTCGTGGAGGAGCTCACCCAGGCCCAGATCGGCGAACGTCTGGGTGTCTCGCAGATGCATGTCTCGCGACTGCTGTCCCGGTGCCTGGCCCGGCTGCGCGAAGGCATGCTCACGACCGGCTGAGTCCATCCGCGGTACCCCTCATGATGCCCGCCATGGCTGCGGCGGGCATCAGCCATGCTCAGCTCATCCGGCTGACGGGGTCAGACGGCAAGCGCGTCGCGCAGAGTCGGGTGGCAGGGGATGACCTCGGTGAGGCCGACGATCCCGAGGGTCTCGGAGACGGCGGGGCTCGGCGCAGCGAGTCGCAGCCGGCCGCCATGGCGCTGCGCGGCGTGATGCGCGGCGATGAGAGCATTGATGCCGCTGGAATCCATGAAGGTGACGCCGCTGAGATCCACCACCGTCACCTGAGCGGCAGCGTCACCGGCGGTCAGGGCATCCAGCAACTGCGGAGCGCTGTCAAGATCGATCTCGCCGCACGCCGTAACCACCCGGACGCCACTGGTATGACTCATGTTGATCGACAGACGCGCATTTCCTGCAGAACGGTTGTCCGCCACAGTCCCTCAGCACCTCAGCAAGCGTCGGTGACGCCGTACCCAGCACTTCCTCGATGTGGATCTGCTCGCGCACGGTACTGGTACTGCACCCGGATGGCCCTGCCACCCACAGGTACAGGTTGCGCGTGCGCGGTACCCGCCCGGGAGGACGGCGTACGCGAGCAGGGCGGGAGTGACAGGACAGATGGGCGCGGTCCCAGAACGTGAGTGTTGCCACGGACCGAACTCCACGGCGGTCGAGGAGACCATCGCGCTGTCAGGAGACGGCTCCTGCATCGCCGAAGCCCGTCACCGAACCGCCGCCTTCTTCACCGGGGACGCAGCCGACAACCGTCCGACGAGGGTGACGGGGCGCATCGTGAGCTTGGCTCAGCTGGTGGTCAGCGAGTTGGTCACCAACGCCTGCAAACACGCACCCGGCCCCATCCGGTTGCGCCTGCGGCTGGCGGACGAGGCGGTGGAGGTGGAAGTGTGGGACAGCCATCCCGGGATTCCGACGGCTCGGCAGGCGGACCCTTACAGGGTGGGCCAGCACGGTCTGGAGATCGTGAAGGCCGTTGCGGCCGACCTCACCGTCCTGCCCGAGGAGGCCGGGAAACGGGTCACCGCCCGCCTCCTGCTTGATCCCCGGCCCTCGGCCTGACGCCGGCCCGGCGGGAGATGTCAGCCGCTCTCGGTGCGCAACTCTCGCGAGGGTCAGCCGGCAGGTTGCTGCAAGGGCAGGTGTGCGACGACTCGTTTGCCCGTGCCCAGGGCGATGGTGCGTACCTGGTCGCAAAGCCGGGTGACCAGGTACAGGCCGTGTCCGCCGATGCGGCCGGCGTCGGGCACCTGAAGACGTGGCGGGAGCGGGGAGCTGTCACGGACGCTGATCCGCAACTGCGCGGCGTCCGGAGAGACTTCGAGCAGGAGTTCACCCGGGCCGGGTGCGTGACGGACGGCGTTGGTGACCAGTTCACTGACGACGAGTTGGGCGTCCTGGCTGGAACGCTCGCGCGGATGGTGTCCTGCCCGTGCCAGCAGTGAACGCACGGCGTGGCGAGCCTGGGCGATGTGCGCACCCCTGGTGCCCCAAGCGGCGCCGTAGCGCCAGGGCGCCCTCGGCCGCTCCTCTTCCGGTGTCTGCTTACTGAGCGTGGTAGTCATGGAGGATCCCTTGTCGGTTTCCTTGGCATTTCTTCACGTGCAATAGGACTTGCCTGTATTCGCCTACCCGCTGTGACGCCATTACGCCTCTGGCAGCCTACTAGGCGACTGAGGTGTGGCTGTCAGGACGAGAGCGGCTTGGTCGTCGTCCATGCCCGTGGTACCGGTACGCGCACGACTTGGGTGACAGTGTGAACGCTGCGATGGTGTGACTCTGAGTGGCCAGCGCGTGCGTGAGGCGGTCTTCACCGAACTGCTCCCCCTGGTGGTCGGGGCTTCGGTGAGGGCCTCGGTGCAGAGCAGCAGACTCTCGGTTGGCTGGAGGTGAAGCCGGTGCCTGAATCAGTGCTCATCCTCAGGCCGGTGGAAGTCGAAAGTCCCTGATCGCCAGGGACCGTGCTCGGTCAACTCCGAGTCCGGCCGCCGCAAGACGGCCGGGACGCTCTCGCAGCCGCGGTCGGCAGGGTTCGCTTGGGGGAAATGGCGCACGGTCCAATGCGTTGGCAGGTGAGTCGTCCTTCGCACGGGTGATTCGCCGATGCAGGCGCGTGCCGACAAGCGGGCTGCGGCAAATACCACGAAGGCTCCGGCCCGCTGCCAGCGGTTCAGGCGCCGCCAGCAGGTCTGCCCGGATCCGAATCCCAGCCCCAGCGGTAGGAGTTGCCAGGCGATGTCCTGGTGCAGGACGTACAGGACGTCCTGCAGACAGAGCCGATCACCCACTGGCGTCGGCCTCGGCGACCGCGTCGGCCAGGGCGGCCGCAGTGGTTCGGTCAGCGCCCACATGTCATTGTCCACGACCCACGGCCGAGTCGTCATACCCGCCGAGCGATCAGATCGTCACAACAGTCACGCTCGACCGGGACACCTCAGCAAGATCTC
Organism: Streptomyces sp. NPDC127190; assembly: GCF_042672505.1. NCBI lineage: Bacteria > Bacillati > Actinomycetota > Actinomycetes > Kitasatosporales > Streptomycetaceae > Streptomyces > Streptomyces sp. NPDC127190. The sequence continues at coordinate 29,634 of NZ_JBHXVE010000021.1, forward strand.
CTTGCGTGCTTAAACAGCCGTGCGTCGTGGTCCGATCTCGCCACCCGGTCAGCTGGCCCACCGTGAGGTTCCGGGCGTGAGATGCGTGTGTCAGGCGTCCGCCGCGTACCGCCAGAACTCCCTGATCACCGGTGCCGGCACGGGACCCGTCGCTGCCACCTGGGTCAGCAGGATGGTGACCGCGCCCGTGGCCGGGATGACGTGCGCCGCTGTGCCCGTGCCGCCGACCCAGCCGTAACGGCCGGGCGCGTTCCACGGGTTGGTCCGGTCGATGTCGACCGAGCCGCCGAAGCCCCAGCCCTGGCCGTCCAGGAACAGTCGGCCGATGTCGCGCTGCGCCGGATTCGTATGGTCGGTGGTCATCATGCGCACGGAGTCGGCCGACAGCACCCGGCGGCCGTCGGCTGCCACCCCGCCGGCCAGCAGCATCCGGCAGAAGGCCAGCCAGTCGTCGGCGGTCGAGGCCAGCCCGCCATTGCCGAGCGGTAGCGCGGGCAGGCTGCTCCACTCGCCGTCCGGGCCGTCGGCGAGCTCCAGGCTGCCGTCGTCACCTGGCCTGTAGAAGCTGGTGAACCGGCCCCGCTTGGCGGCCGGCACCTCGAAACCGGTGTCCACCATGCCCAGTGGCTGGAAGATCCGCTCCGTCAGGAACTCGGGCAGCGGCTGTCCGGTGACCCGCGAGATCAGTACCCCCTGCAGGACGGAGCAGGTGTCGTACAGCCAGGCAGCACCCGGTTGGTACAGCAGCGGGATGCGGCCGAGCGCCGCCATCCACTCGTCGGCCGGCGGGAAGCTGCTCGGCACCCGGCCGTCCTTTTGCACCGTGAACAACTCCTGCACCGCCGGCAGTGTGAAGTCGGAGGGAAATCCGTACCCGGCCTGGGAGGCCAGCACGTCGAAGACGGTGATGGGCCGGTCGGCCGGCACCACGTCGTCCACCGGGCTCGCCGGCGTGCGTACGACCATCGGCTTCCCCAGCTCCGGCAGCCACGTCCAGATCAGGTCGTCCAGTGCGAGCGTGCCAGGTCGCCGTGCTGTATCTGGCGGCTGAGGACGAAGCCCAGATCGGCGGTGACCTGTATGCCGCCACCTCCACCGAGGACGGTGTCAGGATCATGATCGGTGACGTGCGCGGCAAGGGACTCCCAGCCATCGGCGAGGCCGCCCTGCTCATCGGGGCTTTCCGGGAGGCCGACCATGAGCACGCCGGATTGCCGCAACTGGCCGCCGCACTGGAACGCAGCGTCACCCGGAACCTGGCGAGCCTGGCTCCGGTGAAGGAGAACGAGGAGCGGTTCGCCACCGCGTTGCTGGTCGAGATCCCTGAGGAGGGCGGCATCGCGCGTATCGTCAGCTGCGGACACCCCCCACCGCTGTTGATCAGCGCGGACGGCGTCACCCTGGTTCCGGTGAACCCCGCTCCACCCTTGGGAACCGGCTCGCTCGGGCCTGTGACCTACATGGTTGAAACGTTCTCCTTCCAACCCGGTGACACCCTGCTGCTCTACACCGATGGTGTCATCGAGGCACGGGGCACCGACGGTGGCTTCTATCCCTTCGTCGAGCGGGCTGCGCAGTGGACCGGCTACAGCCCCGAGAAGCTGGTGCACTTCCTTCGCTGTGATCTCCTCGCCCACGCGGGCGGCTGCCTCGACGACGATGCGGCGGTGATCGCACTGTGCCGCTCTCGTAGCACCCACGGCCAGCACCTGGAGATGCGGAGGTGAAAGAAGGGCAGGAGGCTCGCCGGCCAGCGCCAGGTCGGCTGCGGGCACGCAGCACGCGATGCCCGCAGCCGACCTGGCTTCGCCTTCGGAGAGCAGGCGAAGTACGGCCCATCGAGCCGTCATCGGTGACATGCTTTCCGATCAATCCCACACTCGAAACGCTCGCCCACCGTGTCGTGACCGGTTCGGTTGAGCGGTTCCGACTCCACTAGACCGGACCTATCCGCGCTGGGCGCGCTTACAGCTGGTCGGGGACGTCCTCCAGTAGCGAGGTCGGTGCCCTGCCGCTCCAGCTGCCGGCCGGGGCGGTGCATCAGCGCAGATCTGCCAGGAAACCCGTGAGCGCATCGTTGGTCGCCTCGGGAGCGGACAGATGCGGGCAATGCCCGGTCGCCTCCAGGATGACCAGCGTCGAGCCGGCGATCTCCTGGTGGACGAAGGCGCCGACCTCCCGGGGAGCGATGACATCCTGGGTGCATTACAGCACCAGCGTAGGCACCCGCACGCTCTTCAGATCGCGCCGGGAGTCCGACAGGAAAGTGGTCCGGGCGAAGATCCGCGCCATGTCCGGATCGGTGGCGCAGCACGACCCGGTAGTCATCGGTCAGGGCGGGGACCGTCAACCGCCACACGGTCTGGTCGCAGCCGAAGCCGTGAGCCAGTACCACCGTTCGCCCCTGCGCATTGCCGGTGACGGAGACGTTGTTCCTGCGGAGGATGTCCGTGGCCGTCACTCTCTCAGACACGTCCCGTCTGACGTGGCTGCATGCAGCACCTCCCGCCCTGCCCACGACCTGCACAAGTCTGTGTGTGGATGCCTTCTACGCCTTCTACGCCTCCATGGCGCCTGCAGCCTCGATCGCGATACCAAGGTCCACCGGATCGAGGTAGAAATTGGGCTGCCGCCCAGGCCAGTTATGAGTCTTGAACGACCGGGTATCACCTTCTTGTGGCAAATTTCCCCAAATGAACATTGAAGCCCGCACAGCCCTGCGCCAGCACCGGTCATTCTTCGACCGCCTGCTCACCGCCTCACCAAACGAAGGAGGCCACCATGATCGCCCTCGGCATCATCCTGCTCATCGTCGGATTCCTCCTGCATATCGGCATTCTGTGGACGATCGGGATCATCCTGCTCGTCATCGGGCTCATCCTGTTCCTTCTCGGCTCCGTGGGCCACGCCGTTGGCGGTCGGCGTCACTACTGGTAGGCGCGTGAGGGCATACCACTCGGCGCTGGTGCACCGGCTACTGGGCGCCGGGACGATCCGGCCGCTCAGTGTTAGGCAGCCGAACGGCGTGGCCCATTGCCTGCACGACGGGTCAGGCCCACGTTGTTCAGATGAAGTCCTTGCCGGAGATCGTCCTGAAAACCTGCGCCGGTGGCCTGTTCGTCGTGGCGTTCGCCCTGCTGGCCGAGGCCGTCCAGCCCAAGCGGCTGGCCGGCATCTTCGCTGCGGCGCCCTCGGTGGCCCTGGCCAGTCTGATCCTGACCGTCGTGTTCAAAGGCAACCATGACGCGTCGCTGGCGGCCCGCGGCATGATCGGCGGAGCGGTCGCGTTCACCGCCTACACCATCGTCGATGTGCCCGCCTCGGGCAGGCTTGGGGCACTGCGCGGCTCGGCGGCGGCGCTCGTGGTGTGGCTCGCGCTGGCGGCCGCCGTCACCTTTGCGGTGGCGCCATGAACGCCTCGCAACCCGCCCAGAACGCAGAGAACACCGACCGGGTACGGCTGATGCCGGGCGCCGCGCTGCAGATGTCGCGCAAGGACCTGCTCATCCGCTTCGCCTTCGGGGCGGGTGTGTCCCTTCTCGCCGCGATCGTCTCCACGGTGTTCGGTCCACTCCCAGGCGGCGCATTCCTCGCCTTCCCCGCCATCCTGCTGGCGAGCCTCACCCTGGTGGCCAAGGAAGAGGGCCTTCGCAGCGCTCGCGAAGACACCCGCGGAGCGACTCTGGGCACGCTCGGCCTGCTGGCGTTCTCGCTCCTCGCCACCACGCTGCTGCGCAGCCACTCGGCCTGGCTCGCCTTGACCGTGGCCACTGCCTCCTGGCTAGCGGTCTCACTCGCCGCTTTCGCCCTCGCTCGCGCGGCGGGCAAGAGACAGTGACGCTCCCGGACCGAACGCACAGCCGATCCTTCCGGCTTCTGGGGTCCCGGCGAAGCAACCCGGAGCGGCATGGCGCCCAGGTTCACGTGCACGCGGCGAACGAGCGGCCAGTCATGCATGCCGCCCGCGTACGACCGGGGCGGCCTGCCCTGTCGCTGGGAGGGCGGTTCCGCCTGCCGGGAATCAAACCTGCTCGAGGCTCTCTCCGAATTCGTGTAGAGCCTGGTGGTTCCGGTTGGCCGCCAGGAGGTGCCCAACGAGGATCACCCCGGCGACCGGCCATTCGATCAAGCCGGTCACCGTGAGTAGGCCAACCCCGCCGAAGAACGCCAGCTGGTCCGGCGAAGCCGGTAGGGCGAATTCACCCACCAGCGGCAGGGTCAACCGAACAGTGCCGCGGTCGGCCGCATTGCCCTCCACCCGTCGGCCATCGTGCCCGGACGGTGCCGAGCTACTGGTAGGTGGGTTTCTCCGGGTCGTCGAGGAAGCGGTATCGGCAGCCATCGAACTACCTCCGGTCCATTCCGTCGCCATCGACACGAGTCCCCGGATCGCGCCGCCGCATGCGAGCGGTTGCGCGTACTGCCGGTCGGGGGATTCAGCGTGTACAAGCTCGCGTTCACCGCCCCAGGGCTGCAAGCCGTTGGCCGAAAGTGCCGGCGTAGACGCCTTCGACAAACCTTGCGGCTCGCCGTGACCGGCGTGCGGCTTCTCGCTGTTGCGAACATGGTCGCGTCTGGCGGTCGACCCGAGGTCCACCTGCGCCGGCAACGCTCTCGCCCAAGATCTGGGTCGGCCTGATCCCGCCGACCTCTCACAGATGCAGAGCCGGGCCGAACGTGCAGCCGCTCGTGCCCAGCCGCCGTGACAGACGAACTCCGACACGGGGGGTCGACGGCGGGGTCGACGGCCACTGGGCCGGTCAGGACAGCGCCCGGACCGGCGAGATCGCCGGTTCTGCTCATTGATCTGCCCGGTGAGCTGTTCCGGGGAGGCAGGCCCTGCTCGCAGTCCGCTCTCCCCCAGCGGCCTGATCGTCCTTCCACGACGTGCACTCCGCCCCCGGGCGTGCTCTGCCCGGCCGGGCGGGCAGTCATGGTGGCGCACACCGCATCCGCACGAGACGACCGGGTACAGGGATGGCGGCGCGGATCGGGACGATCGGGAATCGGCCAGGGGCTACCCTTGACGCCCGTGGTCCCGGTACTCGTCCCTGGCCCCCACTTGAGGTATCGAGGTGTGCTCAGCGTGCAGGACGTCCGGATCGACCTGTCGGCCTTCGGTCTCAGTGAGGTAGCCCGGTGTACTGCCCACTTGCGGACGTCCGTCGCGCGTGTGCCCTCCCAGGACACGGCGGCACAAGCGATCGCCGACTTCTTCTACGACAGTCTGGTCGACGGGCGGGCCGGACGCGCCTGTGCCGCGGTAGGCGTCTTCCTCAACGGGCCCCGGGAGGCCGCCACCGCGGCTGAGCGTCCACGACGGCGTATGTTTCTGGCTGGATTCCGCGGACCGTGCGCCCGCTCGCCCGGCGCGGAGGGTGCCGGCCCGACGGACGTGCCCGCGCTGTCGCCCGGCACCTTCGAGAAGGCGCCGTCGGTGTACCGGCTGGTCGAACGCCTAAGCGTCACGGCCGAGGACGCGAACGGCGCAGTACCTCCCGTGAGGGACGTCGACGTCGTGCACCTGCCCGGCAGCCAGGTGGACGGGCTGGAGAAACTTCTCCCGGGGCAGGATGTCCGTTCCACACTCGTCTTCGGGGGAACCCTGGCGCCGGGCGAGCGGTTCGCGGTGGTGCTGTTCTCCCGGGTTCCGTTGTCCGCCGAGGTCGCCACGCTGTTCCGCACTGTCACCGGCAGCACGCGCCTGGCACTGCTGTCCGCCGGGCAGCCGTCGCCCACCGTGGAGGCGGACGCGGCCCGTTCCGTCCTGGAGAGCTTGGAGCAATTGGTCGCACAGCGGGCCGGGCACCTGCAGACGGTGGTGGCTCAGCTGCGCTCGGCCACGACGGAGCTGCGACGATCTCAGAAGGAGCTGGAGCGGCGGGAACATGAACTCCGCGAGGAGGCGGCGATCGTTGAGCTGCTGCAGGAGGTCGGCAGCCTCCTGGCGGCGGAACTCGACCTCGACGCGCTGGTCCAGCACGCGGTCGACGCGGCCACCCGCCTGGCCGGGGCGGCGTTCGGTGCCTTCTTCTACAACATCCTGGGCGAGACCGGAGAGTCGTACCTGCTCTATGTGATCTCCGGTGTCAACCGGTCGGCCTTCGACAAGTTCCCCATGCCGCGCAACACCCAGGTGTTCGAGCAGACCTTCCGGGGCCTCAGCGTGGTGCGGTCCGACGACATCACGCAGGACCCGCGGTACGGGCACAACGCACCGCACCACGGGATGCCGGAAGGCCACCTGCCGGTGCGGAGCTACCTGGCCGTTCCGGTGATGTCCCGTGGGACCGTGCTCGGCGGGTTCTTCTTCGGCCATCCCGAGCCGGGGATCTTCACGGAGCGACACGAGCGCCTGATCACCGGTGTCGCCGCGCAGACCGCCGTGGCGCTGCAGAACGCGCAGACGTACCGCCAGGAACGGGAGGCGGCCACAGAACTGCAACGCCATTTGCTGCCGACGCTGCCACGCGTGGACGGGGTGGCCAGTACGTGGCGATACCTGCCCGCCGCGCGGGATCGCGGTGCCGGCGGTGACTGGGTGGACCTCATACCGCTCCCGGACGGTGAAGTGGCGCTGGTCGTCGGTGACGTGATGGGCAAGGGCGTCAGAGCGGCGGCGGTCATGGGTCAGATCCGCACCGCCTGCCGTGCCTACGCGCAGCTCGGTCTGGCCCCCGCCGACGTGCTGGAGCAGCTGAGCGTCCTGGTGGACGACATCGCCCCCGGCTCCATCGCCACCTGCGTCTACGCGGTGCTCGACACACGCCGGGACCGGTTGCGCGCGGCCGTCGCCGGGCACCTGCCACCGGCCCGGCGCGACCAGGAAGGCACCGTCACGTTCATGGACGAGCAGGTCGGACCGCCTCTGGGCGTGGGCAGGCACCGCTACACGGAGCAGGAGGTCCCGCTGCCGCCCGGAGCCCGGTTGCTGCTGTACACGGACGGCCTGGTCGAACGCCGCGGGCGCCCCATCGACGACGGGCTGCGGGAGCTGCGGGAGCTGTTGGCCGGGCCTGTGGGCGAGATCGAGGCGGACTGCGACTCGTGGCTGGACGCCCTGGCCGGCGGGCAGCACGACGACGACATCGCCCTGCTGTACCTGCACCGGCCGGAGGACGTGTCGCACCAGGTGGTGACGGTCGTACGGGACTACGCCCCGGTCTCCAGCGCCGTCCCCGACGCCCGCGACCTGGTGGCCGACGTCATGCGCCAGTGGGGCCTGCGGCATCTGGCGAACGACATGATGCTCATCGCGGATGAAATGGTCGCCAACGCCGTCCGCCACGCCAGGACACCGCTGCGTGTCGAGCTGCGGCGCGCCGGTGAACGCATCGTCCTGGAGGTCACTGACAGCAGCCCTGAGGAGCCACGTCTCATCGTGTCCCAACCCGGCGAGTTCGGACACCGGGGCATATTCCTGATCGACGCCATCGCCACACGATGGGGAACCCGCTGGATCGACGGAGGGAAAGTGGTGTGGGCGGAGATCAAGACCTCGTGACGACTCACCCCGGCCGATTCCTCGGCCGGCACAGGAACAACCAGCCGACCCGCCCGCCTCGGACACGGAAGAGACGCCCTCGATGACCTCTGCCCCCGGCACCGGGGCCAGCAAGCCCTCCGACAGCTCGCAACCGGTCGGCTCCCGGAGTATGGTCCCGCCCGGCCCGACGCTGAGCCTCACATCGCATCGCGGTCCACGACACACGGTCGTCGCCGTCGACGGCCCCATCGACTACCACAGCGCGCCCCAGCTGCTGGGACATCTCACCACCACGGAGATCCAGAATCTGCCCCTGCTGATCCTCGACCTGACCCGCGTGGACTTCTGCGACTCCAGCGCTCTGGGAGCCTTCGTCGACATCCACCGCCGCCGTGCGGCCGCAGGACACCGGTGCGCGTTGATCGGTATACAACCCGAGGTCAGACGCATCCTCGAGCTCACCCGTCTCGCGTCCGTGCTGCCGCTGCACGAGACGGCCGAGGACGTCCTCTCCGAAGACTGACTCCCCAACCGCCGGCGAGGAATGAAGGTTGCCGCCCAGCCGAGGGGCACGGCCGACAAAGGGGGTTGCCGCAGGTCGTCAGCATGCCGTGCGCCCGGCGCCTGATCTCCCCAGTGGGCAGCGGTGGCCGGCAGGTCCGACTCCTCCGGACGCCGCGCCGGAGCCGTCGGCACGGCGAGCACCATGGTGAGTCCGCCGCCGGGCGTTTCCTCGGCGCGCAAGGCGCCGCCGGTGGCCTCGGTGAAGCCGCGGGCGACCGCGAGGCCGAGTCCGACCCCGTTGCCGCGCGGGGAGTCGCCGTAGCGCTGCGAATCTGACTCAGAACATGCAGGGCGCCCTGATGAGCCGGCTGATGGCCGCCGCGGCTACCAACGATACGGTCGCGGCCCAGCTCATCCGGGTCTTGGCCCTCCTTGACCAGATTGATTGGCAGCAGTCGATGCAGGCTGCAGGCCCAGGCTTCGGGCCCCAGCTGATCTGAGGGCTTGGGCAGGGCCTCGCTCGTACAGAAGCAGTCACGAAAGATCTGCCGAGATCATCGGCGCGAGCGAGACGATTCCGGCGGAGACCTGCAAGCGACCTTCTCGGGCCAGCCGCAGACAGCCGGAGCAGGAGATCGACGGTGCCGGATCAACGCGTGGCCCCGCCGAACCGGAAAGAGGCCCCCTGTGGGGGCCTCTTTCCGGTTCGCGGAGGTCAGTGCTTGAAGGCGTCCTTGGCCTTTTCCTTGGCTTCGCGGGCGTCCCCGGTGCTCTTCTCTGCCTGACCTTCGGCGGCCATACGGTCGTTGCCGATGGCGCTTCCCAGAGCCTCCTTGGCCTTGCCCTTGGCCTGCTCGGTCTTCGCCTTTGCCTTCTCGTTGGCTGTCACAGAACAACGCCTCCTCGTAGCTTCGGGACCGCTGTCGCGGTAATCGGCTCGTGCCCCTGCTTCCCCTTGATAAACAAGGTGCTGATCTCGAATATCGAAGAAAAGGCAGGGAAGACGGGCGGGCAGGAGGTCGATAACTATGGTTCCCCTGCTTCTGGTCCTGCTTCTCGCGGTCATCCTTTTCGGTGCCGGTTTCGCCGTCAAGATCCTTTGGTGGGTGGCCCTCGCCGTCCTGGTCGTGTGGCTGCTCGGTTTCGTCATGCGATCCACCAGTGCCGGGGGTGGTCGCGGCCGCTGGTATCGGTGGTGACCTGACCACCCGTCACGCCCGCAGGGCCCGTACCGTCCCGGTACGGGCCCTGCGGGCGTCTTGCTATGCCGAATGGCCGCCGGCCGAGGACCGCGCACCATCACGTTCCAACAGGCGTCTGCGGAGGCCCTTCGCGGAATCGCACACTCTCCCCTCTGGGGCTTGGCGCCCCGTACACGACGTCCGTCGAGGAGGACATCGGCGCCATTCGGCTTCCTCTCTTCGCCGACGAACTGACCGGCCGGATCGACTTCCAGGGCGACCGCTACAACGAGCACCACATGCCCCTGGTCGACAAGTTGCCAGACACGTGAGGCAGCAGGCGGGCGGCAGCGATGTCGGCGGCGGGCGCGCCCTCATGGCAGGGAGGTACACCTTGCAGATGCTTCGCGCAGGCGAAGGCTACGCCGGTTCAATCACGAAGGGTCTCCGGCGGCATTCACCAAGATGTGTGTCATCACAGCACCGTCGCATCGAGTGCTCAGTCGAGGAGAACCCGACGGGTACGGTGCCGCGGCTGGAGCTGCAGCGCACCCACTCTGGATCCCCCGCCGGCCGCTTTTGCAGGGGCTTGAAATCGAACGCCCCTCTCACGCGTCTGTCACCAACTACGCCGACTCCCCCGAACCGCGGTGCCCTGACCTGCTACTACGCACCCGCCCTGGACTGACGTGGACGCCCGAAGACGGTCTCTACAACCTGTGCCATGTGGTACCCAGTGAGGGACCCAGGATCAGGACCGGAGCGTCTTCTGGCCCGTCGAAGCGGTATTGCAGGGTGTTCGGGGGTGTCTCACTCACGCCCCAGACCTTCTCACGTCTCACGACTGCCCCTGTAACGGAGGTGACGACTGCACAGGTCTGACCAGGCGGAAGACCTCCCGGCCGCGTTCGCTTGTACGCGTCAACCGGCCCGAAGACCGACCGCCAGCGTCAGTTCAAGGACCCGGTGCGGCGATGCGAGATCCGGAAACAGCTCCCGCAGCTGCGACATCCGGTACCGGACCGTCTGGGGATGGACGAACAACGCCGCCGCCACCTCGTCCCGCCTGCCCTGGTGCAGCAGCCACGCCCGCAACGTCTCCTCCAGCCGCTGTGCGGTCGAGACAGGCAAGGTGCGCAACGGTGCGAGGGCTCGGGCACGCAGGTCTGCGAACGCGTCCGCGTCGGCGCTCAGCACCAGCTCGGGCAGGTGGTCCTCGGTGTCGCGGATATCAGAGGAGAGGGAGCGCGCGCGTAGGGCTCGTGCGTACGAGGCGGACGCACGAGTCCATGGCCGGGCCGGGCCGACCACGGCGGTGCGGTCGGTCAGCTGCCGCAGGAGATGTGACCGGTCGGCATCGGGGACGAGCAGCACACCGGTGGCGTCGGGCAGATCGTCGAGGACGAGGGTGCTCGGGTCGAGCGCGCGATAGGCAGGCCGGGCCTGGGCGGCGGGCAGCAGGACCGCCGTCAGCGTAACCGGAGGCTGCCATCCGGCCCGTTGGGCAGAGGCCAGCAGCACGTCCGGGCTCGCGCCGGCGAGGAGGTCGCGGGCCAGCTGTTCCAGATGGCGCTCGTGGGCCCTGCCCCGGGCGGCCAGTTCGTCGGCGTGGCCCGCGGCGCTCGCGGCGGAGAGCTCGTCGATGTAGGCGAAGGTCAGCTCGGCGAACTTGGCGACCTCGACGGCGGGCAGACCTGCGGACACGGCGCCCGCTGCCAGGCCTCGCCAGGCCACGCGGGCGCCGACGCGATAGGCGCTGAGCAGGGCGTCCATCGAACGGCCGTCGCGCACCTCGCCGCGGCCCAGCTCGTAGGCCGCGTCACCGCCGTCGCCGCCCGTGGCGTTCCCGCTCGCGAGGTCCAGGTAGTGTCCGAGGGCGGTGCGGACGGCTCGGCGGATGGTGCCGCCCATGCTGCCCGACAGGGCGCCTGCGTAGGAAGGGACCTCGTCGATGATCGCCTGGACGACCTCGTCGGCGGTGGTCTTCAGCGCAGCCCGAAGTGCCGTGACCGTCGTCTCATCGAGGGCCAGTTCGCTAGCCCTCTGGGTTACCCGACTCACGTTTCTATTCCCTGCGAACAATTCAACCCGCCAGATTCACGTCCTACGGTCAGGACTTTACGCCCTGAGACGCAGCAAGCTGGAGTCATGACGAGTGCAGCCCTTCGCAGCAGGGCGTGGAAACTGCTGGAGATGGTCACGACGCCGCTGCTGCCGTCGGACTACCTCGACCTGGTCAGCCCACTGCGTGCGGGCGCTGACCTGCGGGGGCGCATCGAGGCCGTGCACCCCGAGACGGATGACGCCGCGACCATCGTGATCAGGCCGGGACGGGGCTGGCGCGGCCACATGGCCGGTCAGTACGTGCGGATCGGGGTCGACGTCGACGGGGTCCGCCTGTGGCGTGCCTACTCCCTCACCTCGCCCGCCAACCGCCCCGACGGCCGCGTCACGATCACCGTGAAGGCGATCCCGGACGGCAAGGTCAGCAACCACCTGGTTCGCAGGGTGAAGCCGGGCACGCTGATCCAGCTCGACCAGGCGACCGGTGACTTCGTGCTGCCGCGGGTCAAGCCCGCCAAGGTGCTCTACCTGACGGCCGGCAGCGGCATCACGCCCGTGATGGGCATGCTGCGCGACTCCGAGTTCGACGACGTCGTCATGGTCCACTCCGCCCCGCAGCCGCAGGACGTGATCTTCCGCAGCGAACTGCACGACCTGGTCGCGGCCGGGAAGCTGCGCCTCACCGAGCTGCACACCGACACCCACGGCACGCTCGACATCACCCGTCTCGACGCACTCGTACCCGACTGGGCCGAGCGCGAGACCTGGGCCTGCGGGCCGGCGGGCCTGCTCGACGCCGCCGAGAAGCACTGGAGCGAGCACGGCGTACCGGAGCGGCTGCACACCGAACGCTTCCGCCCCAGCATCGTCGCCACCGGCGACGGCGGTGAGGTCACGTTCAGCACCACCGGCAAGACCGTCGACGCGGACGGCACCACGCCGTTGCTGGACATCGGCGAGGAGGCCGGTGTGCTCATGCCCTCCGGGTGCCGCATGGGCATCTGCTTCGGCTGCGTCACGCCGCTCAAGGCGGGCGCCGTCCGCGACCTGCGCACCGGCGAGATCACCGAGGCCGAGCCGGGCGTCCTCATCCAGACCTGCGTGTCCGCCGCGGCGGGCCCTTGCGACATCGACCGGTAGGAGCACCTTGACCGCCATCGACCCCACCGCCCACCTGACGGCGGAGCAGATCGAGGAGCTCGGCCGCGAGCTGGACGCGATCCGTGACGAGGTGATCGCCGGCCGCGGCGAGAAGGACGCCGCCTACATCCGCAAGGTCATCTCGGCGCAGCGCAAGCTCGAGCTGGTCAGCAGGGGCGTGCTGCTGTTCTCGATGTTCCCGCCCGCGTGGCTGCTCGGCACCGCCGGGCTGTCCGTGGCGAAGATCATGGACAACATGGAGATCGGCCACAACATCCTGCACGGCCAGTGGGACTGGATGCGGGACCCGAAGATCCACTCCACGACCTGGGAGTGGGATCACGTCTCGCCGGCCGACCAGTGGAAGCACTCGCACAACGAGCTGCACCACACGTACACCAACGTGATCGGCAAGGACAACGACCTCGGCTACGGCATCATGCGCGTCGACGAGGACCAGGAGTGGCACCCGTTCCACCTCGGCCAGCCGCTGTGGAACTTCGTCAACGCCTGCTTCTTCGAGTACGGCATCGCGGCGTACGACCTGGAGCTCGGCAAGAACCTGGACAAGCGCCGCCGCAAGAACCCGGAGTTCCGCGCGCGGGCCAAGGCCGTGGGCCGTAAGATCCGCAAGCAGGTGCTCAAGGACTACGTGATCCACCCGCTGCTGTCGGGCCCGTCGTTCCTCCCCACGCTCGCCGCCACGTTCACCGCGAACCTGGTCCGCAACATCTGGTCCCACTCCGTGATCATGTGCGGGCACTTCCCCGAGGGCGTGCAGGTCTTCGAGCGCCGGTCGATCGACGGCGAGACGCGCGGCCAGTGGTACCTGCGCCAGATGATGGGCTCTGCGAACATCAGCGGCAGCAGGGCCATGCACTTCATGACCGGCAACCTGTCGCACCAGATCGAGCACCACCTGTTCCCGGACCTGCCGAGCAACCGGTACGCCGAGGTCGCGGTGAAGGTGCGCGCGCTGTTCGAGAAGTACGAGCTGGAGTACGTCACCGGACCGCTGCCCAAGCAGGTGTTCTCCGCGTGGCGCAAGGTCTTCCGGCTCTCGCTGCCGAACAGGAAGCCCGAGGTCAAGACGCCGGACCGGGAGCAGGAGCTCGTCGCCGCCTGATGGTCACAAACGCCTGGCTCACGAACCCGAGGTCAGGCGCCCGTGTCCGCAGGCTCCAGGATCGCCACGCCTGGCGGGCCGCCGATGGGCAACCGGCGCGCCGGCAGGGCTCCGGCCCGGGACTGGTGGAACGGTTTTGTACGGAGAAGGACCCCAGCGTCATGATCGCCGGGGTCCTTGCCCTGCGGGAGTCAGGGGCGCTCGCTTCAGGGGCCGTGGCGGGGTCAGTCGGTGGCGGGCCGGGAGCGTCGTCCGTGTCTTCGTGCCGGCGCCCGGTCAGGCTGAGGTCTTCGACTGCGGCTCGGAGCCTTGTGTGCGCATTTGCTCGTTGATGCGCTGCGCTTCTTCCAGTTGGTCTTCGAGGACGATGATGCGGCAGGCAGCTTCGATGGGGGTGCCCTGGTCGACGAGTTCGCGGGCACGGGCAGCGATGCGCAGCTGGTAGCGGGAGTAGCGGCGGTGGCCGCCTTCGGAGCGCAAAGGTGTGATCAGGCGGTGTTCGCCGAGGGCACGAAGGAAGGCGGGGGTGGTGCCGAGCATGTCGGCGGCCCGGCCCATGGTGTAGGCGGGATAGTCGTCGTCATCGAGAGGGGTGACGGCGCGGGAACTGCCAGGGGGCATAGACCTCTTCTTCCGGGGGACGTCGGGGGGCCCGGGCGCCGCACTGGCACCCGGGCCCCGAGCTTTCAACACCATCTACCGGCGAACTGTGCCGGCCTCGTATGTCCGCAGGGTCCGCCTGGGAGGGCAGGACTGCGGGGATCGCGGATGCGTGACCGGGGACCACCTTCCAATCCGGGGCCTGCGGTACCCGGGCGGACTGCTTCCTCGCCCGGGCGATCCTGATGGCGTCTCGCTCCTCACCTTCGGTTACTCGGTGATACTGCTGGATACCGCGGGTACTGCTGACGCCCCTCTTGGGCCGTGTCCTGCTTGAGCTGCCGGCACGGCAGTTCGTGCCTGCCGTGCCCACTTCGACTTCCTGGGTACGACAAAGACAGTAACCTTGCGACGGGCCAATGTCTACTGTCGTCACGACAGGTTTTCTCCACGGTCAGTGTCTGAACTTCTTCCGTAGATACACTCGAAAGAGGGCTGTCCCTGGCTGCTTCCCGGCCCGGCGGCGGACTCTCCATGAGGTAGCCGAGCGGGCGCCGGCTACCTGGCGGGCCGGTAGACACCTGCGGCAGGTTCCGGCGCCCCGGGGCGGTCACAGCAGGCGGCCGGCCGGATCACACCCGCGAGGACCTGGACGCTGCCGCCACGGAACTCAACAGCCGCCCACGCACAACGCTCGGCTGGGAGACCCCAGCCGAGCGTCTGTCCACACTGCTCGCGGCTTGATCAACTCACCGCCTGGAATTCGCCCACGCCGGTGGGGCCTCACGGTTCGGTTCGGCTCACACCTGTCCGTACGTCAGGCGGACAGGGGGAGCGCCGAGCGTTGCGCAAGCCGGCCCGTACGGGTCGGCCAGGGGCGCAGACGGGGCCGGGCAGGGGTGACGACGGTTCAGCGAGAGAGGGCGAGGACGCCCAGAGCCTTGCCGTGTCCGTCGACGACGGGCGGGGCCCCGAGCCGGCGGCAGCGCATCGCACGCTCGGCTTCGGCCCTCGTGGCCGGCGGTGGGGCGAAGGGCCCGATGACGTCGGCGATGTCCCGCAGGCGGATCCGGTCCGTGTATCCGGAGCCGTCACGAACGGCCGTGAGCCGGTCCCGGGTGACCAGACCTGTGCGCAGACCGTCCTCGTCGCAGACGACCAGATGACCTGTACGGGCGGCGGTCATCACGCACAGTGCCACCTCCACGGTCATGTCCTCCCAGACCTGCGGTCCGGCCGCGTCCGCGGGATCGGCCGCCGTCTGCACGACGTTGGTACGTGTTGAGCGGAACTGCGTCTGGTCCAGCGTCAAAGGGTGCCTCCTGCGAAGTTGGGCGGGCTTCCTGACACGAAGGTTCTATGCCGCCGCACCGGCGGTGGACTGCCGTACGAGCGCACGGCGAGCCGCCGAGGCGGGGCGGCGCCGACCGCGTGAGGTGGCGCCGCGCTTCTTGGGGCGTTCGACCACCGGTGCGGTGATGACGACCGGGATGCCGGAGGGTGTCTGGGCGCCGGTGATGCGGTGCAGGGCCTCTTCGCCGACGCGGACCTGGGTGGTCTGCGGGACGATGCCGGCCGCTGCCATGAGGCGGGTCATGCCGCGGCGCTGGTGGGGGGTGACCAGGGTGACGACGCTGCCGGACTCTCCTGCACGGGCGGTACGGCCGCCGCGGTGGAGGTAGTCCTTGTGGTCGGTCGGCGGGTCGACGTTGACGACGAGGTCGAGGTTGTCGACGTGGATGCCGCGCGCCGCGACGTTGGTCGCTACCAGCACGTTGACGTGTCCGGTCTTGAACTGTGCCAGCGTGCGGGTGCGCTGTGGCTGTGACTTCCCGCCGTGCAGGGCGGCGGCCCGTACCCCGCTGTTCAGGAGGTGTTCGGTGAGGCCGTCGACGGCGTGCTTGGTGTCGAGGAACATGATCACGCGGCCGTCGCGTGCGGCGATCTGGGTGGTGGCCGTGTGCTTGTCGGCGACGTGAACGTGGAGCACGTGGTGCTCCATCGTCGTGACCGCACCGGCCGAGGGGTCGACGGAGTGCACGACGGGGTCGCTGAGGTAGCGGCGCACGAGCAGGTCGACGTTGCGGTCGAGAGTGGCGGAGAACAGCATGCGCTGCCCTTCGGGGCGGACCTGGTCGAGGAGGGCGGTGACCTGCGGCATGAAGCCCATGTCGGCCATCTGGTCGGCCTCGTCGAGGACGGTGGTGGAAACCTGGTTCAGCCGGCACTCGCCACGATCGATGAGGTCTTTGAGGCGTCCCGGCGTGGCGACGACGACCTCGGCACCACCGCGCAGCGCGCTCGCCTGTCGGCCGATCGGCATTCCGCCCACCACCGTGGCCAGCCGCAGCCTCACGGAGCGGGCGTACGGGGCGAGCGCGTCGGTGACCTGCTGCGCCAGTTCACGCGTGGGTACGAGGATCAGCCCCAGCGGCTGCCTGGCCTCGGCGCGCTGCCCGGCCGTACGGGCCAGCAGCGCCAGCCCGAAGGCGAGGGTCTTGCCGGAGCCGGTGCGGCCACGGCCCAGTACGTCCCGGCCGGCGAGGGAGTTCGGCAGGGTCGCGGCCTGGATCGGGAAGGGTACGGTCACGCCTTGCGAGCTGAGCGCAGCCAGCAGCGCCCCCGGCATGTCGAGATCGGCGAAGCCCTCCACGGCGGGGAGCGCGGGTGTGATCGTCCTGGGCAGCGCGAACTCGCCCTGGACCGCGGCGGGCCGGCGGCCGTAACCACCGGAGCGGCTCGGCCCGCCGGAGCGGCTCCTGGCCGACGAGCCGAATCGGCTGCCGCCCCTGCCGGAGTCGGTACTGCCGTTACGGGTGCGGGTGAAGCGGTCGTTCGTGCGTGTGCGGTTCATGCGGAACCTTCCTCGATGCGGCACATATCAAGGAATTCCCACAGCGATCAGCAGCACAGAGAATTGCAAGAATGGACCGGTGGAATGCGGCAGCGAATCTGACCGACGGAAAATCCGTGCGGGCACAGACGCTGGAATGAGTGGCGCGAAGCGGACGCAACGTTCGGGCGTCCGCCGCGATGAAGCCATGAAGGGTGCGTACACCCCTGAAGGATGCTCCGTATGCGCTGAGCCTACGGGTTTCCTGGTTGTCGTCCGCAGGTGAAACCACTGCGGAAAACGCGAGTAGCTGGGGCCCGCACCCCGAAGGACGCGGGCCCCAGCTACACGTACGCGACAGTCGACGTCAGGCGAGAACGATGTTCTCGGCCGTCGGGCCCTTCTGGCCCTGCGCGATGTCGAAGGCCACCTTCTGGCCCTCGATCAGCTCACGGAAGCCCTGGGCGGCAATGTTCGAGTAGTGGGCGAACACGTCAGCGCCGCCACCGTCCTGCTCGATGAAGCCGAAGCCCTTTTCCGCGTTGAACCACTTGACGGTGCCAGTAGCCATGTCTTTTCTCCTCTGGGCAGTGCATCGGGATCCGCACTGCACGGACCCCGTGTCGCCGCGATGATCACCCCGCCGGGAAAAAGACCGGATAACAAAAGTGCTTCCAGCGGCACAGGCGCCGCCCGGAGAGCACTTGAAGTTTTGGGACCACAACTGCAACTGAGATCGACAGTAGCACGCCGAAGCGGCCTGTGTACGGTGAAGAATCCCACCCCACTTAATGCGATAGAGAATCTGTCTGCCTGTCCCCTTGAAACCTCAGCTCGCGGGCACAGATTTTGCCCCAGCCGAAGCGCAACTCTTCGGGAAGTTTTCGATCAGCTCGGTGGAAACAGCAGCATCCTGGTGCGGCAACGTACGGTGCTGTGGCCCGCCGTACGAGCCTCAGGCCCGGACGGCGAGGAACTTCGACAGCCGCAGTCGTTTTTCACCGCGGTACAGGGGCACGCAAGGCGCGCAACACCGGCCGGGTACGTCGGACAAGGCAGTGCCCTCATCCCGGAATTCCGGTTCGGCGGCGCCGCCGACCCGAGCCAACCGCATCTGGGCCATTCCCCCAGGCGAGCACCCGGCGATGCCCGCCCGCAACGCGCGCACGGGCATGCGCATGTCGCGGGCCACTGCACGGGACGCGCGAGTGGATGGCGCGAGGGCCGGTGAAGCGGTTGGATCGCCGGACTCAGCGACTCAGCCGCCGCTCTTGCGCCTGAACGACCGCTGGCTCGCAGCCGGGCCGTGCGCAGAACGCACCTTCGATGCATCGGACTTGGCGGCAACATCAGCGGCATCCGCCTGCGCACCGCGCTTGCGCGCCAGGGCTTCGCGGAACTTGCGCTTGAGGTCGTAGTTGCCGTCACTGTCCGGCTCCAGAGGGGACGTCTCGGGGACAGCCGGCTCCGAACCTTCCGTGGATACGGGCTCTGCGGTCATGGTGACCTCCTGGGTTCCGGGGGGAAGCACAGCTTGTCATGCCGGGCGCAGTGCGAGGCGCCGGCGACATCATCCTGCTCCGTTTCGGCGGGCGTCCTTCCCCCGGCCAAGGGAGCGTTGGTGTTCTTGGGTCGGGGGACGGTGGGCCCGCCGTCGAGCGGGCGGCGCTGGCCCGCCAGCACGAGCGTGACCACGTTGCGCCCCTCGGCGGGGGCAGGCTCGACTCAGACAACTCCCGGAGCGTTCGACTTTGCAGGGGCGAAGACTATGACTGTTGGTCGCCAAGAGCCGCGGCCGGATTTGCCGAGCACTCGACGCGAGGACGCGCTTGCCGTCGAGCGCAGCTCTCACCGGCACTCTCACACGTCTGTCACCCACTACGTCGACTCCCCCGGACCTCGGTGCCTGACCTGCTGTTACGCGCCCGGCCTGGACTGACGTGGACGCCCGAAGACGGTCGGTGCCGATTACCTGGTGCGCCCCGTGCGGTCGTCGTACTCCTCGCGGGCGGTGATGACTTCCTCGATGTGCAGCACCGACCACTCCGTGAGCGCCTTCAGCGGTTCCCGCAGCGTCTGGCCGAGCGAGGTCAGCTCGTACTCCACGTGCGGCGGCACCTCCGGGTAGACGGTACGGCTGACCAGCCCGTCGCGTTCGAGGGTGCGCAGCGTCTGGGTGAGCATCTTCTCGCTCACGCCCGCCAGTGCCTGCCGGAGCTGGCCGAACCGGGAGGTTCCGTTCCGGCCGAGTTCGCCCAGCACGAGGACCGCCCACTTGCTGCCGATCTGGTCGAGCAGGTCCCGCGACGGGCAGCCGCGCTCGTACGGATCGAATGACGCAGCCATACGGCTCACCTCGATGCTATCGGTCGGGTAAGTACCCTACCAAGAAGTGGCTACTTCCCAGCAGAGAGTGTCCAGGTCAGTCTTGTTCCATCCCGCCGCGGACGGACCACGGCAGGCGTGCGAGACACGCGCGGAAGGAAGGAACGACCCTCATGCCTATCGTCGTCACCGGAGCCACCGGCCAGTTGGGCAGGCTCACCGTCGAGGCACTGCTGCGGCGCGGGATCCCGGCCGGGGACATCATCGCGACCGGCCGGGACACCGGCAGGATCCAGGACCTGGCCGACCGAGGCATCACGGTACGCCGCGCCGACTTCGCGGACACCGACGGCCTGGCGAAGGCATTCGCGGGGGCGGACAGGCTGCTGCTGGTCTCGGCCTCGGTCCCCGTGGGCGAGCGGGTCGCCAACCACCGCCGCGTGATCGACGCCGCGGTGTCCGCAGGGGTGTCGCTGGTGGCGTACACGAGCACGACGCACGCGGACGCGGCCACCACCGTCATCGGCGCCACGCACAGGGAGACCGAGGAGTATCTGCGGGACCGCGGAATCCCCAGCGTGCTGCTGCGCAACAGCTGGTACCTGGAGAACTACACCAGCCAACTGCCGCAGATCCTGGAGAACGGCGCCGTCGTCGGCGCCGCGGGCGAGGGGCGGATCAGCGCCGCGGCCCGCGCCGACTACGCGGAGGCCGCAGCGGTCGTCCTCACCGCCGACGGCCACACCGGCGCCGTGTACGAGCTCGGCGGCGACGCGTCCTTCACCCTCACCGAGCTCGCCACCGCGATCTCCGCCGCGGCCGGAAAGCAGGTTGCCTACGCCGACCTCCCGGTGACCGACTTCGCCCAGGCGCTGGCCGCCGCGGGCCTGCCCGCCGAGCTGGCGGAGGTCCTCGCCGACGCCGACCGCGGCATGAGCCACGGCGAGATGTACACCGACTCCGGCGACTTGCACCGCCTGATCGGCCGCCCGCCCCTGACCCTGGCCGAGGCACTCGCGGCCGCCCTGCATCACTGAGACGCCCGTAGGTGTGCAGCCCCGTCGTCGCGGTATCACGCCCGCGGCACCGCGAGTTCGGCCCTCATCCGGGAGGTGAGGGTGGTCTTCGGCCAGCGGACGCCCGACCCGGTGTGTGTGCCGCTCCTGCACCATCCGGTGAACGCCGTCACCAGCGGCGTCTGGCGGGTGCGCGCCGGCGCGCGGTCAGCCGTGGCGAAGGTGGTCTCCGGCGCCGGGCATGCCGAGGGATCGTGGTCGCTGACGGCCGGGTATCCCCACTCGGCCGTCAGCACCGTGGTTCAGGACGTCGTATCCCGGTGTCGGCGCAGGAGCGCAGCCAACTCGCAGCGCAGGCGGTGTCCGGGAACGCCAGAGGGCCCTCGGATGGTTCCGAAGGGCCCTCTGTTGTCCGGAAGGAATCAGTGCGCGGCCGGAACCGGGCGGCTGCTCGCGGCCGTTGCCGGCTTGGGGTTCAGCAGGCGCTGCGCCAGTTCACCGAAGAGCAGGCCGAAACCTGTCCACAGGCTCAGCTGGATCGCCAGGGCCGAGAGCCGGAACCGCCACAGCAAGGTGGCCGGGAAGTCCCTCGGCACCTCGTTGATGGCGGGCAGGAACTGGTAGGCCAGGCCGACGGCGACGGCGAAGGCGGCCACCGCGACCACCGTCGCCCACCAGGTGCCCAGGCCGGGCGCCAGGCGCTTGCCCAGGAGGGTGGCGGCGACCGCGAGGAGGACGCCGAGCAGCATCATCAGGAAGTACAGGGTGGTCCGCTGGCCGATGGTGTCGGGGTCACCGACCGACGGCGGATTGGCCGGGTACTTCAGGAACGGGACGACGTACACCGCGAGCAGCGCGCAGCCGGACAGCAGCAGCGCGGTCGCCCGCGGCCCGAACCGGCCGACACGGCCGAGCGCGAAGCAGTAGGCGAGCGCGGCGATGCCACCGAAGGAGACCCCGTACACGAGGACGCCGGTGGCGAGGCCCGCCGTGGACTGCAGGGAGCGGGAGACGACCTCCCTCTCGTGCTCGTGGGAGTGTGCCGCCTCGAAGCTGATCGCCTTGTCGACGTTCGGCTCACCGAGGAGGTAGGCGACGACGAGGGCGAGCACGCCGGCCGCGAGGCCGGCGAGCATGCCCCGCACGAGGAGGTTTCTTACCGTTGCGGAGTTCATGGGAGTCGGGGCGTCCCTCGCGTCAGTGGCAGGGGAAGCCCAGCAGGTGGCGGGCGTCGTGCACCCACTCGTGGACGTCCGTGCCGTTGAACACGGAGGTGGCGCCCTGCTCGGCGCCGACGAAGTACAGCAGGACCAGCATCAGGATGCCGAAGAAGACCGCCCAGGGAGCTATCGCCTTCAGCGGCAGCGTGGCGGGGATGGCGGGAGTGGTGGCTGTCGGCTGGGCGACGGTCTGCGCCATGGCAGAACCTCCTCTGGGAGTTCGCGTCCCATCTCGGTGGTGCACTGGACGACGGCCACGGGTCTGACTCACCGGACACCCCGCGGTGTCCGGCATACAGTGGCGCGACCGTGCCGGATTCCCACCGGCTTCCGTCTCGCCGTCGTCGATATCGGACAGACCGTACCGCGTGCCACGAGCACGGCCAAGACCGCCTCATCCTGGCGTGATCTTCTTCTCGCACCGGGTGCGGGGCGTAACGGACTTCCTGGGAAAAGGGGTTCCACGGGCCTCGGTTCAGGGAGCCGCGGTGCGCCGCGGTGGGGTGAAGGCGTACAGGTCGAGGATGTCCGGCAGTGGCGCCACGCCTGGACCACCGGCACGGACCCAGGTGACGATGTCCTCGGTCGCGTCGGGGTCGTTGACGAGCCCGAGCCAGACCGGCCGGGCACCGGCGGCACGGCCCGCGGCAGATGGCTGTACGACGATGACGTTGGCCTGATCGCACACGTCGAGGCACTCCGAGATGCGCACCGGCACCTCCGCCCGCAGTCGCGCGGTCTGCGCGGCGTGATCCACTCCGGTCACCTTGGGGCTCCCGCAGCAGCAGTCCCGGCACACGACGACCCGGCACGGCACCGGTTCGCCCACCTGCACGGCCTGGGCCGATGTCGCTTCCGACGGCGTCTCCGGCATGGCACACCCCTCCGGTCGCCTGTTGTCACGGTCATGATCTCATCGAGCGAGGCCGGCCCGTGAGGAGTGGTGTCGCGTCACCGGGGCTGGACCAACGCCGCGCGGCAGCAGGTGAGTTCTCGGAAACTTCGCGTTCACGATGGCGAGCACCGACAGTAACAGCCGCTTTCTAGCGTGACCGGCCGTGGGATCAGAGTCGTGTACACGACGGCCGAACGGTACGCATGACGGTCCGTCGGCTCCCCCGTCCTGCCGATGACGCCAAGCGGGGCTTTCCCTCCCACAGAGGCACCCGCACCAGCAGCATCGGGAGGCGCGGCATGAGCACCACCGAGTCACGCACGCAAACGGCAGACGCGCCGAAGGCCGCCGCCGACCAGGCGGTCAGGGAGACACTGGAGGACTACACCCTCCGTTTCGCTCCGCGCAGTTACCGCCGTTGGACCCCCATGGTCGTGGCGACCACCGCCCTGGGCGGCATCGCCTACATGGCCGACTTCTCCATCGGCGCCGGCATCGGCCTGGCGCACGGCACCGGCAACGCGCTCGTGGCCATCGCGGTGGCTGCCGTGGTCATCTTCGTCACCGGCTTCCCGCTCGCCTATTACGGCGCCCGCTACAACATCGACCTCGACCTCATCACCCGCGGCTCGGGCTTCGGGTACTACGGCTCGGTCCTCACCAGCGTCATCTTCGCCAGCTTCACCTTCATCTTCTTCGCCCTCGAAGGCTCGATCATGGCCCAGGGTCTCAAACTCGGCTTGGGGCTGCCCCTGTGGCTGGGCTACCTGGTCTCCACGCTCATGGTCATCCCGCTGGTGATCTACGGCATGAAGGCGCTCAGCAAGCTCCAGGTGTGGACCACCCCTATCTGGCTGCTGCTGATGGTCGGCCCGCTGGTCTACCTGATCGCCACCGACCCGGGCACCGTCGACCGCTTCCTCGCCTACACCGGCACGGACGGCGACGGCGGCGTCAACACGGCCTCGGTCCTGCTGGGCGCCGGTGTCTGCCTCTCGCTCATCGCCCAGATAGGCGAGCAGATCGACTACCTGCGCTTCATGCCGCCCAAGACCGAGAGCAACAGGCGCACCTGGTGGACGGCCGTCGTCATGGCGGGCCCCGGCTGGGTGGTGCTCGGCGCGCTGAAGCAGGCCATCGGCGTCTTCCTCGCGGTGTACATCCTCGCCAAGGTCGGCCCGGCTGCCGCGACCGAGCCCATCCAGCAGTTCCGCGGCGCCTTCGACGCGATGATGCCCTCCTGGATGGTCGTCCCGCTCGCCGTGGCGCTGGTGGTCATCAGCCAGATCAAGATCAATGTCACGAACGCCTACTCCGGCTCGCTCGCCTGGACGAACTCCTTCACCCGCATCACCAGGCACTACCCCGGCCGCATGGTCTTCGTCCTGGCCAACCTGGGCTTCGCGCTCGTCCTGATGGAAGCCGACATGTTCAGCTTCCTCAACAGCATCCTGGGCTTCTACTCGAACTGTGCGATCGCCTGGGTGGTCACCGTCGCCACCGACATCGGCGTCAACAAGTACCTGCTGAAGCTCTCCCCGCTCCAGCCGGAGTTCCGCCGGGGCATGCTCCATGCCGTCAACCCGGTCGGCGTCGTGGCCTTCGTCGCCGCCTCCGGCCTGTCCATCGCCATGTACTTCCACCTGCTGGGCGACACCCTCCAGCCGTACTCCCCCGTCGCCTCCGCCGTCATCGCCTTCGCCCTGACCCCGCTGATGGCGATCGTCACCAAGGGCAGGTACTACCTCCGCCGCACCGACGACGGCATGGACGAGCCCCTGCTGGACGCGGACGGCAACCCCAGCGCCCTCACCCTCGACTGCCATGTCTGCCAACGGCCGTACGAGCGCCCGGACCTGACCGCCTGTGCCACACACGACGCGGCCGTCTGCTCCCTGTGCCTGAGCACGGACAAGATCGGCGACCACGTGCTGCCTTCCACCGCTTAGCCCGGGGGCCGTGCGGGGGCGGGAAGGGGCGGCTGCCTGAACACATCCTGACTGCCGCCGTGGATCACCCGCCCCGCCGGCTCCGTGCCCGCACCATGGCTCCATGCACACGCACGCACATGGTCTCCGCATAACGGTCTTCCGTCCCGCCCCTGCCCCCACGACGGAAGAAGACCGCCATGCACGCACCAGCCCCCACCGCGACACCGGCGCCCACTGACCGTGCGAGCGCCTGGCTGCGGCGCCGGCTGGGCCGGGCCGTCGTCCTGTGCTACGCCGCAGCCCTGCTCGTACCGGGCCCCGGCCTGTGGCTGCGCCACCCCCACGCACTGCCGCTGGGACCACTGATCCGACTGCCGGTGTCCACCGCACCCTGCCTGCTGTGGCTGGTGATGTTCTCCTCCGGACTCCAGGTCCCCGTCCGTGAGCTGGTCCGAGTCCTGCGGCGCCCGAGTGCACTGCTCGCCGGGCTCGCGCTGCACCTGGCGATCCCGTTGCTGGTCATCCCGCTCATCGTGGTCCTGCTGCACGCCTCGCCCGACGCCGACGGCGGCAGCGGCCTGGTCACCGCGATGATCCTGATCACGGCGATGCCCGTCGCGGCCGGCGCCACGGTGTGGACCGGCAAGGGCGACGGCGACCAGCCGACCATGGTCGGCCTGGTCCTCGCCTCCACCCTCATCAGCCCACTCACCACACCGTTGGTGATCGAGCTGCTGGCTCCGCTGCTCAGCGGCGGATACGCCGGCTCGCTCGCCGCGAGTGTCCACCTTGCGGGCGGCGGCTTCACCTTCGTCGGCGTGGTGCTGCCCTGCGCGGCGGGCATCCTGGTCCGGCTCGCCCTGCCCGCGGCGTCGCTCGGCCGGGCGCTGGGCACGGTCGTGCCGGTGGCGCTGGCCGGCTCACTGGTCCTGACGTACGTCAACGCCAGCGGCGCCCTCGGCTCCTTCGTCGCTCGGCCACGCCCGCTGCTGCTGGGCGCCGCGCTGGTCGTGGCCGCACTGGTCTGCCATCTGTCGTTCGTGCTCGGCCGCTGCGCCGCGCGGCTGCTGCGGCTGGACCCGCCCGCCGCCTCCTCGCTCACCCTGGCCTGCGGCATGAACAACAGCAGCGCCGGCGCCGTACTGATCACCTCTGTGCTCCCGGACAAGCCACACCTGCTGCTCCCGGTCCTCGCCTACGGCCTGCTCCAGAAGACGGCCGCCAGCCGAGTCGTACGGGTCCGGCCTCCCGCGGTGTGGCGTCCGGTCGCCTAGAACATCGGCCGTCAGGCGGTTGACCTGGGAAGATGGAGAACTGGGCCGGGAGTATCTAGGGTCGGCCCGTGGCTTTCATCATGGTGTGCGAAGACGACGCGGCGGTCCGTGGCGTCCTCAAGCGCGCCCTGGAGCACGACGGGCACACCGTCTCCGTCGCCGCCACGGCCGACAGCCTGCTGCGGCAGCTCGCACCGGCGCCTCATCTGGTCGTGCTGGATCTCGGGCTCCCGGACGCCGACGGCCGCGACGTCTGCCTGGCCCTGCGGGCCCGCGGCGTCGACGCGCCGGTGTTGATGCTCACCGCCCTGGACGGACTGCATCACAAGGTGGGCGGATTCGAGGCCGGCGCCGACGACTACATGACCAAACCCTTCGACATCCCGGAACTGCTGGTCCGCGTCCGGGCGCTGCTGCGCCGGGCCACCGTGGCGCCCGCACCGCGCGAGGTCGTCCTCGATCCGGCGAAGCACGTGGTGACCTACGATGCGGCGAGCATGAGCCTGACCCCGACCGAGTTCCGGCTGCTCGGCCGCCTGATCGCCTCGCAGGGCGACGCGGTGCGCCGGCACGCCCTCATCGCTGCCGGCTGGCCGCACGGGGCGCAGGTCAGCGACAACACCCTCGACTCCTATGTGCGCCGGCTGCGGGCCAAGCTCGGTCCGCTGGGTGTGGCCGAGCGGCTGGCGACCGTGCGCGGTGTGGGCTACCGATGGCAGTGACGGGATTCCGTAAGCGGGTCGTCGCCCTCACCGTGCTGATCGCCACCGCCGTGGTCGCGATCCTGGTCGTCGTCTCGCATGTGCTGCTGAGCCGGGTGACCGACGCCGACGCGCACGATCTGGCACGGACGCGCGCCGAGGCGGTCGCGGCGAACGTGACCACCGTGGGCGGCCGCGTCGTACTGACGGAGAACAGCAGCGAGGCGCTGGACGAGGTCGCCTGGGTGTATGCCGACGGCCGCCTGATCGACGGAGACGTCCCGCCGAGCCTGGTCAACCGCGTCGAGCAGCTCGCGGACTCCGGGCGACCGCAGACCGCGACGGTCGGCGACTACCTCCTGTACGCGCGGAAGGTCCCGGTCCACGGCCATCACGTCATGGTGATCGTGCGGGTGGACCTCACGCCGTACGAGACATCCGAGCAGCGCAGCCTGGCCCTGTCCCTGATACTGGGCGGCCTCACGATCCTGCTCGCCGGCGGTGTCGCCCACCTCGTGGTGCGCCGCGCGCTGCGGGTCGTGCACGAGATGGCCGCCCTCGCCGACGACTGGGGCCAGCACGAACCAGGGCGCCGCTTCAACCTCGGGGTCCCCCGCGACGAGTTCGGGGAACTGGGGCGGACCCTGGACCACCTCCTGGAGCGCGTCGACAACGCGCTGGCGGACGAGCGCCGGCTCACCGACGAGATCGCCCACGAGCTGCGGACACCGCTCACGGTCCTGCGGGCCGAGGCGCAGCTGGCGCAGCTGTCCGGCGAGCCGGTGCCGACGGAGGCGGTGCTGAGCGAGGTGGACCGCCTCGATGCGGCGATCACGACGCTGCTGCGCGCCGCGCGCGCACGGACGGACAAGGGAACCCGGTGCGACCTGCGCTCCGCCGCGCGGCAGGCGATCGCCGGCCGCGCGGTCGAGGTCGCCTTCCCCGCGAAGGTCGAGGTCGCCGTCGCGGCCGACGTCGCCGTGTCGCTGCTGTCCCCCCTGCTGGACAACGGCCTGCGGCATGCGAAGTCCCGGGTGTGGATCACCGCCCGCAACCAGGGCGAGGCCGTGGTGGTGGATGTCCTGGACGACGGCCCCGGATTCGATCCCGCGGACGTCGACCGGGTCTTCGTAGCGGGGGTGACCGGCGGCGACGGGTACGGGCTGGGGCTGCCGGTGGTCCGGCGCATCGCCGCCTCGGCCGGTGCGGAGGTGCGCGCGATCGCGGACGGCCGCGGGCACGTCGAGGTGACGCTCCCGGCCGCCGGTGCCACCGCGTAGTCAGGTTATGTGCAGGTTCCCGGCGTAAACCTCCCCGCATGACAACGACAACGGAAGCACGCCCACGCAGCGGGCGTCTCATGCTCAACAAGGTTCCCGAGGTCACCATCTGGTTCTGGGTGATCAAGGTCCTGTGCACGACCGTCGGTGAGAGCTTCGCCGACTGGATCGACATGAAGCTGGGCGTCGGCCTGGTGAACACGGCCTGGATCTTCACCGCGGTGTTCGCGGTGGTCCTGGCCGTCCAGCTGCGGCTGAAGCGGTACGTTCCGTTCCCCTACTGGCTGACCGTGGTCGTTGTCAGCGTCACGGGCACCCTCTACACCGACATCCTGACCGACCAGCTGAACGTGCCGCTGTGGATCAGTTCCGCGGTCTTCTCGGTGCTGCTCGCGGTGGTCTTCGGCGTGTGGTGGCTGCGCGAGCGCACCCTTTCGATCCACTCGGTCACGACGCTGCCGCGGGAGTCGTTCTACTGGCTGGCCGTTCTCGTCACCTTCGCGCTCGGCACCGCGACCGGCGACTGGACCCTCGAACTCACCGGCTGGAGCCCGGGAGTCTCGGTCCTGCTGCCGCTCGGCCTCATCGCGGCGATCACGCTGCTGTGGAAGTTCGGCGCGAACCCGGTGCTGTCCTTCTGGCTCGCCTACATCCTGACCCGCCCGCTGGGCGCGAACATCGGCGACTGGCTCGCCTCCCCCAAGGTCGCCCAGAGCCCGGGCGACCCGACCGGTCTCGACCTGGGCACCTTCACCACCAGCCTGATCTTCCTGGGTCTGATCCTGGCGACGGTGGTCTACCTGACGGTGACGCGCTCGGACGTGGCCGAGACCCACGAGGCCACCCACGCCGCACCGGCCGCCGGCGATCCCCGCAAGGAGCGCATCGCGCTGGGCTGCTTCGCACTGCTCGCCGTCGCCACCGTGGGCCTGCTGGTCTGGGCCCACGGCCAGCCGCACGTCGGTCCGGCGCCGGAGGAGGACAACACCTCCGCCGTCCAGATGGCTCCCGGCCAGGCGGTGAAGAAGTTCCCGCCCGCCAAGGTCGCCGCGCTGAAGAAGCTCGCGTCGACCTCGCTCAAGGACGCACGCTCGGGGGACGCGGCCGGAGCCCATGCGGCCGCCCAGAAGCTGCGTGACCTGTGGGACGCCGATCAGGACTCGCTGCAGCCGCTGGACGGAACCGGCTGGGACTCCATCGACGCCCAGATGGACAAGATGCTCAAGACCTTCGGCATCGACCACTCGAACCCGCCGATGTCGCCCGCGCAGCAGGAGAAGGAACTGAAGGCCCTCCTGACGGACATGGGCTGACGGACATCGGCTGACAGACCGCGCAGCGCCCGGCCGGCCCACCCGGCCGGGCCTGGTCATTCCTCGGCGGCTCCCGAGGGGGCGTCGGTCAGGCTGGCGGCCAGCCACTGCTCCACGGCGGTGATGTGGACGGTCGCGGCGGAAGCGGCCAGCAGGGCGTCGCGTGACTGGAGCGCGGCGAGGATCTGCTCATGGTCGTGGTGGGCGTTGTCCAGGGCGTCCCGGGTCTTGATGCCGCGGACGATGCGGACCCGCTGGGTTCGGGTGGAGAGCACTTGCAGCAGCATCGACAGGACGGGATTGCCGACGGCTTCCACGATTCTGAGGTGGAAGGCCGTGTCGTGGGCGACGAACTCCTCCACGGTGGCGACGGTCCGGGACCGGTCGAGGATGTCGCGCAGTTCCTGGAGGTCCTCCGGTGTCAGGAGCGCGGCGGCCAGTCCTGTCGCCTGCGGTTCGAGCAGCCGGCGTACCTGGAGCAGCTGGAGAGCCGTCCGGCCCTGGGAGACGTCGGCGGCGAAGGAGAGGCTCTCGAGCAGGAGGTGGGGCTCCAGGCTGGAGACGTACGTGCCGTCGCCCTGACGGGTGATCAGGATGCGCATGGCGGTCAGCGCCCGAACGGCCTCGCGCAGGGAGTTCCGGGACAGGCCGAGTTGTTCGGCGAGGATCTCCTCCTTGGGCAGGCGGGAGCCGGGCGCGAGTTCGCCGTTGACGATCATTGACTTGATCTTGTCGATCGCGTCGTCCGTCAGTGCCACGGGCAGGCCTCTCCGTGCCGGGGATGAGTGGGGCGAGCCCCGCCGGGCCCGGTTCGGGAGGTTATCAGGGCGACGATGATGACGATCCGACCACGCCTTTGGGCCATTCATCCGATGTATCTCGGATATCGAGGAGTCACCCCCACGAAGAGAGGCGACCATCAGATGCCCGGGCTGCACGGCTAGGAAAATACACCCGATGAATCCATTGCCAGCAGTGACAGCCGCATCTTAAGGTCGCGGTGCGCCATGCATCCGATGACCAGGGGGGCTTGCCCGGTGAAACTGCTACGCGTCGGAGCCCACGGACAGGAGCGGCCCGCCGTCCGCACCGACGACGGCCGGCTGCTGGACCTGAGCTCCGTGACCCACGACATCGACGGGACCTTCCTCGCGTCCGGCGGAGTCGACCGGGCCCGCGCGGCCGTCATGGCGGGAGAGCTGCCCGAGCTGGACGCGGACGGTCTGCGGATCGGCGCACCCCTCGCGCGCCCCGGCAAGATCGTCTGCATCGGCCTGAACTACCGCGACCACGCGGCCGAGACCGGCGCGGCGATCCCCGCCCGCCCGGTGGTGTTCATGAAGGACCCGGGCACGGTCGTCGGCCCGTACGACCAGGTGCTGATTCCCCGTCACTCGGCGAAGACCGACTGGGAGGTCGAGCTCGCGGTCGTCATCGGCCGCCGGGCCCGCTACCTGGACGGCCCCGAGGCCGCGCGGGACGTGATCGCGGGGTATGCGATCAGCCATGACGTCTCCGAGCGGGAGTTCCAGCTGGAGTACTCGTCGCAGTGGGACCTCGGCAAGTCCTGTGAGACCTTCAACCCCCTCGGCCCCTGGCTGGTCACCGCCGACGAGGTCGGCGACCCGCAGAACCTCGGACTGCACCTGAGCGTCAACGGCGTGAAGCGGCAGGACGGCCACACCAGCGACATGATCTTCCCGGTCGACCACATCGTGTCGTACCTGAGCCAGTACATGGTCCTGGAGCCGGGTGACGTGATCAACACCGGTACCCCTGCGGGCGTGGCCCTGGGTCTCCCCGGCACCCCCTTCCTGCGCCCCGGCGACACGGTCGAACTCTCCGTCGACGGCCTCGGCAGCCAGCGCCAGACCTTCGCCGAGGCGTGAGGGGCAGCGCCCTCGTGACGGCAACCTCCGCCCGGATCACCGCGGTCGAAACGGCCGACTTCCGGTACGTCGCCGACGGCTTCACCCAGATCAAGCCGGCGCTGTCCGGTACGACCGAGAACCGTGTGATCGAGTTCGTCGACCACCCCCATGAGCACTTCACCACGCCGGTGGTGCTGCGCGACGGCCACTACACCGCGCCGTTCGCGCCCGGCTTCTCCGCCACCATGAAGAATGAGTCCATCACCGCATCCCGCTACCCGGACGGCTCGTTCCGGGTGGCCGACCGCGCTGCACAGGGTGGGACAGCATGACCGATCTCTCAGGGCTCCGCGCCGTCGTCACCGGCGGCGCCTCCGGCATCGGGCTCGCCACGGCCCGCACGCTGGCGGACCGCGGCGCGGCGGTCGCCGTACTCGACCTCGATCCGGACCCAGCCCCCGCACCGCTGCTCGGCATCACGGCCGACGTCACGGACGACGCCTCGGTGCGCGCCGCCGTGGAACAGGCCGCCCATCGGCTCGGCGGCCTGGACATCCTCGTGAACAACGCGGGCATCGGCGCCATCGGCACCATCGAGGACAACCCGGACGAGGACTGGCACCGGGTGCTGGACGTCAACGTCCTCGGCATGGTCCGCACCACCCGCGCCGCCCTGCCCCATCTGCGACGCTCGTCCCACGCGGCGGTCGTCAACACCTGTTCCATCGCCGCCACCGCGGGGCTGCCGCAGCGCGCCCTGTACTCCGCCAGCAAGGGCGCGGTCCTCTCCCTGACGCTCGCCATGGCCGCCGACCACGTCCGCGAGGGCATCCGCGTCAACTGCGTCAACCCCGGCACCGCCGACACCCCGTGGGTCTCCCGGCTCCTCGACGCCGCGGACGACCCCGCGGCCGAGCGCGCCGCCCTCAACGCCAGGCAGCCCATGGGACGCCTGGTCACCGCCGACGAGGTCGCCGCGGCCATCGTCTACCTCGCGAGTCCGGCCGCCGCGTCCGTCACCGGCACCGCCCTCGCGGTGGACGGCGGCATGCAGGGACTGCGGCTGCGTCCGGTGGAGGGGTCGTGAGAACCACCACGCTGGGCGGCAGCGCGGTACCGGTCTCGGAGCTGGCGCTGGGCTGTGCCGCCCTCGGCAACCTCTACCAGCCGGTCGGTGAGGAGGCCGCCCATGCCACGGTGGACGCGGCCTGGGACGCCGGCATCCGCACCTTCGACACCGCACCCCACTACGGTCTCGGCCTGTCCGAGCGGCGGCTGGGTGCGGCACTGCGCGGCCGCCCCCGGGACGCGTACACCCTCTCCACCAAGGTGGGCCGGCTTCTCGTGCCGCATCCGGAGGGCGCGGCCGGTGACGACCTCGCCCAGGGCTTCGCCGTCCCGGCCACCCACCGCCGGGTCTGGGACTTCAGCGCCGACGGGGTACGGCGCTCCCTGGAGGCGAGTCTGGAACGCCTCGGCGTCGACCGCGTCGACGTGGCCCTCCTGCACGACCCGGACGACCACGCCGAGCAGGCGTTGCGCGAGGCGTACCCGGCGCTGGAGCGGCTGCGCGCCGAAGGCGTGATCGGGGCGATCGGCGTCGGGATGAACCAGTCGGCGCTGCCCGCCCGGTTCCTGCGCGAGACCGACATCGACGTGGTGCTGCTCGCCGGCCGTTACACCCTCCTGGACCAGGACGGGCTCACCGAACTGCTCCCGGAGGCGGCCGCCCGCGGCCGTAGCGTCGTCATCGGCGGCGTGTTCAACTCCGGGCTGCTCACCGCGCCCCGGCCCGGCGCCACCTACGACTACGCGCCTGTCCGGCAGCCGGTGCTCGACCGGGCGCTGCGGCTGCTGGCGGTCGCCGAACGCCACGGCGTGCCGCTGCGGGCCGCCGCCCTGCGCTTCCCTTTCGGCCACCCCGCGGTGGCGAGCGTCCTGACCGGCGCACGGTCGCCGGAGGAGGTGCGCGACACGGTGGAACAGCTGCGCCGCCCCCTCCCGCACGTCCTGTGGGACGAACTGCGCGCCGAGGGCCTGCTGGACGTGAACACCCCCGTGCCGACGGCCACGTGGGAGCCGTCATGAGCATTTCCCTGCACAGCAAGGTCCGCGCCCACACCGCTCGGCAGGGGCTGCCATGCGCATAGCGCTGTTCATCACCTGCTTCAACGACACGATGTTCCCGCGCACCGGCCAGGCCGTGACCCTGCTGCTGGAACGGCTCGGCCACACCGTCGAGTTCCCGCAAGGCCAGACGTGCTGCGGTCAGATGCACTTCAACACCGGCTACCGCCCCGAGACCCTGCCCATGGTGCGCCGCTTCGCCGAGGTCTTCGCGGGCTACGACGCCGTCGTCGCCCCCTCCGGGTCCTGCACCGCGATGGTGCGCGACCACCACGGCGTGGTGGCCTCCCAGTACGGGGACGCCGCCCTCGCCGAGGCGGTCGAGCACGTGGTCCCCAGGGTGTACGAGCTGTCGGAACTCCTCGTCGACGTTCTCGGCGTCACCGACGTCGGCGCCTACTTCCCGCACCGTGTCACGTACCACCCGACCTGCCACTCGCTGCGCATGCTGCGGGTGGGCGACCGGCCGTTGCGGCTGCTGCGCGCGGTGGAGGGCATCGACCTCGTCGAACTGCCCGCCGCGGAGTCCTGCTGCGGCTTCGGCGGCACCTTCGCGCTGAAGAACTCCGAGGTGTCCAACGCCATGCTCGCCGACAAGATGCGCCATGTGCAGGGCACCGGTGCCGAGTTCCTGTGCGCGAGCGACAACTCGTGCCTCACCCACATCGGCGGCGGTCTGTCCCGGCTGCGTACCGGCGTCGGCACGCTGCACCTGGCCGAGATCCTGGCCTCCACGGAAGGGGACGTACGGTGAGCGGCGCCGACAACGTCGTATGGCTGGGCACCCCGGCCTTCCCCGAGGCGGCGCGCACCGCGCTCGCCGACACCCGGCTGCGGGCGAACCTGCGCCGGGCGACCGGCACCATCCGGGACAAGCGGCTGGCGGTCACCGCCGAACTGGCGGACTGGGAGGACCTGCGGGAGACGGCCGCCGCGGTCAAACGCCACACCCTGCGCCATCTCGACCACCATCTGCTGCGCCTGGAGAAGGCGGTGACCGCCGCGGGCGGAGTCGTCCACTGGGCGGCGGACGCCGCCGAGGCCAACCGCATCGTGACCGCGCTGGTGAAGGAGACCGGCGAGGAGGAGGTCGTCAAGGTCAAGTCGATGGCGACCCAGGAGATCGGTCTCAACGAGGCGCTGGCAAAGGCGGGCATCCGCGCCAACGAGACCGATCTCGCGGAACTCATCGTGCAGTTGGGCGGCGACCGGCCGTCCCACATCCTGGTGCCGGCCATCCACCGGGGCCGCTCCGAGATCCGGGAGATCTTCCGCCGGGAGATGGGGAAGCGGGGCAGGCCGGCTCCCGAGGAACTCACCGACGACCCCCGCGACCTCGCCGAGGCCGCCCGGCTCCATCTGCGGGAGAAGTTCCTGCGCGCCAGGGTCGCCGTCTCCGGCGCCAACTTCGCGGCGGCCGACACCGGCACGGTCGTGGTCGTGGAGTCGGAGGGCAACGGGCGGATGTGCCTGACCCTGCCGCAGACGCTGATCACCGTCATGGGCATCGAGAAGGTGCTGCCGTCCTTCGCCGACCTGGAGGTCTTCCTCCAACTGCTGCCGCGCTCGTCCACGGGCGAGCGGATGAACCCCTACACCTCGCTGTGGACGGGGATCACCGAGGGCGACGGTCCGCAGAACTTCCATCTGATCCTCCTCGACAACGGCCGCACCGCGACCCTCGCCGACGAGGTCGGGCGCCAGGCACTGTCCTGCATCCGCTGCTCCGCCTGCCTGAACGTCTGCCCGGTCTACGAGCGCACCGGCGGCCACGCCTACGGCTCGGTGTATCCCGGCCCGATCGGCGCCGTGCTCACCCCGCAGCTCGTCGGCGTCCACAACGCGGCCTCGCTGCCCTTCGCCTCGACTCTGTGCGGTGCCTGCTACGACGCCTGCCCCGTGAAGATCAACATTCCCGAGGTGCTGGTCCACCTGCGGGCCGAGGCGGTGGAGGCCAGACGCCGCGACCGGCTGCTGCCCACCCCTGAGGCGCTCGCCATGAAGGCCGCCGGCGCCGTCCTGTCCTCCCCCGGGCGCCTGTCGGCGGCCCAGAGGCTGGCCGCCCTGGGAGCCCGGCTGGTGGCGCGCGACGGCCGGATCGGCGCCCTGCCGGGCCCGCTCGCCCGCTGGTCCGCCACCCGGGACACACCCGCCCCGGCCCGGGAGTCGCTGCGCGCCTGGTGGCGCCGTACCAGAACGCCCACCCGCGAAGACGGCCGTACGACGGCGGGAGGGAAGCGATGACGGGGAACGACCGCGAGACGGTCCTGAGCGCGGTCCGGGGGGCGCTGTCCGGTGTTCCCGGCTCCGAGCGTCCCGATGACCGGCCGGGTCCGCACGGTTGCCGCGCCGACCACGCGGGAGAGGACATCGTCGGGCTGTTCGCCGAGCGTGCCGCCGAGTACCGCGCCACGGTGGTCCGGGTTCCGGCGTCCGGTGCCGCGGGCGCCGTCGCTGACGCGCTCGCCCGTACCGGAGCCCGGTCCCTGGTGGTGCCGCCCGGGCTGCCCGACGGTCTGGTCCCCGACGGGCCCTGGTCGCTGCCGGCGGACGTCCCGCCGCTGACCGTCGGACAGCTCGAGGCGGCCGACGCCGTCCTCACCACGGTCGCCGTGGCCATCGCCGTCACCGGCACCGTGGCCCTCGACCACGGCCTGGGCCAGGGGCGCCGGGCCCTGACGCTCCTCCCGGACCAGCACATCTGCGTGGTCCGAGCCGATCAGATCGCACCCGACGTGCCCGAGGCGCTGCACCGCCTGGACCCGTACCGTCCGCTGACCCTGATCTCGGGCCCCTCGGCGACCAGCGACATCGAACTGGACCGGGTGGAGGGCGTGCACGGGCCGAGGACCCTCGACATCGTCGTGGTGGAGGGCGCGTAGCCGCACACATCCGATGTCCGCGATCCCGAAGGAGTACCCCTCCATGTTCCGTTCCAGAGCCCGCGGTTTCTACGGTGCGCTGGGGGCAGTCGGCGCGGTCGTCTGCGCCGCGCTGTCCCCGGCCGGTCCGGCGTACGCCGCCACGCCGACCGTGCTGTACGCGTCGCCTTCCGGGTCCGGCAGCACCTGCTCACCGAGCGCGCCGTGCAGCCTGGACGGCGCCAGGAGCAAGGTGGCGGGCCTCGCCCCCGCCATGGCCGCCGACATCGACGTCTTTCTGCGCGGCGGCACCTACCGCCTGTCCCAGGCCTTCACCCTGGGCGCGTCCGACTCCGGGCGCAACGGCCACAAGGTGGTCTATGCCGCCTATCCGGGTGAGAAGCCCGTCCTGAGCGGGGCGACGAAGGTCAGCGGGTTCTCCCTCTTCGACAGCGGCAAGAACATCTACCGCGCCGCCGTGCCGGCCGGCACGCGGAGCCGGCAGCTGTTCGTCGACGGGGTACGGGCCCAGCGCGCACGCGGTCCGCTGAACCCCTCGGGTTTCACCCTCTCCGGGTCGAGCTTCACCACCGGCGACTCCTCCTACACGTCGTTCACCAACGCCTCCTCGGTGGAGATCGTGGACAACAACGCCTGGAAGCAGATGCGCTGCCCGCTGGCGAGCATCACCACGCCCAGTGGCGGCGGGTCCAGCCTCGACGTCGACCCGGCCTGCTTCAGGAACAACAACACCTCGGTGCCCAACCGGGGCTTCCCCTTCAACGGCGCCGGACTGCCGAAGCTGACCTCCATCACCTCCGTGGAGAACGCCTACCAACTGCTCGACTCCCCCGGCGAGTTCTACCTCGACAGCTCGGCGGGCTACCTGTACTACAAGCCGCGCAGCGGTGAGGACCTCACCACCGCCGACGTGGAGCTGCCCACCACCGAGACGCTGCTGAACGTGCAGGGCACGCCCGGCCACCTCGCGCCGGTCGACGACACGGACCCGGCCATCACCTACACCGGATCCTGGAGCTCCTCCAGCGGGCGCAACCTGGGTGACCTTTCCAACGACGTCCACGCCACCACTGCCAACGGCGACTCGGTGAGCTACACCTTCTCCGGTACCGGGATCGACGTGCTCTCGGAGACCAACACCGACGAGGGCGGCATCGACGTCTACGTCGACGGCGCCAAGGTGCAGAGCGGGTCCGCCTCCGGCTCGTCGCGGCTCGCCCAGCAGGTCGTCGCCTCCGTCAGCGGCCTCGCCAAGGGCCGGCACACCATCAAGCTGGTCAAGACCGGCGGGACAACCATGCTCCTGGACGGCTTCACCGTGGTGCCGGACGCGATCACGCCCGCGCACGACATCACCTTCCAGGGCCTGACCTTCGCCTACACCACCTGGACCCTGCCCTCCACGGCCGGCTACATCGACAACCAGGCCGGCGTGCTCTGGGACCCCGGCAACGACAACGCCCCCCTCCGCATCCCCGCCGCCGTCCAGGTCCACCGCGGATCCCACATCACCTTCACCGGCAACGAGATCACCCACACCGGCGGCACCGGCATCGACCTCGCCGACGGCACCCAGGACTCCACGATCACCGGGAACGTCATCCACGACACCTCCGGTGGCGGCGTCTCCGTGGGCGAGGTGGACGACTACTACCTCACCGACACCCACCGCATGACCACCGGCGACACCGTCACCCAGAACTGGATCTCCGACGTCGGCCGGGACTACTCCGACGCGGTCGGCATCTGGGCCGGCTACACCCGCGGCCTCACCGTCTCGCACAACGACATCGGCCACACCCCCTACTCCGGCATGTCGGTCGGCTGGGGCTGGGGCTACGCCTCACCGTGCTCCATGCAGTCCGCCCAGGGCCTGCACACCTGCGCACACGGCACCCTCTACGCCGGCGCCAACCAGGTCCTGGACAACCACGTGCACGACGTGATGAACGTCCTCCACGACGGCGGCCCCATCTACACCAACGGCGGCCAGGGCAATGGCGACGGCTCCACCACGTCCGTCCTCGCGGGCAACCTGGTCGAGGTCGGCAACCACACCAACAACATGCTGTACCAGGACGAGGGCAGCTCGTACTGGAACACCCACGACAACGTCTCCCGCATCGTCGGCGGCAACTGGATCGGCATGTGGACGCCGACCATCCACGACATCGACATCCACGACAACTACTCCGACACCGCCACCTACCGGAACAGCGGGACCGGCATCACCTTCAGCCAGGCCACGATCGTCTCCGGCGGCGCCTGGCCCTCCGCCGCCCGGGACATCATCGCGGCCGCCGGCCCCGACGCCGCGCACAGGCCGCTGACCGGCTGGATGGACGACGACGACACCGCGATCTCCTACACCGGCAGCTGGACGGCGAACGGCAACCGCGGCGTGGGCGACCACGAGGACGCCGTACACGCCACGAAGACCGACGGCGACAGCGCCTCGCTGACGTTCACCGGCACCGGTGTCTCGGTCATCGGCGAGAGGAACACCGACCAGGGACAGGCCGAGGTCTTCATCGACGGAACCTCCAAGGGCCTGGTCGACACCCACGCCACCACCCGCCAGGCCCAGGCGGTGCTCTACAGCACCGGCGGACTGAGCCCGGGCAGCCACACCGTCCGGTTCGTCAAGCGCAGCGGCACCTGGGCCTCCCTGGACGGCTTCGAGGTCACCGGCGTCCACAACGACACCGACTCCTCCCTCACCTATACCGGCGCCTCCTGGCGCTACTCCGCCAACCGCGGCTTCGGCGACTACCAGGACGACGTCCACGCCACCACGGCCGACGGCGACTCGGCCACCGTCACCTTCACCGGTACCGGGATCAGCCTCGTCACCGAGACCAACTCCGACGAGGGCTCCCTCGCGGTCTCCCTCGACGGCGCCTCCCGGGGCACCGTCAACGCGTCCTCCGCGAGCCGCCAGGCCCAGCGGACCGTGTACTCCGTCAGCGACCTGCCCCTCGGGCGCCACACCCTCACCCTGACCAAGACGGGAGGCAGCTGGCTGGTCGTCGACCGGTTCGACGTGCGGTGACGCTTCGCCGCAGGCAGGAGCGGTCGTACGAGAGGGCCCCGGCGAGGTCTCGCTATCCGAACAGGCGCCGCTGGATCTCCCGCCGGTAGTCCTCCAGCGTCCTGTCGAGATGTGCCGCCGTGGCCTCGGCCGCCTCGTCGGGGCGGCCGTCGCGAATGGCCCGGTAGATCACCTCGTGTTCCACGACCGCGGACTCGGTGCCCTCACCGAAGGTGTCATGGATCCCGATCGCGCTGGACTGCCGCTGGAGGCGTCGCGCGTCCCGCACCGCGCTGACGAGGAAGGCGTTGTGCGAGGCCGCGGCCACGGCCCCGTGGAAGTCCTCGTCCGCCTGGTTGAACTCCTCGACCTGACCGTGGACGAAGCCGTGCCGGCACCGCTGCACGGCCACCTCGATGGTCCGCAGCTCGGCGGGGGTGGCCCGGGTGGCGGCCAGACTGCTCGCGGCCATCTCCTGCACCCTGCGGAACTCGAACAGCATGAGCACGTGATCGAGGTCGACCGGGCGGAAGAAGCCGCCCCAGCGGCTGGTGCTGAGCAGGCCCTCGTCGTCCGCGACGAACAGTCCGCGCCCCTTGTGCGCCCGGACCCGGCCGAGCGCCGAAAGGATCTTCACGGCCTCCCGCACCACGGCCCTGCTGGTGTTCAGCCGCTGGGCCAGATCGTTCTCCGTGGGCAGCCGGTCGCCCGCCACCAGACGCGACTCGGCGATGAACTCGAGAATCCGCTCCGCCACGACCTCGTAGCCGGGCCGGTACTCGGGCCGCGCGTCCGCACCGTTCACCGTCTCTGCCGCAGCGGTCGCGGGTGTGTCGTTCATCTGTCCTGCCTTCGGGATGACTGCCGCGAGGGCGGTTGATCGATGTGGAGCCATGCTCATCGTATCCCCACCCCCCGATGAGTCGTACTCATCGGGGGAAGGTCTACACCGCAGAAGTGCAGCAAGTCCAGGGCTCGTAAGCGGATATGAGGGACTTTTCCCATGTCGATACGGGGCATCAGTCATAAGCCATGAGGAAGAGCCTGCTCACACCCTTGACTGATCCCTTGATAAGGCGCCTAATTTCTTCCGCGGCGGCAAGCGGCACGGCCGTCCGAGGTCCCCGACGCCCGACCGGTACGGCCCGGCGTCGTCCCCATACACGCGCCACCTACCCGCCTACTCGGGGCGCCCTGTGAAACCAGTGGAGTCGCACATGACCGTCAACAAGCCTTCGTCCGGCCAGGAGAGAGCGTCCAGCAGGAGGCGTGCGACGTTGCTGGCCGGCTGCGCGGCCACCGTGTTGCTTACCGTCTCCGCCTGCAACGGCGGCGCCACGGCCACGACGAACAAGGACGGCTTCGCGCAGGTGCGCCAGACGGACGGTGCGCTGACCGTCTGGGTGGACGCGACCCGGATGGATGCCGCGAAGCTGTACCAGCGGCAGCACCCGAACGTGAAGCTGAACATCGTCAGCTACGACGGCGACGCCAACGGCTCGAACTACCTCCAGACGAAGGTCCAGCTGTTCAACCGCACCGGCAAGGGCTGGCCGGACGTGGTCTTCAGCTCCCAGAACAACGAGGTGACCTGGGCGGTCGACGCCGGCTTCGCCGCGCCGCTGAACAAGGGGCTGATCCCGGACGCGACCCTGGCCGGTTTCGCCAAGGGCGCCAACGACGTCTGCACCGTCAACGGCACCCTCTACTGCCTGCGCAACGATCTCTCCCAGGCGGTGCTCTGGTACAACGCGCCGCTGCTGAAGCAGTTCGGCTACACGGTGCCCACGACGTGGGAGGAGTACCAGGCGCTCGGCGAGAAGGTGGCCAAGGAGCACCCCGGCTACCTGGTGGGTGACGCAGGCGACTCCTTCGCCCCCGAAATCTACCTGTGGGCGAGCAAGTGCGGCGCCAACCACATCACCGGCCCCAAGTCGGTGTCGGTGAACACCACCAGCGAGGCCTGCACCAAGATGGCCAAGCTCATGGACACGCTGATCAAGGCGAAGTCCATGTCCATCAGCGGCGTCTTCAGCACCGACTTCAGCAAGAACAAGGCGAACAAGGTCCTGCTGATGCCGGGCCCCGCCTGGTACGGCGGCGCGGTGTTCAAGGACGGCCTCAAGACCCCGGCCAAGCAGATCGCGGCAGCGCCCATGCCCCAGTGGCAGGGGGACGCGTCGCCGTCCACCGGCAACGTCGGCGGCGGCACCTGGCTGCTGTCGAAGCACTCCGCCCACATCAAGGCGGCCACCGACTTCCTGAAGTGGGTCACCACCGACAACGCCTACCAGGGCGCCAAGGCCCCCGGCTTCCCCGCGTACGCGCCGGCCGCCGAGGTGTGGCTGAAGGGGCAGGCCGCCTCCGGATACTTCGCCAGTGACCTGAGCGCCCTCAAGGCCGCGTCCACCCAGGTCTGGCCGGACTGGGGATCGGGCCAGTTCAGCCAGGAGGCGATCTGGGCCGCCACCGTCAAGCCGGGCCTGACCCAGGGCAAGTCCATCGCCTCCATGCTGCCCGCCTGGCAGGACTCCATCACCAAGTACGCCAAGTCCAACGGATACAAGGTCTCCCAGTGACCCTCACCCACTCCCCGGCCGGCTCTGCTGCCCGGCGCCCTCGCGGCACCACACGGCAGAGCCGGGCCGGTGTGGCCTTCGTCGCCGCCTACGTGATCCTGCTGATCGCCTTCGGCGTCCTGCCGACCGCCTACGCGATCTACTTCGCCTTCACCGACGCCGGGGGCACGTTCACCGGCTTCTCCAACTTCGTCACCACGGCGCAGGACTTCCGCTTCCTGGACGCGGTGAGCCATGTCGCCGTCTACCTCGTCTTCTGGCTCCTGTCCCTGGTGGTGTTCGTGGTCGGCCTGGCGCTGCTGCTGCACCGCCTGACCTCGGCTCCCGCCGGCAAGGCGCTGCGCTTCCTCTACTACATCCCGGGAGCGCTCGCCGGCGCCGCGAGCGTGCTGGTGTGGCTGTTCATGCTCGACCCGACCGTCAGCCCGGTCAGCTCGCTGCTGGGCGCGCTGGGCTTCCACACCTTCGGCGAGGTGATCGCGCCCGGCAACCTGCCCCTGCTGTTCACGATCATCGCGTTCTGGACCGGCGCGGGCGGCTGGATCGTCGTCATGTACGGCGCGCTCAACAACATCCCCAAAGATGTCATGGAAGCCGCGCGCATCGACGGCGCGGGCGCCTGGCAGACCGCCTGGCACATCCAGATCCCGATGCTCCGCAAGTGGATCGTGTACATGGTGATCCTGGCGTTCGCGGGCGGAGCCCAGCTCTTCGTGGAGCCGCAGTTGCTCTCCCTCGCCAGCACCGGCGTGGCCGGCCGCGACTACTCGCTCAACCAGCTGACGTACGACTTCGCCTTCCAGATGAACAACATCAACGGCGCCGCCGCGGTCTCGGTGGAGCTCCTGGTCGTCAGCGTGTCGGCCGCCGCAGTATTCGTCGCACGGTCGGGGTTCTTCGATGCCGAATAAGTCCTTTGCCACCCCGGTCGCCGCCACCCGGCCTGCGAAGGGGGAATCATCCGTCATGAGCGGCACGCACCAGGGGGCTCCGGAGCGGCGGCGCACCCGTCCCCAGCGGCGCGTGGCCTCCCGGCTGCTGACCGGCGCCGTACTGGCCGTGTTCGTGGTGTTCTTCGTCCTGCCGGTGCTCTGGCTGCTGCTCGCGGCGACCAAGACCGACCAGCAACTGGTCCACGACAGCCCGCTCTCCTTCGGCTCCTGGCACGCGCTGAAGGCCAACTGGCACGCGCTCACGGCATTCCAGGACGACGCGATCCTGCTGTGGCTGCGCAACTCCGCACTGTACGCGGTGATCTCGCTGGTCATCACGCTGTGCGTCGCCGTTCCGGCGGGATACGCGCTGGCGATGACCGAGTTCCGCGGCCGGCACACCCTGCTGATCGCGACCCTCGTCGTGATGCTGATGCCGAACGCCACGCTGGTGGTGCCGCTGTTCCTGGAGATCAACGCGGTGCATCTGATCGGCACGATGTGGTCGATCATCCTGCCGTACTCGTTCTACCCCTTCGGTGTGTATCTGACGTACATCTACTTCACCACCGCCGTACCGAAGGACCTGCTGGCGGCCGCACGGATCGACGGCTGCTCGGAGTTCGGCGTCTTCCGGCACATAGCGCTGCCGCTGGCGACGCCGGTCATCGCGCTCGTGGGCTTCTTCAGCTTCGTCGCCAACTGGACCAACTACTTCCTGCCGTACGTGATGCTCCCCGACAGCAGTCAGATGCCGGTCCAGGTGGGCGTCGGCAACCTGCTCAGCAACGTACCGTCGTTCAATCCGACCGTGGGTGACCTGGCGATCCAGCGCCCGCAGCTGGCTCTGGCGACGCTCGTGGCCATCACGCCCGTGCTGGTCGTCTTCCTCTTCGCCCAGCGCTTCCTGGTCAGCGGGATGCTCGCCGGCGCCACCAAGGAGTGACACCGGCCTCGTCCGCCCGGCCGTCGTCCCCGGCGTGCGCCGTCCCCGCAGCCCGTCCCGAACGGAGATCTCCCATGCCCTTCAGCCCTGCCGACCGCACCCCGGCCGAGGACGCCCCCCGCGACCAGCCGGCCGCGCCACCCGAGATCGAGGCGGGGGTGCCGCTGCTCGAACCCCCCGGATGGGCCGTGGCCCAGCGGTCGCTGTTCGACCTGCTCGACCACGGGTGGCGGCGCTTCGCCCGCGACTTCACCGGCCCGGACGGGCGGCTGAACTACACCGGCCCGCTGACCACCCGCGACGGTGTGGACGACTTCTACGAGGTGTTCTTCAACTGGCCCCAGCTCTACCTCCTCGGCGGCGCCGACGACCTGCTGCCCGCCAGTGAGAAGCACTGGGAGGGCGTCACCCGCCAGCTGACCGAACTGGACATGCTGCGCGACGAGTACGAGCGCGGCTACGACTGGTTCCACCAGGGCGAGAGCCTGCTGCTGCTCTACTTCCTGTGCATGGCCGCCCCCGACCGCTGGCGCGAGCGCGCCCTGCGCTTCGCCGAGCTGTACGTCGACCCCGCCAAGGGCAACTACGACCCCGAACACCGCATCATCACCCGCCCCCACAACGGCAGCGACCCCGACCGCACGGGCCTGTTCGACGGCGACGTCTACCCCTGGCTGCCGAAGGAGGCCGAGACCTACGGCTTCCCCCTCGAATGGATCCCCGAGGCGGCCGACGGCGGTCCCTTCCCGCTGTCGGCGGACCCGCGGCTGGGCGACCAGATGCGGGACCGGATGGGCGTCGGCGACACCGCCGTCAACCTCGCCGCGGCCGGGCTGGTTCTCAACGCCTGGATCCTGTCCGGCGAGGAGCGCTACCGCGACTGGATCGTCGAGTACGTCGGCGCGTGGCGCGAGCGGACCCGGGAACACGGCGGCCTGATCCCGGACAACGTCGGCCCGGACGGGGTCGTCGGCAGTCTGCTGGAGGGCCGCTGGTACGGCGGCCACTACGGCTGGTCCTGGCCGCACGGCTGGCACAGCCTCGGCCACGCGGCCTGCGTGGCGGCGCTCGCGGCGGCCACGGTCACCGGCGACGACGACTACCTCGCCATGGTCGCGACCTCCCTCGACACCCTCATCGACGAGGCCAAGGTGATGCCGCACACCGAGGCGGACTCCAGCCTGCCCTCCAAGTGGGCGGTCGAACTCGGCCCCGACGTCCACACGCCCACCCCGCACCTGCCGTTCCGGCACAACGACTCCGGCTGGTTCGACTTCAACCCGGCCACCCCGCCGGTCCCGGTGGCCCTGTGGCACCACACCTCCTCCCAGGCCGA
Organism: Streptomyces sp. NPDC127190; assembly: GCF_042672505.1. Lineage (NCBI taxonomy): Bacteria > Bacillati > Actinomycetota > Actinomycetes > Kitasatosporales > Streptomycetaceae > Streptomyces > Streptomyces sp. NPDC127190. The sequence continues at coordinate 74,227 of NZ_JBHXVE010000021.1, forward strand.
CCGCGCCCGGCTGGAGCGGCTGCGCGAGGCCGACGGCATCGACTGGCGCACCGTACGGCCGTTCCGGGCCAAGGAGGAGTCCGGGCACGAGAAGGCCTGGTTCGCCTTCCTCGCCGGTGACGACCCCGACTACCCCGAGCGCATCCTCGCGGCCGCCCAGGCCCAGGTCCGCCACCGGCTGCGGCGCATCGACCGCTACCGCGACCTGGACGTGCCCGAGGCCGACATCCACGTGTGGCAGCTGTGCAACCCCGTGGTCACCGAGGCCCTCGTCCAGCTGACCTGGGGCGGCCCCCAGGTGCTGTACCAGGGCGGTCTCCAGCAGGCCCGGCTGCGCTACCACGACGCCGAGGCGCGCCGCGCCGGCCTGCCGCCGGACGTGGCCGCCCTGGTCACCTCCATCGACCCCGAGGCCACCACCGTCGAACTGGTCAACCTCGCGCCCGAGACCGACCGCACGGTGATCGTCCAGGCGGGCGCCTTCGCCGAACACACCATCACCTCCGTCCGCTACACCACCTGCGAGGACGACGGCTGGATCGGCGACATGTACGACTACGGCCACACCGAGCCGGTCGTCACCGAGAAGGAGCAGGACTGCGACGGCGCCTACCTGACGGTCCGGCTGCCCGCGTCCACCCGCATCCGGCTCACCCTGAGCCTCCGGCTGCGTGCCCACACTCCCAGCTACCGGACCCCCTTCACCCCTCAGGAGGGTGCGTGATGAGACGCATCGCCCAGACCATCAGGCTCCGCCCCGAGCACCGCGAGAAGTACCTCGAACTCCACTCGGCCGTCTGGCCCGGCGTCGAGGCCGCCCTGCACCGGGCGAACATCCGCAACTACAGCATCTACCTGCACGGCGATGTGCTGTTCGCCTACCTCGAATATCACGGCGACGACTTCGAGGCCGACATGGCCGCACTCGAAGCCGACCCCGAGACCCAGAAGTGGTGGAAGCTCACCGACCCCTGCCAGGAGCCGTGGCCCGACCGGGGCGACTCCCGCCAGTGGACGGAACTCACCGAGATCTGGCACCTGAGCCCGCTCCCCGGACCCGCGTCATGACCGCCACCCCCGTCCCGGGCATCGTGGACGCCCACCACCACCTGTGGGACCTCGACCAGCGTCCGCAGCCCTGGCTCGACGACCCCGCCCTGACGACGATCCGCCGCACCTTCACCCCCGCCGACCTGCGGACCACCGCCACCCGGACCATCGCCGGCCGCCGTCTGCACCGCACGGTGGCCGTGCAGTGCATCCCGGACCTGCCCGAGACCGAGGACCTGCTCGCCCTCGCGGAACAGGAGCCGCTGATCGGGGCCGTCGTCGGCTGGGCCGACCTGACGTCCCCGGCGATCGGCGACGATCTCGACGGGCTGCTCGCCGGGCCGGGCGGGACGTATCTGCGGTCCCTGCGCCATCTCGTCCAGGGCGAGACGGAGCCGGGGTGGCTGCAACGCCCCCACGTCGAACGGGGGTTGGCGGCCCTCCGGGACCGCGGGCTCGGCTACGACGTGCTGGTCCGCAGCCACCAGCTCGACCAGGCGATCCGGCTGGCCGAGCGCTTCCCCGACCTGCCCCAGGTCCTCGACCACGCGGGCAAGCCGCCGATCGCCGACGGCGACCTGGCCGACTGGGAACGGCAGGTGCGTCTGCTGGCCGCACACCCCCACGTGGTCTGCAAGGTGTCGGGGCTGATCACCGAGGCCGACCACGACAGATGGACCACCGCCGACATCCGCCCGGTGTGGGACGTACTGCTGTCGTCGTTCGGCCCCGACCGCCTGATGTTCGGATCCGACTGGCCCGTCGCGAACCTCGCGGGCGGCTGGAACCGCTGGGCCGCCACCGTGGACGAGCTGCTCGACGGCTGTTCCGCCACCGAGATCCACGCGGTGCTCGCCGGCACCGCGACCGCCTTCTACCGCCTCCCCGTCTCCGGCTGACCTCCGTCGGCGCTCGTGCTGAAGGACCGTGTCACCGCACTGACCCCACCCTCGGAGCCGCCGTATGAACGCATCCCCGACCGCCCGCCCCCAGCACAGGAGGGGCAGGCGATGAAGCCCGGCACCTCCCCCACCCGCACGGTGTCAGCAGCGCTCGCGACGGGCCTCTCCGCGGTGCTGCTGACCTCTCTCACGACGCCGACCCCGGCCACGGCCGCGACCCAGGCGACCTACTACGTCGCCCCGAACGGCAGCGACACCAACCCCGGGACGATCAGCGCGCCGTTCAAGACGCTCCAGCACGCACGGGACGTCGTACGCACGGTCAACGACAACATGACCGGGGACATCACCGTCTATCTCCGCGGCGGCACCTACCCGGTGAGCAGCACCATCGACTTCACGCCTGCCGACTCCGGGACGAACGGCCACCATGTCGTGTACGCCGCCTACCAGAACGAGAAGCCGGTCCTGGAGGGAGGCGTTCAGGTCACCGGCTGGACCCAGCACAGCGGGAACATCTGGAAGGCCACGCTCAACCGCGACGACAAGCTCCGCGCGCTGTATGTCAACGGCAAGCGCGCCCAGATGGCCTCCAAGACGATCAACTCGGCCGGCTGCTACGGGACCTACACCGTGACGGCCGGCCAGGCGCCCTGGGCCTGGGAGTCGGGTTCGCAGTGCGACGGTGCCAAGTACAGCCTCTCCGACCTGCCCGCCGTCGCCGCCAACCAGGACGACGTCGAGATCAAGTCGGCGACGACCTGGACCACGGCCATCGTGGGGGTCCGGCAGATCACCACGAGCTCGGACGGTGCCAACCGCGTGGCCCTGTTCCAGCAGCCAGGGGCGGCCATCGCCCAGGCGCCGCCGTACGGCCCCTTCAAGGCGGACGGCACCCACACCTTCATGAACGCGTACGAATTCCTGGACCAGCCGGGGGAGTTCTACTTCGACAGGGCGAAGCACACCCTCTACTACTACAAGTCCGGCTCCGAGGACATGACCACGGCGGATGTCTTCGCGCCGAACAACGTGTCCACCCTGCTCAAGATCGCCGGGAAGTCCACGAGCGACCACGCGCGGAACATCACGTTCTCCGGGCTCACGGTCGAGCACTCCGACTGGAACCTGGTCAACGTCGCGGGCTCCGTGTTCCGGCAGGGAACGCAGGGCAACGCCAGCTCGAACGTGTACGCCAGGCAGAACTTCCACGCGTACACCTACCGCAACGTCGACCTGCCGCCCGCGGCCGTCCAGATCGAGAACGCCGACGGGATCGTCCTGTCGCGCAACACCGTGCAGCACACCGGCGCCGACGGCATCACCCTGGCCAACGACGTGACGGACACACAGCTGACCGGCAACGTCACCAACGACATCGCCGGATCCGCCGTCACCGTGGGGCACCCCCAGCACGTGTACATCGGGGACTACACCTCGACCAACCACGAGAAGTACCCGGTGAACGTCGAGGGCGTCTGCAAGAACATATCGGTCACGGACAACTACCTCTACGACAGCGCCGTGTTGTTCCAGGGGTCGAGCCCCGTGTCGGCGTACTTCGTGGACTCCCTGTCCGTGCAGCACAACCGGATCGAGAAGTCCCCCTGGGCGGGCATCACGCTCGGCTGGGGATGGTGGAACTTCGACGGTTCGGCGAACTCCGTCAATCCCGGGAACCCGACCACCACGGCCAGGAACAACACCGTCAAGTACAACGAGATCGTCGACACCATGCAGGTGCTCGGCGACTCCGCTCCCATCTACACGCTGGGCAGCCAGCCGAACACCGAGATCAGCAACAACTACATCCAGGGTGTGCCGGCCGGCCACAAGTACGGAATGCACCCGGACGAGGGTTCCGCCTACCTCAACGAGCACGACAACGTCCTCGACGTGGACCCGAATGTCGCGTACACCATCAACTCCGGCACCTGGGGCCGGCAGCACGACCTCACCATCACCAACACCTACGGCACCCTCAACAAGATCTTCAGCAAGAGCGTCCCGAACAGCACCATTCAGGACGTGCACGCGTACCCGGACAAGGTGTGGCCGTCGCAGGCGTACGGCATCGCCGTGAACGCGGGCCTCGAGGACGCCTACAAGGACCTCGTCCCGCGGAGCAACCTGGCGCTCCAGGACTACGCCCTGCCCGCCAGCACGTTCACCGGCAAGGGCATGTCGTCCATCCCCGTCCGCCCCCTCGGTGACGCGACCAGGACGCTCTGGCTGGCTCCCGCCGGTACGACGACGTTCGCCGTCGGCCCGGCCATGACGAAGGCGGCCGGAACCGCGACGGCCATCGCCGTCCCGCCGAAGCCCGGTGACTACCGCCTCTATGTCGTGGACGCCCAGGGGAACGCGTCCGCCGCGTCCAAGGCGCTGGTCCGCCAGCGATGGACCTACGTCGACGACAAGGACTCCGGTCTCACCTACTCCCCCAGCTGGTCGAGCTGGAACGACTCGCAGGACTTCAAGGGGTCCGAGAGCTACACCAACAGGGCGGGCGACTACGTCCAGTACGCGTTCACCGGCTCGGGCGTCCGGTACCTCGGCATGAAGCAGCCGAACATGGGCAAGGTCGACGTCTACCTCGACGGCACCCTCGCACAGTCGGGCATCGACGCCTATGCCTCGACGGTGACGAAGCAGGTGCCGCTGTTCGAGAAGACGGATCTCGCCGCGGGCTCCCACACGATCAAGGTCGTGTGCACCGGAACGAAGAACACGGCCTCCTCCAACACCGTCTGCGCCCTGGACGCGTTCGCCTCCATCCCCTTCCCCAGCGCGAGCGTGCTCTACAAGGTCCTCAACAAGAACAGCGGCAAGGTGATCGACATCTCGGGCGCGTCGACCGCCGCAGCGGCGAACGCCATCCAGTGGAACGACACCGCAGGGCAGAACCAGCGCTGGCTGTGGCTCCCGGCCGGTGGCGGCGCCTACGAGATCGTCAACGAGAACAGCGGTCAGCTGCTGGACGTCACCGGCGGGTCCACCACGGACGACGCGACCGTCGTCCAGCAGCCCGACAGCAACGCCGCGAGCCAGCACTGGACCCTGGTGGCCGCCGGAAACGGCTACTACAAGATCAAGAACGTGAACAGCGGCAAGCTGCTCGCGGTGTCCGGCTCCTCGACATCGGCAGGCGCCCAGCTCGTGCAGACGACGGACACGAACGCCGACAGCCAGCTGTGGCAAGCCGTGAGCGCGGACTGACTCCCTGACAGGAGGGACATCGTGGACATCACCAGAAGACAGTTCGGCCGGCTCGCCGCAGTCGGCACCGGGGCCCTGCTGCTGCCGGGGCTGCTGCCCCCCGGCAGGGCCGCGGCGGCCACACCTCCCGCCGGCACCTGGGGGGACCAGGGCGACGGCACCTATGTCAACCCCGTCCTCCCGGGCGACTTCAGCGACTGGGACTGCATCCGGGTCGGCGACGACTACTACGGCATCACCAGCACGTTCGGGTACTCGCCCGGCGTGGCCGTCCTGCACTCGAAGGACCTGGTCAACTGGCGGACGCTGGGCGGCGCGGTCGACGATCTGACCCGTATCGGACCGGCGCTGAACTGGGACCAGATGAACCGCTACGGCCGTGGTGTGTGGGCCGGGGCCATCCGCTACCACGCGGGGCGGTTCTGGGTGTACTTCAACACCCCCGACGAGGGCTTCTTCATGACGTCGGCCCCGTCGCCGGAAGGGCCGTGGGATCCGCTGACGTCGGTGTGGCGGACCTCCGGCTGGGACGACCCGTGCCCGTTCTGGGACGACGACGGCCAGGGCTACCTGGTCAGCTCGCACTACGCGGACGGCTACAAGATCAACCTGTTCAGGCTGTCCGGGGACGGGAAGTCGCTGGTCGGCTCGCCCACCGTCATCCACCAGTCGACGGGCAGCGAGGCCAACAAGCTGTACAAGATCAACGGCCTCTACTACCACCTGTACAGCGAGGTGAAGTCCGAGGGCCGGGTGTTGATGATGAACCGCGGCTCCAGCCTGTACGGCCCCTTCGAGACCCGGCAGCTGGAGCATGTCAACGCCTCGGTGGACCGCGAGCCCAACCAGGGCGGGCTGGTGCAGACCCCGGACGGCACCTGGTACTTCGTGACCCACCACGGCCACGGCGCCTGGGAGGGGCGGCCGCTGTCCCTGCTGCCGGTGACCTGGGTGGACGGCTGGCCGATCCTGGGCCAGGTGGGCGCGGACGGCATCGGCACCATGGTGTGGACGGGCAAGGTGCCCGCCGGCGGCACCCCCGGTCTGCCGGTCGACGCGCTGCCGCCCGTGGTGACCAGCGACCTGTTCACCGACAGCCGCCTCAAGCCGCAGTGGGAGTGGTACTACCAACCGCGCGCGGACCACTGGTCGCTCACCGAGCGCCCGGGCTACCTGCGGCTGAAGGCGTTCGCACCGCTGGTGGCCGACAACCTGACCAAGGTCGGCAACACCCTCACCCAGCGGGTGCTGCGCACGTCGGACGCGACGGTGACGGTCCGCCTCGAACTGGCCGGCCTCGCCGACGGCCAGCACGCCGGACTGTGCCACTACGCGGGCACCTACGCCGGGCTGGGCGTGCGGCGCTCGGGGACCACCACCACGCTCGCGCACAACGCCGGCGGCACCCTGACCTACGGTCCGGTGGTCGCACAGGACGCCGTGTGGCTGCGTACCACCTGGGACGTCAACGGGGTCAGCCAGTTCTCCTACAGCCTCGACGGCAGCACGTTCACCTCGTTCGGCGGCACCTACCAGCTCTCCTGGGGCGGCTACCGCGGTGACCGGGTCGGCCTGTACACCTACAACCCCAACAACGCCGGCTACGTCGACTTCGACTCGGTGCAGTACGCCCTCGCGCCCACCAGGGCCTACACATGTGTCAGCGTGCGCAGCGGCAAGGTCGCCGACGTCTCCGGCGCCGCCACGGCGGACGGCGCCGCCGTGATCCAGTGGCCCGGCAACGGCAGGCCGAACCAGCAGTGGGCCTTCCAGTCGACAGCGGACGGCTACCACACCATCATGTGCGTCAACAGCGGCAAGGTCCTCGACGTGGCGGGGTCCTCGACGGCGGACGGCGCGCGGGTCGTGCAGGCGACCGCCGACGGCCGGACGAGCCAGCAGTGGCAGCTGCGCCCGCAGACCGGCGGCGAGTTCGTCCTGGTCAACCGCAACAGCGGCAAGGTGCTCGACGTCGGCGGAGGCAGTACGGCCGACGGCGCCGCGCTCATCCAGTACCGCGACACCGGCGGCTCCAACCAGCGGTGGACCTTCCGGCGCGTCACCGGTTAGCCTCGCGCAGCCACCCGGCCGGGCCGTCGGCCGGGCCGGGTGGCTGCGCGTGCCGGAGGCTCGTCAGCTCCAGGGAGATGCGGCGAGCCAGCTGGTGTCCTGGGCCCACGACGACGACGTGTCCCAGGCGTTGGTACCGCCGTTGCTCGCGATGTAGCCGGTGAAGCGGTAGTGGCGGATGTACCTGGCCGGGTAGTTGAAGGACTGCAAGGAATAACCCGTTCCGCTGTTCCCCGGCTTGGGGCAGAACGTGGCGTCGGCGGCGAACTGGCTGGTGCCGGCGTCGGGCTGGAGGTGGAGCTGGAACGCGTAGTGCCTGAGGTAACGGCCGGGTGCGTCGGCCGACTCGAAGGAGACGCAGCTGCTGTCGGCCAGGCCGGCGCGGACGATCCAGGTGGCGTTGCCCTTGTCGGTGACCGAACTGCTGGAGGTCACCGGCGCGATCACGACGTTGTCGTCGCTGGTGTCGTGCTTGAGGTAGTCGCCGGTGCAGCAGGAGGTGGTGGCCCGCAGCGACACCTTCGCGCCCGGGGTGAAGGGGGTGGTGGTGTCGGTGCTGTAGCCGGCCGCGGCGATGTTGGCCTGGACCGCGGCGTCGGTGGCGTCGGAGGGGTAGCCCTTGACCATGGCGCCCTCGTAGAAGGTGCCCGCGCTCGCGTTGCGGTTGGTCTGGCAGCAGTCGCCGCCGCTGCCGAGGATGATGGCGCCCTGCTTGTGCATCGGGTTGTAGCCGGTGGGCAGTGCGCCGCTGTAGAGCTGGGTCAGGCTTCCGGACTGGGCGTCGGCGGCGTTGAGTGCCATCCGGGTGGTGCCGTCGTTCTTGAGCATCGCGGTGACGAAGCGGCTGGTCTGGGAGACCTGGTGGGGGTTCCACGTCTTGCTGCCGCCGGAGAACAGGCCGTTCTCCAGGTCCGCCTGCACCCACGGCCCGGTCCCGCTACAGCCGCCGAACCAGCATTCCGTGCCGAAGTTGATCGCGTCCATGGCGCCGTTGCCGTCGGCCTTGTGGTCGGTCTCGGTGTTGCCGTAGTCGAAGCAGCAGCCGTTGTTGACGTGCGTGCCGCTGGTGACCATGTACGCGCCCTCGGGCGAGCTGCCGGTCGGCACGCCCCCGGTGGAGTTGTACGCGAAGTAGCTGTTGCCGGGGTTGATGTACAGCGCGTAGGCCTTCCGGCCGCCCACGCCGAGCGCTTCGGTGGTCGCCATGGCCGCCGTGTCGGCGCCGCCGGTCCCGCCGGGTCCCTGGTAGACCAGGGTGTTGCCGCCGCCGGTCTGGTCGTACACACGGGTGATGGTGCAGGTGGTGCCCGCGCAGAACGAGTCCTGGGCCGCCGCGTCGGCGACACCACCGGCGGACAGCACCCCGATGTTCTGCACCGTGTTGTCCGACGCCCGCTGCACCTGGTAGAGCGGGCCGTTGTAGGCGGCGAACAGCGCGCGGGTGGTGCTGTGCGCCGCCACGCACGGCGTGCCGCCCGCCGCGTAGATGTCGCAGGGTCCCTGCGTGGCGGCCTGCGCGGCGCCGCTGAAGGCGCCGAGGCCGGCGAAGGCGAGCGCCACCGCGGCCAGGCAGACAACCACCCCCTGGCGCAGTCGTCGAAGCGTGATCAGCACAGGCACAGTGAACTCCCTTGTTCGTCGATGCGGGTACGGCAACCCGGTCACTGGATCGTCCAGGTCCGGTCTGTCGCTATGTGTCAACGCACGGGTGCACCGTCACAGCCCCACTGGCTGCCATTCCTGGTTGGAGCCGCCGTTGGCGGGCCACTGGATGACCTTGGCGCCGTCGGCGGTGGAGCCGCTCTGCACGTCTGCGCACAGGCCGCTCCTGACGTTGACGAGGCGGTAGTAGCCGCTGGTGGCCGCCGGCACGAGCTTCCACCACTGGAGGGTGCCGTTGGTGTCCGACGACTGGTCCAGGGCTGTGCCGGCGCTGGTGGAGCCGCCCGGGACGTCGAGCAGCTTGCCGCTGTGGACGTTGGAGAGGCGGAACGAGCCGTCGTAGTCGGGGAGCAGTTTCCACTGCTGGTTCGCGCCGCCGGACCACGTGTACTGGATGACGGGCCCGCCGTCGGAGGTGGAGGCGCCGGAGACGTCCAGGACCTTGCCGCTCTTGCGGTTGACCAGCTTGAAGGAGCCGGTCAGCAGGCCGATCGTGATCGTGGTTTTCGTGCCGGCGGTCAGCGACACGGTGCGGGCGTGGTTGCCCACCGACGACGTGGTGACGCTCGCGCCGGTGCTGATGGAGGTGATGCCGCGCCGGCAGATGAAGGTGATGTCCTGGTCGATGGCGGAGGTGAGCGTGACGGTGGCGGTGCGGGCCGCCGTGTCCCAGGACAGCGACTGGATGGTGATCCGGTTGCGGCCGCGGACGCCGTTGACGGTGCCTTTCGGGAGCTGGTCGGGGAGGGCGGGGAGGATCTCGAGGACACCGGGGCGGGTGTAGACGAGTGCTTCACCGAGGACGGCGGGGATGGTGTTGGCGGCGTCGCAGTTGTAGGTGGTCAGGTCCGGGTTGTGGGAGGTCATCAGAGACCGCCACACCATGTTCTTGCCGTAGATCTTCAGCAGGTTGGCGTAGACGCCGGGGCCGTCCTTCAGGCGGGCGCGGGCCAGCGCCCGGTGGAGGCTGCCGTGGGCGGAGTAGTTCTGGTCGCCTCGCTTGTCCAGGGCGGTGCGGGCGTACTGGACCAGGTCGGGCTTGTCCTCGGGGTTGATCTCGTGCAGCGGCCAGGCACCGTACAGGTGCTGGGCGTGCCGGTGGTCGTAGCGGTCGGTCAGGCCCGGCCAGGACCACTCGGCGAGCGCCCCGTCGCTGTTGACGGTGTAGTCGGGCAGCTTGGCGAGCAGGGCTGTCCAGCGTTGCACGCCCTGGCCGCTGCCCTGCTCCAGGCCGAGAATGTTGGCCGCGTCGATCGCGGTCTGGAGCGCGTGCCGGCCGGCCATGATGTCGCCGGTGGCGTTGATGGAGAACGCCTGGCCGGTGCTGGTGGGGGTGTTCTCCATGGAGTAGGAGGGGACGAAGACGGCCTTGCCGTGGGAGTCGGTGCGGGTGAGGAAGTCCTCGTAGAACAGGGCCAGTTCCATCAGGGCGGGGCCGAGCTTGTTCTTCAGGAAGGCGGTGTCGCCGGTGACCTGGTAGTACTCCAGAAGCGGGTGGAGCAGCCAGTCGGCGCCGCCGGTCCAGGCCTCGCCGGGGAAGCTGCCGCTGTTGAAGTGCAGCATGTGCCCGTACTCGCCGTCGGTCCGGGACGGGGCGAGGAAGCCGCGGGCGCCGTAGAGGTTGGTGGCGTTCTCGCGCCAGTGGGCGAGCTGGCCGAGGATGAGGTCGAAGTAGCCCTGCATGGCGTCGGTGAGGTCGAGGATGTTGCCGCCGGCGACCTGGAGGTTGATGTTGGCGTCGGTGGTGAAGTCGTCGGCCCAGGAGCCGTTCCAGGTGCCGGTCCAGATGCCGGTCAGGCGTGGTGGCAGGACCCCGCTGGAGCTGATGAAGAGGTAGCGGCCGGAGTCGTACATCCGCTCCAGCAGTGCGACGTCGATGGCGGACGCGTTGCCGTTCTGGCGGGCTATGAGTTCGCTGGTGGCCAGCCGGCGGTCGGCGGCGGGGACGTCGAGGTCGATGCTGGAGCGGTCGTACATGGCCTGGTGTCTGGGGGCGTGGCGGCCCAGGAGGGTGGCGTAGTCGGCCGTCAGCGCGGCGAGGGCGGTCTGCAAGGGCCGGCTGTTCCAGCCGGTGGAGGTCTCGTACCGGGCGAGCTTGGTCAGCAGCAGCACCTTGGTGGCCTTGGCGACGGCCAGGGTCTGTCCGTCGGCGGTGACGGAGGAGCCGCTGCCGGAGACGACGACGCGGGTGGCGCCCTCGTAGCCGTAGGCACCGCCGGAGGGGTAGGTGCCGCGCAGGTTCAGGTAGCCGTCGCCGCTGGTGACGGTGGCGGTGGTGGTGAAGGACACACTGGTCGGCACGCCTGTGAGAGCGGTGTTGACGCTGATGGTGGTGTCCACGGTGCGGCCGGTGGCGGGCAGCAGCTCGTGCACGATGACCTGGTCGGCGCGGGAGACGAAGACATGGCGCTTCCAGGTGCCGTACGGGTCGGTCCAGGTGTGGGTGATCTCTCCGGTGCGGAAGTCGGTGATGCGGGCGAAGTCGTTGACGGTGGTCATGCCCGGGGTGCTGAGCTGGAGTTCGTAGCCGGGGTGGAAGGTCTGGGTCCAGCGCAGGCTCCAGCCGTGGGCGAAGGTGGCGGAGGCATCGGAGTAGTTACCGGCCAGCGCCTGGTCCCGGGCGGTCTCGAGATACGGCGCGATCACCGGGGGCATGACGTTCCGGCTGCCGTTGGGCAGCACGAACCGGTGATGATTGAAAATCATCTTCTCGAGCGTCGGCGCCCCGTAGTAGACGGCCCCGTACTCGCCGTTTCCGCTCAGGAACCCGTCGGTCCAGGCCGAGGCGGTGTCGTTGTCCCAGATGCCGCGGTCGGGGAGGGTGACCTGGGGCGGTACGGCGGCCGCAGCCCGGTCGGCCAGGACGAGGCCGGGCAGGGCCGTGGCGCCGGCGGCGAGGGCGGCCGCGGTGAGGAAGCGCCGGCGGTTGAGGGGAAGGCCGTGCAGTGACATGGGGGGACTCCGTTGTCGGACGGTGAGTACCACGGGGACCAGGGGTGCCACCGGTGCGGGTGCGGTGGCGGACAACAGCGCTCTGTCGGACATGCGGTGGCTGGATCGGCCGTCGACGGCGGAACCGGACGGCTGAGGCCGGCCCGCCCCGCGGGGACGGACCGGCCTCGGGTGGCTACGGGGTCACGGTCATTCCGGGCGCCATCTCGGCGGTCCCGTGGGTGAGCTTTCCGGAGCCGGTGGCGCCTTCGGAGCTGACGAAGCGCAGCTCGTGGTTGGTGCCCCCGGCGTTGCAGACGGCGAGCAGGAGCGTGGACCGGTTGGCCGCGTAGGCGTCCTGGACGAAGGAGGTGATGTCGACGGTGATGTCGCGGCCGTCGACGGCGTTGTCCTGGTGGGTTCCGCCGCCCTCCGGGATGACGGTCGAACCGAGCGTGAAGGTGGCCGACGTGGCGACGGAGGAGGTCGTGGCGGTGAAGCTCGGCCGGTTCTGCCAGGTCATGGTGGTGACCGGGCAGGATGTGCCGCCGCCGGTGCAGGTGGTGTCGCTGACGGGTTGTACGAGGAGCTGGTCGGTGTCGGTCGACGGCACCGTCGCATAGCGGTGGCCGACGTAGGTGAGATGGAGTGTCGCCCGGCTCGGTGCCCTGGTGAGGCCGGCGAGGGGGAACTGGATGTAGGTGAGCTTTCCGTCCCCGGATCCCGTGGTGTACTGCTCGCCCATCAGGCCGGCCCCGGTGTTGCGCGTGACGAGGGTCAGGTCCGCGGAGTTGTTCGTGGTCTGGTCCCCCGTCCACGCACCCACCCAGGTGTCACCGCTGGTGAGGGCGCCGGCCTTGACGTTCTGGGTCTGGCCGTTCGCGTCCGTGTAGGTGGCGGTCAGCGTGCCGATGCCACTCGTCGTCAGCGGAAGCTGGCCGGTGTATTCGACGAGCCGGCCGGCGACACGGATGTTGTTCAGGGTCACGTTCGTGGCGCCGTTCAGCGTGCTGCTCGTGTTCTGCTGCGAGAACCACACGTTGTCCAGGTCGAAGGTGCCGATCGGGGCCCTGGTGTACGTGTACGTGGTGCCCGACCCGTCGGGGTTGGGGGCGTACCCGTAGGTCGCCTGCTGGTCGGCGGTGATGGTCTGGGTGGATCCGTTGCCGCCGTTGAGCCCGATCGGTCCCTGGGTGAACCGGGAGGTGTCGATCGAGCTGTTCTTCACCACGATGCTCTGGATGCGCGGGTACGGGTTGGGGCTGTTGTGCGTGAAGATGCCGCCGGCCGCCGGCGACACGGAGTTGAAGTTGTCGAACGTGTAGTTCGTCAGCCGGTACCCGTACGAACTCCATCCGATCCGGATCGCGTTGCCGGCGGCGACGGACCAGTTCAGCGTGTTGCTGACCGAGATGTTCTTCGAGTCCTCGTGGTCCCAGTGGTAGGAGTCGAACCCGAGATCGTCGGCGACGGCGTCGTGGGCGGCCACCGCGTTGACATAGCCCTGGACGTCGGCGCTGGAGGTGCCGAGCTGGAAGTTGGTCCACACGCCGGAGGCCAGGGGGGCGAATCCGTCGCTGGGGTTGTAGTGGCCGGAGGCGAACGCGTCGTCGTTGCCGAGGGTGAAGACGCCGTTGGCGGTGATGTCCTGGCCGCTCGCGAAGTCCGTCCCGTCGATCCACGGCTGGCGGTACGGGGTGAGGGCCTTGATGTTGTTGAACGTCACCCTGTTGGCCGTGTGGGTCTCGTAGTTCCACTGCTTCGCGTTGCGCTCGTAGGTGTCGTTGAACGTGATGTCCGACGAGTGCATGACCATGACGCCGCCCTGGTGCTGGCTGCGGTAGGCGTCGTGCGAGTCACTGCGGTAGTTCGCCACGCCGTTACCGTCGAAGACGCCGCGGCCGTCGATCTCGATGTTGCTGGAGTTGATGATCCCGATCGCCGGCTCGAACGCCTCCATGTACGCCTGGACGCGGTTCTTCAGCAGGGCCCCTTCGGCGGTGTAGATCTTCAGCTTGCCGCCCTTGAGCTTGCTGCCGTCCAGGCCGTTGACCAGGAGACCGGACCACACATACGTGCCGTTCGGGAAGTAGAGCGTGTTGAGCGCCGTGGGGTGGGCTTTGATGGTGTCGAGGGCGGCCTGAAGGGCGTAGGTGACGTCGTCGGCGGCCATCACCCGCACATTCGGGTACCGCACATTGACGCTGCTCGCGCTCACCAGGCTCCCGGCCGAGGTCTTCTGACCGGCGGGGACGGAGGTGCCGTCGACGGTCTTGCCGGCCATGGAGCTGGTCGTCGCGGCGGGAGCCTTCTGGGCCGCGCTGTTCGGGTGCGCCGCGAGGTACTTCGCAGCGAACTCCTGGAAGTTGAGGACACCGGTCTGCATGTTGACGCCGGAACCGTCCGGTGCGCTCGTGGTGTCCGGGCGCTGCGCCGGGTCCTCCAGAGGGTCGTCGACGACCGCCAGGTACGGCTGTCCCGTGGCGTTGGTCGAGTCGCCGTTGACCATCACGATCGCCTGGTTCAACCCGGCGGCGGCTGACATCCGGAACGTCAGGGTGTGCTTGTCCGTGCTCACCGAGACGCTGCCGGCGGGGTAGTGGCGCGCCGGGTAGACGTTCACCGTGTCGATCGTGGTGCCGGGCAGCGTGACCGTGATCGTCGGTGTCCGGGAGTCCGAGGCGAAGCGGGCGATGTCGAAGTTGTGGCCGTTCTCGGTGTACTGGACAGCCTGGACGGGCGTGCCGGCCACCTGCACCTGGTACTTGGTGGACGCCACGTCCGGGGACGTCGTCGTACCGCCTCCCACTCCCGTCGGTGCGTAGGTGTGGACGGTGGTGGCGGCGTGGGCGGGGACGACGCCGGTGAGCAGGAGGCTCGCCGCCGCGATGACGGCGCCGGCGGCGGCCGCGCGGAAGCGCATCACGCGCGAGGCGCGTCGCGCCGGGGCGGGGTTCGGGTCGACGTCGCCGCCGGCCGGTCTGGTCATGTCTGTCATCTCCTCAGGACGAGTCCCCTCCAGGTCTGTTCAGGCACTCGCCGCCTGCTGGAGAGGGCGCGGAGCATGCGCGGAACCGGCGCCACCACGTGGACCGATCCAAGGGATCGGCGTGGCGGGGACGTTACTGCCGTATTTCTGGAGGCGTCAATGCTCCGTGCGCCGCAACTCGTGGAAAGCCGCCGTAACTTGCCCGTCGCGCCCTCACCGTGCGCCGTAACGGCTCAATTACGGCCATGGTGCGAGGACTTGCCCTGCTGCGACAGCCGCCCTACGCTGACGCCACTTTCGTGGATCGATAAATGTTTCGGGGAGCCTACGTGGTGACAATGGCGGATGTAGCCGCGAGGGCGGGGGTCACCAAACAGACCGTCTCCAACGTGGTCTCCGGTAAGAAGGTGCGGCCGGAGACCCTGGCGAAGGTGAACAAGGCGATCGCCGAACTCGGTTACAAGCCGAACCTGGTGGCGCGCTCACTGCGCACCGGCAGCACGTCGACGGTGGGCCTGTTCGTGCCGTCGGTGGCCAACGCCTTCTATTCGGAGGTGGTCGAGGAGGTGGAGAACCTCCTGGTCGGCCACGGATACAACCTGCTGCTCGCCACGACCCGCGACGATCCCGACTACACCCGGGCCCACCTGGAGAACCTCACGGCCCGCTCGGTGGACGCCCTGCTGGTCGCCGGGGACAACGGCGTCGAACAGCAACTGCCGATGCTCGCCGCGGCCAGCTTCCCGGTCGCGCTGTTCGCCTGGGAGGGCGACCCGCCGACCACCCTCCCGGTGGTGTCCATCGACTACCAGCACGCGGGCTTTCTGGCCGGGTGCCACCTGCGGGATCTCGGCCACCGGAATGTCGCGGTGATCGCCGACCTCCCCGCACACACACCGCGCGTCGTGGGCTTGCGCCGGGCGTTCGCCGCCGACGGGCTGGACGACCGCAAGGTGTTCGCCTGCACCAGCGACGACGCCGCAGGCGGGTTCGCCGCGGCCTGCGCGGCGCTGGAGGCGGATCCGGAGCTGACGGCGATCTTCGCCACCCATGACGTCCTGGCCGTCGGTGCCGTCGAGGCGGTGGTCCGGTCCGGGCGGCGGGTCCCCGAGGACGTCAGCGTCGTCGGCTTCGACGACATCGCCCAGGTCGGGCGGATCCGACCGGCACTGACCACGGTCACCTTCCCCAAACGCGAGATGGCCCAGCAGGCCGTGGAACTCCTGCTGCGAGCCGTCGACTCCGGCCGGCCGCCGACCAACGCCGTCACACTGCTGCGCCCGACCCTGACCGTGCGGGACAGCAGCGGCCCCGCCCGGGGCGACCGTCTGCCGCCCGGCACCGCCTGACCTGCCACGGCACACCCCATGAGCCGTCGGCGCAGTCCTTCCCAGCCGGTTCCCGCCACCACGGGGGCATGTCGAGAGGAAACACCTTCACCGTGAACGGCCTCGACCCCAACGCCTACGTCGAAGACCGGTCGCCGGGCACCGGACGGCTGCGCCCGCGCGCCGCGTTCGCTTCCGACCTGCCCACGATCTCGCTCGACGGCACCTGGAGATTCCGGCTGGCGTCGGGGGTGGACGACCTCACCGGGGACTTCGCCGCGCCGGACTTCGACGACGCCGCCTGGGACCTGCTCGCCGTGCCGTCCTGCTGGCAGATGACCGGTCTGCCCGGCGAACCGCGCTACGGCGCCCCGGCCTACACCAACATCCTGTACCCGTTCCCGGTCGACCCGCCACGCGTGCCCCGGCAGAACCCGACCGGTGAGTACCGCCGTGTGTTCGAGGTTCCGGACGGGTTCCCGGCGGCGGCTGCGGTGCTCCGGTTCGAGGGCGTCGACTCCGCGTTCGCGGTATGGCTCAACGGGATCCGGCTCGGCGACGGCAAGGGCAGCCGACTGACCACCGAGTTCGACGTCTCCGGCAGTCTGCGGCCCGGCCGGAACGTACTCGCCGTCCGCGTGCACCAGTGGTCGTCCGGCAGCTACCTGGAAGACCAGGACATGTGGTGGCTGTCCGGGATCTTCCGGTCGGTGACCGTGGCCGCCCGCGGTGTCGAGGACTTCTTCGTCCACGCCGCCTACGACCACACGACGGGCCAGGGCACCCTGTCCGTCGAGGTCACCGCCCCCACCCCGGTGTCCCTGTCGGTGCCCGAGCTCGGCATATCCGCCGCCGATCCGGCCGGCCCGCATCTGATCGACGGCGTCGAGCCCTGGTCGGACGAGCAACCTCGGCTGTACACGGGTGAACTGGTCTCCGAAGCCGGGGAGCGGATACCGCTGCGCATCGGCTTCCGCTCCGTGGCCGTCGTGGACGGCGTCCTGACCGTGAACGGCAGGCCGATCTCCCTGCGGGGCGTCAACCGCCACGAATGGCATCCGCTGACGGGACGGACCCTGACCGAGGACATCATGCTGACCGACGTGCTGCTCATGAAGCAGCACAACATCAACGCGGTGCGCACCAGCCACTACCCGCCCGACCACCGCTTCCTGGACCTGTGCGACGAGCACGGCCTGTGGGTGTTCTGCGAGGGCGACCTCGAGACGCACGGCTTCGAACCCGGCGGCTGGCGGCGCAATCCCAGCGACGACCCCGCGTGGCGCGAGGCCTACCTGGACCGGGCCGCGCGGCTGGTGGAGCGCGACAAGAACCACCCTTCGGTCATCGTCTGGTCGCTGGGCAACGAGTCCGGCACCGGAGCCAACCTGGCCGCCGCGGCCGCGTGGATCCGGCAGCGCGACGACAGCCGCCTGATCCACTACGAGGGCGACCACGCGAGCTGCGCGTACGTCGACCTGTACTCCCGCATGTACATGGGTGTGGACGAGCTGGCCGCCGTAGGACGCGGCCAGGAGGCACCGACGGCCGATCCGGCCGACGACGCACACCGCCGCGCCCTGCCGGCCGTGCTGTGCGAGTACGGACACGCCATGGGCACCGGCCCCGGCGGGCTGTCCGAGTACCAGCAGGTCATCGAGGCACATCCGCGCCTGGCCGGTGGATTCGTCTGGGAGTGGATCGACCACGGGATCGCCCGGCGCACCGGGCAGGAGGACTCCCCCACGTTCTACGCCTACGGCGGAGACTTCGGCGAGGAGGTACACGACGGCAATTTCGTCGCCGACGGGCTGCTCTTCCCCGACCGCACGCCGTCACCGGGCCTGGTCGAGTACAAGAAGGTCATCGAACCGGTCCGGATCCACATCGACCCGGCGGCCGGGCGGATCCGCGTGCACAACCTGCACCACGTCCGCGACAGCGGCTACCTGGACTTCCGGTGGACCGTGGAGGACGGCGGCGAGCCGGTGGGCTCCGGCGGCCTGACCGTGCCCGCGACCGCTCCGGGTACGACGACCACCGTCGCATGGCCCGCCGAGGTCACCGTCGCGCTCGACGCGGCGCGCAAGAACGACTCCGGCCACGAGGTGTGGCTGACGGTGACCGCGGTGCTCGCCGCCGACGAGTCCTGGGCCGCGGCCGGTCACGAGATCGCCTGGGCCCAGGGGCTGGTCGTGGCCCCGGCCGCCTCGCCCGTCCCCTTCGCGCCGGCGCCGGCTTTCGCCCATGAGGGGTACATCGCCCTGGGTCCCGCGCGGTTCGACGCCCGCACGGGGGTGCTGATCCGGCTCGGCGACCTGGAGCTCGACGGTCCGAGGCTGGACATCTGGCGGGCCCCGATCGACAACGACCTGCTCAACGCCTTCGGCGAGCCGCTGTCCGACGCCTGGTTCGCCGCCGGACTGCACCGGATGCGCCACGATGTGCTGGGTGTCGAGCCCGACGCGTCGGGACTGACGGTCACCGCCCGGCTGGCCGCCGCCGGGTCCTCCTCCGGGCTCGGCGTGGTCTACCGCTGGTCGGCCTGCGACACACCGCACGCGGGCCGGGCGCGGCTCCGGCTGGACGCCGTCGTCACCCCCGACGGCCCATGGCCGGTGCCGCTGCCCCGGCTGGGGGTCGCGATGTCGCTGCCCGGCACCGACGCCGACGTCGAGTGGTTCGGTCCCGGTCCCGGTGAGGCGTACCGCGACTTCCGCGCCGCGGCTCGCGTCGGCCGCCATCTGTCGACCGTCTCGGCGATGCAGACCCCTCAGGTCCGCCCGCAGGAGAACGGCAACCGGCACCAGGTCCGCCGCGCCAGGATCACCACCCCGGACGGCACCCTGCTCATCACCGGCGACCCGGTCATCGACCTGACCGTTCGCCCGTGGAGCACCGAAGCCCTGGCCGCCGCGACTCACCCGTACGACCTGGTCCGCGACGGCAGACTCCATCTGCACCTCGATCACGCCCACCACGGCCTGGGCAGCACGGCCTGCGGCCCGGGGCCGTCGGCACCGCACGTCCTGGCCGCGGTCCCCACCGCGTTCGGCATGGAGTTCGGCACCGGCCGGTAGACGGGCCCTGCCCGCCCGCCCACCGGTCATCCAGCAAGTCAGCCCTTGTCACAGAAGGTTGCCTCACATGAACAGCACCACCATACGCACCCGCAGACTCCTGACCATCACCACCGCGGCGCTCCTCGTCGCCGGCCTCGGCGCGTGCAGCAGCACCAAGAGCACCTCCGACGACTCGGAGAAGAGCCAGGCCGGCCCGGTGAACATGCAGTTCTGGGGCTGGGCTCCGTACGAGAAGATCGTCGACCAGTGGAACGCCTCCCACCCGAACACCAAGGTCACCTTCAAGAAGATCCCGTCGGGCGGCAAGGGCGGCTACACCCAGATCAGCAACGCGATCACCGCCGGCCAGGGCCCGTGCCTGGCCCAGATCGAGTACCAGACCATCCCGTCGATGCTCGTGAAGAACACGATCATGGACATCACGAAGTACGCGAGCGCCGACATGGCCAAGTACATCCCGTCGGCCGTCTCGGCCTCCAGCATCGGCGGCAAGATCTACGGCGTCCCGGTGGACGTCGGCCCGATGGTCCTCTTCTACCGCAAGGACCTGTTCGCCAAGTACGGCATCACCAGGCCGCCGGCCACCTGGGACCAGTACATGGCCGACGCCCAGAAGGTCGCCGCCGCCGATCCGAGCGTGAAGTTCGGCACCGCGCCCGGCGACGCCAACGATCTGGCGGCCTACAGCCTCCAGACCGGCCAGTCCTGGTACTCGACCAAGGGCAGCAGCTGGACCGTCAGCATCGACAACCCCGGCACCCGTAAGGTCGCCGCCTTCTGGCAGGGCATGAAGGACAAGGGTCTGGTGACGAAGACGGGCAACGCCTGGGACCCGCAGTTCGACAAGGCCTCCGAAGCCGGCAAGGTGCTGACGTTCGTCAACGCGTCCTGGGCCTCCTACGGCCTGAAGTCGGACCTGAAGGACCAGGCCGGCAAGTGGCGGGTCGCCCCGATGCCGACCTGGAAGGCCGGCGACGGCACGAGCGCCAGCAACGGCGGCTCGGCCACCTCGGTGATGACCGGGTGCAAGACGCCCCGCGAAGCCGCGCAGTTCGCCGCGTTCCTGTCCAGCGATCCGCAGGCCGTGAAGGCGGGGATCGAGGGCGGCCTGTACCCGGCGTCGAAGGCCGGACAGGACGACGCGTCGCTCACGGGGGGTGACCCGTTCTTCGGCGGCCAGAAGGTCGGCGACCTGTACAAGACCTCCGCCGCGCAGGTCCCCACCACCTGGACCAACGGTCCGACCTACCAGCAGGTCGAGACGGACTTCACCGGTGCCATCGGCTCCGGCACCTATCCGGACGCGGTCACCAAGGTCCAGGCCTCGACGGTCGCCGCGATCAAGAAGCTCGGACTGTCCGTCACCAACGGCTGAGGCAGCGGCACTTCAGCCGCCCCAAGGGTTCCCGCGGCCGCCCGTACCCGGCGCCGCGGGAGCCCGCTCCCCGACGACGAACCGCCCAGCGAGGTTTCCATGAGCAGTCCCAGCAGCGCCCGGACCGCGTCGCCGCCGCGGCCGGTGCCCGCGGTCACCCCCCGCGTCTCCCCCGCCGGCCGGCCTCGGCGCGGCACCGGTCGCCGTACCGCGTTGACCGCGTCGGGTTTCCTGGCACCGTTCGCGGTGCTCTTCCTGACCATGATGGTCGCGCCGATCTGTTACGCCGTCTACCAGAGCTTCTTCACCGTCCACCGCGCGGGGCTGTTCGGCGGTACGCAGTCCACGGAGTTCGCGGGACTGTCCAACTACGCCGATGCCTTCGGCGACCACGACTTCATCGCGTCGATCGTCCGGGTCGTACTGCTGGGCTGCGTCCAGGTGCCGGTGATGCTCGGCCTGGCCCTCCTTCTCGCACTCCTGCTGGACTCCCGCTCGGCCCGGCTGCGGAAGACCTTCCGGCTCGCGTTCTTCCTGCCCTACGCGCTGCCGGGCGCGATCGCCGCGGTGATGTGGTCCTTCCTCCTGGCGAAGAGCCTGTCGCCGTTCACCGGGCCGCTGTCCCGCATCGGGATCGACGTCGACTTCCTGTCGCCGTCGTGGGTACCGGTCTCGATCGGGAACATGATCACGTGGGGCTGGACCGGCTACAACATGCTGATCATCTATTCCGCGTTGCAGACGCTCCCCGCCGAGGTGATGGAGGCCGCCGCGCTCGACGGCTGCACCGGATGGCGCCTGGCGTGGGCGGTGAAGATCCCGCTGGTGCGTCCCGCGCTGGTGCTGACCACGGTCTTCTCCATCATCGGGA
Organism: Streptomyces sp. NPDC127190; assembly: GCF_042672505.1. Taxonomy (NCBI): domain Bacteria; kingdom Bacillati; phylum Actinomycetota; class Actinomycetes; order Kitasatosporales; family Streptomycetaceae; genus Streptomyces; species Streptomyces sp. NPDC127190. The sequence continues at coordinate 95,707 of NZ_JBHXVE010000021.1, forward strand.
CGGCGCAGCTGTACACCGAGCCGGCGGTGCTGGTCGGCGCGCGCGTCCCGGGCGTCTCGCCGACGTTCTCCCCGATCATGAACACCACCCTGGGCATGGACATGGGCAACCAGAACCTGGCCGCCGCCCAGTCCGTCGTACTCGCGCTGCTCACCCTCGTGCTCTCGTTCGGATTCCTCAAGTACACCCAGCGCAAGGGAGCGACGGCATGAGCGTGACCCGGGCCAGCCGACCGATCCGACCGGCCCCGCGCGGCACCGAGATCGCGAGCAAGGTCGCCGTCAACGGCGTGCTGGGCCTGATGGCCGTGTACACGCTGATCCCGCTGTGGTGGCTGTTCGTCTCCGCGACCAAGGGCTCGGGCTATCTCTACACCGGTGCGCCGCTGTGGTTCTCCCATTTCGACCTGGTCGCCAACGTCAGAACCGTGTTCAGCTTCGAGGGCGGCATCTTCTCCACCTGGCTCGCCAACAGCGCGCTGTACAGCCTCGTCGGTGCGACCGTCAGCACCCTGCTGTCCGCGATGGCCGGCTACGCGCTGTCCAAGTTCAGCTTCCGCGGCCGGGAAAGCGTGTTCAACGTCATCCTCGCCTCGGTTCTCATCCCGGCGCCGATGTTCGCGCTGCCGTTGTTCCTGCTCATGGCCAAGCTCGACCTCACCAACTCCTACTGGTCGGTGCTGCTGCCCAGCTGTGTCAGTCCGTTCGGCGTCTATCTCTGCCGGATCTTCGCCGCGGCGTCCGTCCCGGACGAGCTGCTGGAGGCCGCACGGCTGGACGGAGCAGGCGAACAGCGCACCTTCTTCCAGGTCGCCCTGCCGCTGATGGCCCCCGCACTGGTGACCGTCTTCCTGTTCCAGTTCGTCGGCATCTGGAACAACTACCTGCTGCCCTCGCTCATGCTCAACTCCTCCTCACTCCAGCCCGTCACGGTGGGCCTGGTGCAGTGGCGCTCGGAGTTCGCCAACGGCGTGCCGCCGCTGCTGTCGATCACCGGTGCGGCGCTCTCGCTGGTCCCGCTGCTCATCGCCTTCATCAGCCTCCAGCGCTACTGGCGAAAGGGCCTGACCGCAGGCTCCCTCAAGTAACGCGTCCGCTGCCCGTGCAGTCGAACCCGCGGCGAAGCCGCACCGGAGCGTTCCGGTACGGCTTCGCCGCACCCCAGTCGATCAGGGCCGGCAGGACGGCCGGACGCTGAGCAGTTCGGTCCTCAGCGCGGGCGTGCCGTCGACAGGCGCGGGGTCCTGGCCGGTCGGCTCGATTCCGCCGGCAGCGATCTTGTCGAGCGTCTTCAGGCCGACGGCACCGACCGTGCCGAACACCGTGTAGTTCGGTCGCAGCGCGGAGTCGCCGTAGACGACGAAGAACTGCGAGCCGTTCGTGTTCGGCCCGGCGTTGGCCATCGCCAGCAGACCGCGCCCGTAGAGGCGACGGGTGCCGGTCGGATCGGTCGGTGCCGGCGGCAGGTCCACCGGCAGCTCGTCCTTGTACGCGTACCCCGGCCCACCCTCGCCGGTGCCGGTCGGATCGCCGCACTGGAGGACCTTCAGCGTCGGATACGCCGTCAGCCGATGGCACACCGTACGGTCGAAGAACCGGTGCCGCGCCAGGTGCAGAAAGCTCTGGACCGTGCACGGCGCCTTCGCCCGGTCCAGACGCAGCGGGAGCGGTCCCTGGCTGGTCCGGACAGCCACACCGACAGTGCCGCGGCTGGGGGTGTGCCCCGGGTCGGGCGGCAGGGGAACCGGCCGCGCCGCCGGCTCGTCCGGTGTCTCGGTGTACTGGCAAGGACCGTGCGTGGTTCGCGGCGGGGCATCGGAAGCGTAGGCGGTTGTGCCACCCCCGGACACGACCAACGCTGCTGCCGCCAGTGCGGTCGTGAGAGCTCGGTTCATCCTGCACACCCTCCAGAACATCGTCAGATCTCGGAGCGGTCGCAGTCTAGAGCGCGTCCCGGCGGCCGAGCACCCGTCCGCAAGCCACATCCGCTGCCGGCCTTGGGCTCGGCGCAGGGCACTTCGTTCGGATGCGGCACAACCCACTGTCAGGCGGTGGAGGGGAGAGCCGCCTGATCTCCGGCACGGCCCGTGGCCAGGGCCGGGCCGTCGACGCCGATGCCGGGGCGGTCCGCTGTGGGGGGGGTCGACAGCCGGCCGTACGAGGACTTGACCAGGACCGTCGGCGGCGTGTTCAGCCGCCGTCCAGGCGCCGTCGGTCGTCCTCGTCCCACTTCCGGGTGTCGCGGGGCTGGGTGTAGGGCTCGGTGTCGGGCGGGAGGCCGCCCGCGATGGCCCGCTGGCGGACGGTCTCCGCGTCGAACTCCAGGCCCAGCAGGATGGCCAGGTTGGTGATCCACAGCCACACGAGGAAGACGATGACGCCGGCCATGGTGCCGTAGGTCTTGTTGTAGGAGGCGAAGTTCGCGACGTAGAACGCGAACCCGGCCGAGGCGATCATCCAGATGACCAGGGCGAGCAGGCTGCCGGGCGTGATCCATTTGAAGCCCTTCACCTTGGCGTTCGGGCTCGCCCAGTACAGGATGGCGATCATGACGGTGACCAGGATGATCAGGACCGGCCACTTGGCGATCGACCACGCAGTCAGCGCCGCGTCACCGACACCCAGCGCGGCTCCTGCGCGGCGGGCGAGGCCGCCGGTGAACACCACGATCAGCGCGCTGGCCACCGCCAGCACCATCAGAACGATGGTCACGCCCAGCCGTACGGGAAGGATCTTCCACACCGGGCGGCCTTCCGGCATGTCGTAGACGGCGTTGGACGCGCGGATGAACGCGGCCACGTATCCGGAGGCCGACCACACCGCCAGTACGATGCCGACGACCGCCATGACGGAGCCGACCCCCGCGTTGTTCTGCAACTGCTCCACGGCCCGGGTGATGATGTCCCTGGCGGAGCCGGGGGCGAGCTTTCTGACGTTGGCCAGCAGGGCATCGGTCGTCGACCTGCCGGTGAGGCCCAGAAGTGACACCAGCACCAGCAGCGCCGGGAACAGCGCCAGCACGCCGTAGTACGTCAGGGCGGCGGCGCGGTCGGTCAGCTCGTCGTCCTTGAACTCCCGCAGCGCCCCCTTGAGCACACCGCGCCATGCGCCCTTGGGCAGCTTGGTCGGCGTATCGGGTGCCCGGCGCTCCACCTCGGGCGCGGGTCCGGCCTCCTCGGGCGCCACCCGGCGAGCCTGCGACTCGTCGCGGCTGTGGTGCGCTTCCCGCCCTGGAAGATGCAACTTCGCCATACCCGTCGGGTAACCCTCACGGCGCCGTCTACGCCCCCGGTCATTCCACAGGGATACGGAATTCGAATTCGGGACGGTCCCACGGTACGGCGGGCGGGTTCGCGGGCGCGGTGCCGGTCCGCACCGCGCCGATGCGGTGGTAGAAATCCGCGGCGGGGAGATGCGACACGACCCTGACCCGGTCGAGCCCGGCGGCGCGGGCCTCGGCCTGCATGTGCGCGACGAGCAGCCGGCCGATGCCCCGTCCTTGCGCCTCGTCGGCGACGAACAACAGGTCCAGCTCCGGTGGAGCGAGGACGAGCGAGTAGAACCCGAGAACCCGGCCTCCCTGCTCGTCGGCGCCGACGGCCACGAAGGTGCGGTGGGCCTCGATGTAGTCGGGACCGACCCGGTAGCCCGCGACTGCGGACGCGTACATGCCCTCGTAGGCCCCTGAGCCGCGCACGAGCCGCGTGAGCCGTTTGGCGTCCCCTGCGACGGCCCTCCGTATGGTGACCGGCTGACTCGACCGGGACGTGCGTGAACCCATCGGGAGAGTATCCCGCACCGGGAGGAGCCTTCGTACGGCGGGGCGGCTGCGCGGGCCCCCACCGCGACGGCGATCACACCCCGGGCAGCCGACTCCGCTGGAGGGCGGCGATCCGGCCCATGCGGGTGATCGCCTCGGTGAGGACGGACCGGGAGGTGGCGAAGTTCAGGCGGACGTGCCCGGCTCCCCCGCTTCCGAAGATATGACCGGAGGAGAGTGCCACCCTGGCGTGCTTCAGGAAGAGCTGGGCGGGGCCGACCAGGTCGGTGATGACGGCGAGGCCCGTGCTTCCCTCCTCCGGGTCGACGCCGAGGCACCGGCAGTCGAGCCAGGCCAGATAGGTCGCCTCCGGCCGGGCGTAGCCGATCCCGGGCAGGTGTTCGGCGACGAGCCGGCCGAGCAGGGCCCGGTTGGCGTCGAGCCCTGCCAGCAGTGCGTCGAGCCACTCCTCCCCGTGGCGGTAGGCCGCCGTGTGGGCGATGACGCCCAGGTGGCTGGCACCGTGGTGGACCTCCTCCGGGATCCGGCGCAGATCGGCCGCCGCCTCGGGCCCGGCGAGGGCGAGGGCCGCCTTGATCCCGGCGAGGTTCCAGCCCTTGCTCGCCGACATGAGCGAGAAGGCGTCCTCGGCCCCGGGCACGCTCAGGTACGGCGTGAACCCGGCGCCCGGCAGCACGAGCGGAGCATGGATCTCGTCGGCGACGACACGGACCCCGTACCTGCGCGCCAACGCCGCCACGGCCGCCAGCTCCGCGGAGGTGTGCACCGTGCCGGTGGGGTTGTGCGGGCTGCTGAGAAGGTAGGCGATCCCGCCGTCGCCGCTCTCCTGCCGGGTACGCCGGAAGGTCTCCTCCAGCGTGTCCAGGGCGATCCGCAGATCCGGTCCGAGCGGCGCCTCCACGATCCGGCGGCCGTCATGCGCGAGGAAGGCGTAAAAGGGCGCGTAGACAGGGGAGTTGACGACAACCGGGTCGCCGGGGCCGGTGACCAGTCGCAGCACCTGGACCGCGCCCGTCATCACGTCCGGCACCACCGTGTGGCGGTCGACCGCCACCCCGTCCCACTGCCAGCGCCGTGCGGCGAAGCCGGCCAGCGCCTCGGCGAACTCGGTCCCGGCGGGGTACCCGGTGTCACCGGCGTCGACGGCCTCGCGCAACGCGTCGGCGACCGGCGCCGCCAGCGGGACGTCCATCTCCGCCACCCACAGGGGCAGGACGTCCGCCGGATGGGTGCGCCACTTCATGCTCGTACGCCGACGGAGCTGCTCCAGCGAAAGCTCCTCGAGAGGGTTCCCGCACGCTCCGGCCCCGGCGCCCGGACAACGGTGCCCATCGGTGGTCACCCTCAGCATTGGACCGCCGTCCCCATCCCGGCGCAAGCGGCGAGCGGCTGAGCGGCGAGGTCAGAGGTCGTCCGGGGTGCCGAGGCCGGTCAGGGCGCCGACCGGGTCGGGGTCGGGGGTGCCGCGGGGCCACCAGTCGTCCTGGCCCGGTTCCGACTCGTAGGCGTACCAGAGGCCGTCGCGGCCGAGTCTGAGCTGGAGCCGGCCGCGCGGATGCGTGAGGCGGTTGCGCCACGGGCGGAACGCCGGGAAGTCGGCGGCGAGCAGCAACGGGCGGGCCCGGTCGAAGCGGCCGGCCGGCGGGTCCCAGGGCTCCTCCAGCACGGCCAGCCCCTCGATGCCGCCCTGCCGCCACGCGGCGACCGCCCGCGCGAGGTCGGCCGGGGTGCGGCCGACCGCGGTGGCCAGGGTGGCGTACAGCGTGCGGGTGGCGGCGGTCAGGCCGGAGCCGGGGCGGGCGGCGGCGAGCCGCACCGCGTCCTGCCACAGGGTCAGTCCGCCGACCGGGTCGCATCCGGTGGCGAGCAGGGCATGGGCGCGGGCGGCGGCGTCGGTGGCCAGCTGGTCCAGCGCCAGGGGGTCCGGGCCGCCGGGCGCCGCCGGATACACCGGGGGCTGCTCGGGGTGCGGCGGCAGCGGCAACGGCGATGGCAGCGGCGGGAGTTCACGCGCGGCCAGGGCCTCCGACGCCCGTACGCCGGGCAGCGGCCGCGGCTGCCGTTCCTGGGCGGCGCGGGCCGCGCGGGCGGCGCTGCGCCGGGAGAGCGCGTCGAGCAGCTCCTGCTCGCCGCGGCCGCGCAGCAGGAGCAGGACGAACGGGTCGGCGTCGAGCAGCCGCGCGGTCTGGTAGCACAGCGCCGCCGCGTGCTTGCAGGGGTGACCCGAGTCGGGGCAGCTGCACCGCGGGGCGATGTCGCCGGGGCCGGGCAGCAGCGGCACCCCGCAGTCGGCGAGGGACTGGGGCAGCTCCTTGTCGAGGAGCGCCGCGATGTGCCCCGGCCGGTCGGCGGCCGTGTCCAGGAACCGCGCCCAGTCCGCGTCCTCCAGGGTGCGGATCCGCAGCTGCACCCGGTAGGGGCGGGGCCGGCTCCCGCGGACGTACGCGAGGACCAGTCCGGGTGTCACGGTGATCGCGTCCACCAGGCCCTGGTCGGCGTAACCGCGTCCGCGGGCGATCCGCTTGGGGTCCAGCGCGCCCCGCTCCAGCGCGGTGGTCCAGGCACGCCCCCACCAGGTCGCGGCGAACGGCCGCTCCTCCGCCCCGGCCGCGCGCGGCGGAAACGCCGGGAAGGTACGGCGCAGTTCGGTGTCGCGACGAGGGCTGGCCATGGTGGGTGGTACGGCGGGAGTGGTGTCGGTCTCGCCGGTGGGCCCGGTGGCGGTGTCGGTGGCGGTGTCGGTGCCGTTGTCGGGGGGCGTGCGGGTGTCGCCGTGGTCCGTCGCCGGCTCCGTGCCCGTCGTCTCGTCGGAGGTCTCGTCGGGGGTCTCGGCCCAGGCGGGCATGCGGAAGGCGGTCGCCAGGTACTGCCGCATCTCCTGGGCGGCCTTGACCCGGGCGGTACCGGAGTCCGGCCCGGACACGGGCGCGCTGCGCGGTGCGTCGACACCGGGACGCGCGGCTGTACGACCGCGCCGCCGGGGCTCCGTCGCCTCGGCCAGCGCCGCCTCCCGCCGCGCGGCACGCAGCGCCTCCCGAGCGACATCCCCGGGCCGCCCAGTCTGCGCAGGCTGCCCGCTCGACGTGGCCCCAGCGGACCGCCCGGCCGACGCCAGGGCAGCGGACGGCGCGCCCGACTGGGCGGCATCGGAGCGTCCGGCCACGGCAGCGGCATCGGCATCGGCATCGGCGCCCGAGCGCGGTGCCGGCGGTGTGGCCTCGCCGCGGCCTTCCTCGGTCGCCGGGGCAGCGACATCGGCCGCCGGAACGTAGGCGTACGGCGACGGGGCGGACGCGTCCGCCGACGCGACCGAACCATCCGCCGCCGGATCAGCTGCACCCGCCGACGCGACCGAACCATCCGCCGCCGAAACAGCAGCATCCACCGACGCGATGGAAGCATCCGCCGCCGAAACAGCAGCATCCACCGACGCGACCGAACCATCCGCCGCCGAAACAGCTGCACCCGCCGACGCGACCGAACCATCCGCCGCCGAAACAGCAGCATCCACCGACGCGATGGAAGCATCCGCCGCCGGAACCGATGGATCCGCCGCCGATGCTTCCGCGCTTCGCACACGCGCGTCCGCCCGCGGCGCAAGGCCCCCCGTCACCGATGCCGCAACCTCTGCCAGCGCTGCCAGTCCGCCATCCGCCCGCGCCGGGGGCTCCCCCGCCGCTCGCAGGGCCGCTCGTGCCGCGTCGGCGGGTCGGCTGGGCTGGGCGGCGGGTCGGCTGGGCTGGGCGGCGGGGCCGGGGGCCGCTCCGGTGGCGGCCGGGGCCGGGTCCTGCGCCGGCTGCTCCGGTGCGACGGAGGCCGCCTTCCGGCGGGCCGCCCGGAGCGCCTCGCGGGCGGCGTCGGCGGGGCGGGGCCGGGTGGGTTCGCCGCCGGTGCCCGTGCCCGTGCCCATGCCCGTGCCCGTCATGACGTCCTCCGCAGCGAGACGAGGTCGGACAGCTCGCGGTCGGTCAGTTCGGTGAGGGCCGCCTCGCCGGAGCCGAGGACGGCGTCGGCCAGGGCGCGCTTGGCGGTGAGCATCTCGGCGATGCGGTCCTCGACCGTGCCCTCGGTGACCAGGCGGTGGACCTGGACGGGCTGGGTCTGTCCGATGCGGTAGGCGCGGTCGGTGGCCTGTTCCTCCACGGCCGGGTTCCACCAGCGGTCGAAGTGGATGACATGGCCGGCCCGGGTGAGGTTCAGCCCGGTGCCGGCCGCCTTCAGGGACAGCACCAGGACCGGGGTCTCGCCGTTCTGGAAGCGGTCGACCATGCGCTCGCGCTCCGGCACCGGTGTGCCGCCGTGCAGCAGGTCGACGGGTACCGCGCGGGCAGACAGATGGGCGGTGATGAGGCGGGCCATGCCGACGTACTGGGTGAAGACGAGCGCCGAGCCGTCCTCGGAGAGCACCGTGTCCAGCAGCTCGTCCAGCAGGGCGAGTTTGCCGGAGCGGTGGACCAGGCGCCCGGCCGGGGCCTCCTCCTTGAGGTAGAGCGCGGGGTGGTCGCAGATCTGCTTCAGCGCGCCGAGCAGCTTCAGGACCAGCCCGCGGCGGGCGATGCCCTCGGCGGTCTCGATGGCGAGCATCGACTCGCGCACCACCGCCTCGTAGAGAGCCGCCTGTTCGCGGGTGAGCGGGACCGGGTGGTCCGTCTCGGTCTTGGGCGGCAGCTCGGGCACGATGCCGGGGTCGGACTTCTTGCGGCGCAGCAGGAAGGGGCGAACCAGGCGGGCGAGGCGCTCGACCGCCTCCGGGTCCTCGCCGGTCTCCACCGCGCGGGCGTGCCGGGCGCGGAAGGACTGGAGCGGGCCGAGCAGTCCGGGGGTGGTCCAGTCGAGCAGGGCCCACAGTTCGGAGAGGTTGTTCTCCACGGGAGTGCCGGTCAGTGCCACGCGCGCGGGTGCCGGGATGGTGCGCAGCGCCTTGGCGGTGGCCGAGTAGGGGTTCTTCACGTGCTGTGCCTCGTCGGCGACGATCATGCCCCAGGGCTGTGCGGCCAGTCGGTCGGCGGTGGAGCGCAGGGTGCCGTAGGTGGTGAGGACGAAGCCGCCGTCGAGGCCGTCCAGGGTGCGGTCCGGGCCGTGGAAGCGGCGCACGGGGACGCCGGGCGCGAACCGGGTGATCTCGCGCTGCCAGTTGCCGAGCAGGGACGCCGGGCAGACGACCAGGGTGGGCTCGGTGCGGGCCCGGGTGAGGTGCAGGGCGATGAGGGTGACGGTCTTGCCGAGGCCCATGTCGTCGGCGAGGCAGCCGCCGAGGCCGAGGGAGGTCATCAGGTCGAGCCAGGCCAGGCCGCGCAGCTGGTAGTCGCGGAGGGTGGCGTCGAGGCCGGGCGGCGGGACGGCGGGGCGCAGTCCGGCGGTGAGGCGGTCGCGGAGGGCGGCGAGGGCGCCGACGGGGACGGCCTCGACCGTCTCGCCGTCGACCTCGGCGGTGCCGGTGAGCGCGACGGACAGGGCGTCGACGGGGTCGAGCAGACCCAGTTCGCGTTGCCGGGCCTTGCGCGCGAGGGCGGGGTCCACGAGCACCCAGCGGTCCCGCAGGCGGACGACGGGCCGGTGGGCCTCGGCGAGCGTGTCCATCTCGGTCTCGCTGAGCGGGTCGCCGCCGAGGGCGAGCTGCCAGCGGAACTGGAGCAGTTCCTCGCTCTCGAAGAAGCCGGTGCCGTCGGTGGCGGAGCCGGGTGCCGGGCGGACCACCGCGGCCGCGGTCAGGTCGCGGGCGAGGTCCCGGGGCCAGTGCACGGCGACCCCGGCGGCGGCCAGCCGGCCGGCCGCCGCCCCGAGCAGGTCGCCCACCTCCTCCTGGGACAGGGCGAGGACATCGGGCACGTCCTGCTCGGCGAGCCGCTCCAGCGGCGGCCAGACCCGGGCCGCGCGCCGCACGGCGAGGGCCGCGTCCACCCGGGCCCGGGGGCCGAAGGCGGTGTCGGCCTCGCCCGCCCACAGGGCCGCCGCGTCGGCCACCAGGGTGGGGTCGGCGAGGCTGTGCACCTGCACGATCGCCGCGCCCGCGTGCCGTACTCCGTCCTCCGCCCCGGTGTCGAAGACGTCGTACGCGGACAGGTCCAGGCGCAGGGAGACGCGGACGCCCGCGTCCATGCCGGCGGCGACCTCGGCGGCCCACGCGTGCGCGTGCGGCAGCGGCTGGGGCTCGCGGGCGGCGAAGGGCCGGCCGGCGGTGTGGGGGGCGGCCGGGGTGCGGGGCAGGGTGTCGGCCACCGCGTCCAGGAAGGCGCGGAGCAGGGCCTCCGGCTCGGGCAGCCGCAGCGGGCCGGGACCGGGCAGGGGCACGGCGTGGCCCTCGGGGGGCAGGGCCGCGGCGATGGCGCGCAGGTGGGCGAGGTCGGCGGGGTCGAGCGGGCCGGCCCGCCAGGCGTCGTGGCCGCTCGGGGTGAGGCCGGGCAGCAGCCGGCCGCGGGCGACCAGCCGCAGGGCGTGCAGCGTGGCGGCGCCCCAGCAGGCGGTGGCCGGGTGGGCGGCCGGGTCGCGCCGGGCGCCGACGAGCAGGGGCAGGGCGTCGGGGAGCGGCAGGGTCAGCGCGGGCACCTGCCGGCGGCGCACGGTGGCGCCCTGACGTCGTACGACGGTCAGCTCCTCGTGTCGTACGGCCGTGGCCGGCCCGGGGCCCGCGCCCTCGGTACCGCCCTCGGACAGGGGGTCGCCGGCGGGGTCCCAGAAGGCGACGCGGCCCTCGCGCGGGAGGGGCGCGGGCAGGTAGACGGAGGCGAGGCGCACCGGGACCGGGTGCCCGGTCCGCCGGGCCTCTGCCGTGCGCGCCGCCGCCGCGGCCGTGCCTGTGCTCATACGTTCTGCCACCTCCCGCCCGTGTGCCGGATCAGATGTCTTCGACTCTACGGGCGGGGTCTGACAACCGGCCCCGGGCACCCGGCCGGGCCGGCGGTCACGGCACGGTGCGGGAGACGACGTAGACCGTCGGGTACTCCGGGTCGGCCAGGTTCACGACGACGTCCTGGGTGGGCGCCGGGTTCTTCTGGGTGTGGGTGAGGCCCCACCAGGTGCCGGTGTCGGCGAAGGTCCAGCCGCTGACCTTCTGGTCGCGGTCGCTGATGGCGATGTCGCCCTTCTTCAGCTGGTCGCGGCGGACGCCCATGGACTCCAGGAAGACGTCCAGGCCGGCCGGGTTGGTGCGGAACTCCACATAGAGGCGGCTGGTCTTCCAGTTGTTGGTCTCGTAGGAGGCCACGTCGTCGGCGGGGTAGGGGACGGCCACCTGGTAGAGGCGGCGCTGCACCTTCGCGGGCATGCCCGGGGTCAGGCCCGTCGCCGTGTACTTGGCCTGCTTGTCCTTGCCGCTGTCCCGGCTGAGGTTGGCGGAGATCACCAGGTAGCGGGCGGGCACGCCGATCAGCAGCATGATGATCAGCAGGGTGAGCGCGCGGCGCCGGATCCGCCGGCCCGGGTTCTCGACGGGGCGGTGCGGTTCGTCCGGCGGGGCGGCCTGGCGGGGCAGGGACGCGATCATGCCATGTCCCGGTCGCGGCGGCCCTGGGTGTACCGCTCGTAGCGCTCGTACCGCTCCACCCGGCGCCGCTTGGCGCGGCGGAACCGGCGGGCGACCAACCGGGCCAGGTCGGCGGCGCCCACCATGCCGGCCTCGGGGCCGAGCTGGGCGCGGGTGATCCGGGCCTCGGGGCGGTAGCCGCGGCCGGTGAGATGGCGCTTGAAGGCGTCCCGGGCGGGGCCGATGAGCAGGTCGTCGGCGGCCGAGACGCCGCCGCCGATGACGAAGCAGGACGGGTCGAGCGCGGCGGCGAGGTTGGCGATGCCGACGCCGAGCCACTGGCCGATGTCCTGGAGCAGCTCCACGCACATCGCGTCGCCCTCGCGGGCCAGCTCGGTGATGATCGGGCCGGTGATGTCGCCGATGTTGCCCTTGACGTGCTCGATGATCCCGTAGGCGACCGGGGAGTCGGCGGCGGCCAGCTCCCTGGCCTCGCGGACGAGGGCGTTGCCGGAGCTGTACTGCTCCCAGCAGCCGCGGTTGCCGCACGGGCAGCGGTGGCCGCCGGGCACGACCTGCATATGGCCGAACTCCCCGGCGACGCCGTACTTGCCCCGCTTGACCTGGCCGTCCTCCAGGATGGCGCCGCCGATGCCGGTGCCGAGGGTGATCATGACGAGGTGGTCCTCGCCGCGGCCGGCGCCGAAGCGCCACTCCGCCCAGGCGGCCGTGTTGGCGTCGTTGTCCACGAGGACCGGCACGGAGAGCCGGCCGCTGAGGCGGTCGCGGAGGGGTTCGTTGCGCCAGGACAGGTGCGGGGCGAACAGGACGCGGTTGCGGTCGGCGTCGACCCAGCCGGCGGCGCCGATGCCCACCGCGTGCACGTCGTGCCGGTCGGACAGGTCGAGGACCAGTTCGACGATGGTGTCCTCGACGACCTTGGGGCTCTTGGACTTGTCCGGGGTCTCCGTGCGGAGCTTCTCCAGGATGTTGCCGTCGGCGTCCACGACGCCCGCCATGACCTTGGTGCCGCCGATGTCGATGCCGACCGTCGGCACCCGGGGTGCGGTCAGGTGGGAGCGGCGTTCCCTGGTGCCGACCGTGCGGAGCACGGGGGCCCGGCGGGAGCCGATGGGGGCGGTGAGGTCGCGGTAGGTGCTCATCGCTTGTCGATTGTGCCGCACGCGCGCGTGGGGTGCCGCGCGGGTAGGAGGCGGGGGCGCGGGAGCGTCGCCGGGCGCGGGGTGCGCCGTGGTGGCCCGTCCGGCCCCCTGCGCCCCTCAACCGCGCTGGAGTTCATGGACCAGAGCGTCCAGGTCGGCTCCGCCGGCCATCTGCTTCGTCAGCTCGTCGAGCGTGATCTCGTCCCGTGTGTAATTGCCCACCATCGTGCCCCTGCGCAGCAGCACGAACCGGTCCCCCACCAGGTATGCGTGGTGCGGGTTGTGGGTGATCAAGACAACACCCAGGCCTTCGTCGCGTGCTGCGGCCACATATTTGAGGACCACACCGGACTGCTTGACGCCCAGGGCCGCCGTCGGCTCGTCCAGGACGAGGACCTTCGCGCCGAAGTGGACGGCCCGGGCGATCGCCACGCACTGGCGCTCGCCGCCGGAGAGGGTGCCGATGGGCTGGTCGACGTCGCGCAGGTCGATGCCCATGCGGAGCAGTGCCTCGCGCGTGGTGCGGCGCATCAGGTCGGTGTCCAGGCGCTTGAAGGGGCCGGTGCCCTTGCGCGGCTCGGAGCCGAGGAAGAAGTTCCGCCAGACCGGCATCAGGGGGACCACGGCGAGGTCCTGGTAGACCGTGGCGATGCCGCGGTCCAGGGCCTCGCGCGGGGAGCCGAGGTGGGTCTCCTCGCCCTCGATGCGCAGGGTGCCGCCGTCGTGCCGGTGCAGGCCCGCGATCATCTTGATCAGGGTCGACTTGCCCGCGCCGTTGTCGCCCAGGACGCAGGTGATCTCTCCCGCGTGGACCTCCAGGGAGACGCCTTCCAGGGCGCGGACGGTGCCGTAGTGCTTGCTGACGTCGGTCAGCTCCACGAGTGTCACTTGCTCGCCTCCGCGCGCTTGCGGACCCAGACGTTCAGCAGGGTCGCGAGGAGCAGCATCGCTCCGAGGAAGAACTTGAACCAGTCGGGGTTCCACTCGGCGAAGACGATGCCCTTGCTCGTCATGCCGAAGAGCAGGGCGCCCACGGCGGAGCCGACCGCGCTGCCGTAGCCGCCGGTGATCAGACAGCCGCCGATGACGGCCGCGATGATGTAGATCAGCTCGTTGCCGACGCCCTCGCCGGACTGGACGGCGTCGAAGGAGAAGAGCAGGTGCTGGCCGGAGATCCAGGCGCCGAACGCGACGCCCATGTAGAGGCCGGTCTTGGTGCGGGCGACGGGGACGCCGACCGCGCGGGCCGCGTCCTCGTTGCCGCCGACGGCGAAGATCCAGTTGCCGGCGCGGGTGCGCAGCAGGATCCAGGAGCCGAGGGCGACCAGGCCCAGCCACCACAGGATGGTGACCTTGATGTCGACGCCGCCGACGGTGAGCGTCGAGGCGAAGACGGCGTGGGCGCTGGAGAAGCCCTCCATGTCGGCGATGGTCTTGGTGGAGACCGTGCCGTCGATCAGCTTGGTGAAGCCGAGGTTCATGCCGGTCAGCATCAGGAAGGTGCCCAGCGTGATGATGAAGCTGGGCAGCTTGGTGCGGCTGAGCATGAAGCCGTTGAAGGCGCCGATGGCGAGGGTGACCAGGAGGGAGACGCCGACGCCGACCCAGGTGTTGGCCGTCATCTGGTAGCTGAACATCGAGGAGACCAGCGCGGACGAGGTCACCAGGACGCCCGCCGACAGGTCGAACTCGCCGCCGATCATCAGCAGGGCCACGGGTACGGCCATGATCCCGATGGTGGAGGAGGCGTACAGGACCGTGCTGAGGCTGGCGGCGCGCAGGAAGCCGTCGGCGGCGCAGGCGAAGAAGACGAAGACCGCGAGGGCGCCGACCACCGAGCCCAGCTCCGGGCGGGAGAGCAGCCGGCGCGGCACGGAGGTGCGCAGCAGCCGTTCGTCCAGGATCTTGTCGTCGGTGGCCGCGCTCATCGGGTGCCCCGCTCGGTGTACTTCGCCAGCGTGGCGGCCTGGTCCTTGGTGATGATCTGCGGGCCGGTCAGCACCGGCTTGCCGCCGCCCAGGACGTCGCCGTTGTACTTGTAGGCCCACAGCAGGTCGACCGCCTCGTAGCCCTGGAGGTACGGCTGCTGGTCGACGGCGAAGCCGAGGGTGCCGTCCTGGAGGCCGGCCGCGACCTTGGCGTTGAGGTCGAAGGTGTCGATCTCGGCCTTGCTGCCGGCGTCGCCCTTGGCCTTCACGGCGGTGTCCGCGTAGGGCGCGCCGAGCGTGACGACGGCGTCGATGTCCTTGTCGGCCTGGAGCTTGGCCTCGACGGCGGACTGGACGTCGGGCATGTTGGTGCCGTTGACGTAGAGCTTCTGCAGGGTGCCGTGGAAGGTCTTGGCGACGCCGTCGCAGCGCTGCTCGTGGCCGACGTTGCCCTGCTCGTGCAGTACGCACAGGGCCTTCTTGCGGCCGCGCCGGTTCAGCTCGTCGCCGACGGCCTCGCCGGCCACGGTCTCGTCCTGGCCGATGTGGACGAGGGCGCCGAAGGCCTTGGACTCCTCGGATCCGGAGTTGACCGTGATCACCGGGATGCCGGCCTTCTCGGCGCGGGCGACGGCGGCCTTCATGGCGTCCGGCTTGGCGAGGGTGAGGATGATGCCGTCGACCTTCTTGTCGACCGCCGCGTCGACGAGCTGGGCCTGCTGCTGGGCGTCGTCGTCGTGCGAGTACAGGAAGTTGATGTTGTCCTTGACGGCGGCCTGCTTGGCGCCGCTCTGCACGATGTCCCAGAAGGTGTCGCCGTCTCCCGAGTGCGTGATCATCGCGAAGGTCCAGCGGGGGGTGTTCACCGCCGCCCGCCCCTGGGCCGCGGCCGCCTTGCGGGCGTCCTCCGCCCGCTTGCCGCCGGTGCTGCTGCACCCGGCCAGGGACACGGAGAGTGCCCCCGCCAGCGCTATGCCTACCCAGGTCCGAAACCGTGCCACGAGGCCGTGCCCTTCTTCCTGTGCTCTTGTTCTGCTCCGACGTGCGTGAGGGGCGGGCGATCTCACCGTCGGCACAGTCCGGCGGCGACCTCACCAGCCCCAAACACTTCAGTATCGAACACAGGGAACACCCATGACACGACCGGGTCGGCCCTCACCGGTCACATTGTCCGGACATTGGGACGAAGGCCGGGGCGGTCGTCAAGGGCGGACGAGCAGCTGGAACTCGAAGGAGTAGCGCGCGGGGCGGTAGATGTGGTCGCCGAACTCGACCGCGCGTCCGGTGTCGTCGAAGGTGGTGCGCTGCATGGTGAGCAGCGGGGCGCCCTCGGGTTCGGTGAGCCGCTCGGCCTCGGCGGCGGTGGCGCCGCGGGCGCCGATGGACTGGCGGGCGCTGTGCAGGGTGATGCCCGCCGAGCGCATCAGCCGGTACAGGCCGGTGGCCTCCAGCTGGTCGGTGTCCAGGTCGAGCAGCCCGGGCGGGAGATGGTTGACCAGGTAGGCCATGGGTTCGCCGTGCGCGAGGCGCAGCCGCTCGATGCGGTGCACATCGCTGCCCTCGGCGACGGCGAGGGCGGCGGCGACCGTGGCGGAGGCCGGGACGACGGTGTTGACCAGCACCTTGGTCGCGGGGCGCTGGCCGGCCGCCTCCAGGTCGTCGTAGAGGCTGCTCAGCTCCAGCGGGCGCTTGACCTGGCTGTGCACGACCTGTGTGCCCACGCCCCGGCGGCGCACGAGGAGTCCCTTGTCGACGAGCGACTGGATGGCCTGGCGGACGGTCGGCCGGGACAGGCCGAGCCGGGCGGCCAGCTCGATCTCGTTGCCCAGCAGGCTGCCCGGGGTGAGGCTGCCGTGCTCGATGGCGGCCTCCAGCTGCTGGGAGAGCTGGAAGTACAGGGGCACCGGGGAGCTTCGGTCCACGCGGAGGTCGAGCGACACGGTCGGGTCCACATCTGGTTTCGGCACGGGGCCGAGCGTAACCCCGTGCATGGTTGACGGGAAGTTGTGAAGTCCGATTGTCCGGACATTTGCATTGACAGGGTACGGGGTTCGCCCTCACTTTGTTTCCATGCGCATCGGGGTCATCGGTACGGGCCGCATCGGCACCCTTCACGCCAGGACGCTCAGCCGTCACCGCGAGGTCGGGTCCCTGATCCTCACGGACGCGGATCCGGTGCGGGCGCAAGCGCTGGCGCACCGGCTGGGCGAGACCGCGGCGCCGGGGGTGGACGAGATCTACCGGTGGGGCGTGGACGCCGTGGTGATCACCACGGCGACGGCGGCCCACGCCGAGCTGATCGGCCGGGCGGCCCGCTCCGGGCTGCCGGTCTTCTGCGAGAAGCCCATCGCGCTGGACCTGCCGGGCACCTTGCAGGCGCTGGCCGAGGTGGAGGCGGCCGGGACGGTCCTTCAGATGGGCTTCCAGCGACGGTTCGACGCCGGGTACACCGGGGCGCGCGAGGCCGTGCGCGACGGACGGCTCGGCCGGCTGCACACCGTCCGGGTCATGAGCTGCGACCAGACCCCGCCGCCGGCCGAGTGGCTGGCGGTGTCCGGCGGGCTGTTCCGGGACACGCTGATCCAGGACGCCGATGTGCTGCGGTGGGTGACCGGCCGCGAGGTGACCGAGGTGTACGCCACCGGCTCGGACGGCGGCCTGCCGCTGTTCCAGGACACCGGAGACGTCGCCACCGGCGCGGCGCTGCTCACGCTGGACGACGGCACCCTGGCCACGGCGACGGCGACCCGGCTGAACGGCGCCGGCTACGACGTCCGCATGGAGCTGGCCGGGGAGCGGGACACGGTCGTGGTCGGGCTGGACGACCGTACGCCGCTCGCCTCCACCGAGCCGACCGGGCCGCCGCCCGCGGACAAGCCGTGGACCGGCTTCCTGGAGCGGTTCGGGCACGCCTACGAGGCCGAGCTGAACGCGTTCGTCGATGTGGTGCGCGGCGAGCGGCCCAATCCGTGCGACGGCCGGGAGGCCTTGCAGGCGCTGCGGATCGCCGAGGCCTGCGAGGTCTCCCGGCGGGAACGGCGCCCGGTGCCGCTCACGGAGATCCCGGACCGTCCGCGGCCGTCGTACGGCTGATCCCGCCCACGGAGATCTCCCACCGGGCGCGGCCGGGCATACGACCGACCCCGCGCACGGAAATCCCGGACCCGGGCACAACCGTCGTACGACCGACCCCGCGCACGGAGATCCCGGACCGGGCGCAGCCGGGCATACGGCCGACCCCGCTCAGGGAGCTGCCGGACCCGGGCGCGGCCGTGGTACGACCGCCCGCCCGGCCCCGCTCACCAGCGCACCGGCAGGCTGCGCACCCCCCGCATCAGCAGGCCCGGCAGCCACTCGCCCGGCGCGCCGTCCAGGGTCAGGCCGGGGGCGCGCTCCAGGAGGCTGCCGATCGCGATCCGGCCCTCCAGCCGGGCCAGCGGTGCGCCCAGGCAGAAGTGGATGCCATGGCCGAAGGCGAGGTGGCCGCGGCTGTCGCGGCGGATGTCGAAGCGGTCCGGCTCGGCGAACCGGGCGCCGTCGCGCTGGGCGGCGGTGAGGCCGATCATCACGTGCTCATTGCGGCCGATGGGGACGCCGCCGATCTCCAGGGGCTCGGCCGCGAACCGGAAGGTGGCGGTGTGCACCGGCCCTTCGTAGCGCAGCATCTCCTCGATCGCGCCGTCCAGCAGGCCCCTGTCGGCGCGCAGGGCGGCGAGTTGGTCGGGGTGGCTGAGCAGGGCGAGGACGCCGTTGCCGATGAGGTTGACGGTGGTCTCGTGGCCCGCGATCAGCAACAGGAAGGCCATGCCGCGCAGTTCCGAGGCAGAGAGCCGGTCGCCGTCCTCGGCGGTGGTGCGGATGAGATCGCCGAGCAGGTCGTCGGAGGGACCGCCGGCGCTCTTGTCCTCGATCAGGCCGGTGAGGAACTCGCCGAGGCGCGCGATGGCCGCCTGCTCGCTCTCCGGGCTGGTCGGCGCGACCGTCTCCGTCGAGAGCTTGCGGAACTCCTCGCGGTCGATCTCGGGCACGCCGAGCAGTTCGCAGATGACGGTGATGGGCAGCGGGTAGGCCAGGGAACCGATGAGGTCCCCGCGGCCGGCCGGGAGCATCTCGTCCAGCAGGTCGTCGGTGATGCGCTGGATGCGCGGGCGCAGTTGCTCGATCCGGCGCGCGGTGAACGCGCGCGAAACCAGCGAGCGCAGCCGGGTGTGCTGCGGCGGGTCGGTGATGAGCATGTGCCGGCCGACCATGTCCGTGTCGACGATGGACACGCCGATCTTGCTGGGATCCTTGCCCAGGCGGGGGTCGGCGAGCGCGGCGCGGGCCTCCTCGTAACCGACGACGAGCCAGGCCGTGTAGCCCTCTTCCGCGCCCGGGGGCCGCACCCGGTGGACCGGACCCCGCTCACGCAGCTGCGCGTACACCGTGTGCGGGTCGCTGAGCAGCGTGTCCCCGAACTCCCCCAGGTCGACGACTGGTTCCATGCTTGTGTTCCATCCTCCCGTTGAGGTCCCCCGAGGCCACGACAAGCACCCCGTGCACCGACAACGTACGGCACGCCGCTTCGGTGCCCGCCACCGCAGCTCGGGTTAACTTCCGGGAAACCCATGTGACTTGAAAGGAAACTCTTCAACTTTGTCGTTGACATGCCAACGTCTACGCGCGTCATCATGAGGGCATGAGATTCCCCCCACGCGCTTCGCGTATCGGCGCCGCAGCCGCGCTCCTGTCCGCCCTTCTCGTGGGCGGCACCGTCTCCGCCACCACGGCGGACGCCGCCACCTCGTCCGTCGGCAGCATCTGCTACAGCGCCCTGCCCTCGCAGGCCCACGACACCCTGGACCTGATCGACCAGGGCGGCCCCTTCCCGTACTCCCAGGACGGCACCGTCTTCTCCAACAAGGAAGGCGTCCTGCCCAGCGAGTCGTACGGCTACTACCACGAGTACACGGTCATCACCCCGGGCTCCCCCACCCGCGGCGCCCGCCGCATCGTCACCGGTAAGGACTACCAGGAGGACTACTACACCTCCGACCACTACGCGACGTTCAACCTGATCGACTTCGGCTGCTGACCCAGCGGCCCGCACCGCACCCGAAGGCCCGGCGATCTCTCGCCGGGCCTTCGGCCGTGCGCGGCCGGATGGTCGGCCGCCGGATCCACCGGGCCACTGGTTCAGGAGGTGCCGGTCACGCGCGGCGCCCCCACGCCGTCCCCAGCAGCACCAGGGCGCCTCCGGTGAGGCCGAGCAGGCCGGGCCGGTCGCCGCCCAGCGCGATGCCGGCCGCAGCGGCCCACAGCGGCTCGGTGCCGAGCAGCAGGCTGACCCGGGAGGGCGAGGTACGGCGTACGGCCCACATCTGGACGAAGAAGGCGAACAGCGTGCACAGGACGGACAGGAAGAGCAGCCCGGCCCACTGACCCGGGCCGAGGTCCGCCGCCGCGGTCCACGGCGCCGGGCCGCCGCCGACGGCCGTGAGCAGGGCGAAGACGAGGACGGCAGTGCCCAGCTGCACCGTGGTGAGCGGCAGCGCGGCGGCGCCCCGGACCGCCTTGAGCCGGGACATCGCGAGGACGTGCACCGTGCGCGCGAGGGCGGCCAGCAGCATCAGCAGGTCGCCGGTGCCCGGCCGGGTGAAACCGGCGCCCTGGGTGAGCAGCACCACGCCGAGCACCGACAGGGCGGCCGCGCCGAGGAAGGCCGGGGTGGGCCGGGTACGGGTGACGGCGGCCTCGGCGAGCGGGGTGAAGATCATGGTGAGGCTGATGACCAGGCCCGCGTTGGTGGCCGAGGTGTGCACCACCCCGTAGGTCTCCAGCAGGAAGATGCCGCTCAGCACCAGCCCGAGCAGGGCCGCTCCGCGCCACTGGGCGCCGGTGAGGGCACGCAGGGCGCGGCGGCCGGCGACGGCGAGGACCGGCACCGCGAGCGCGAACCGCAGCACCAGGACGGCGAGGACGGTACGGGCGGTGGTGATGTCCTTCGCCGCGAGGTAGCTGGCGCCCCAGCAGACCGCGACGAGCAGCAGGGGCAGGTCGGTCTGCCAGGTACGGCGCGGCGCGAGGACGGCGCCCGGTACGGCGGTCGTGGTGGACATGCGGCGGCTCTCCCGGTGTGAGGCACGGAGTGCAAAGACGCCGTCGGCTCGCACAGGGCGCGATCATGCTACTGGCGGGAGAGCGCCGCCCGCCCCTGGTATTTCCGCGGCCCCTCGCTGCTCAGAAGGAGCCGTACTCGGGCTCGCCCGCCACGTCGTACGACTGGATGGAGACGCCGGTACCGGTGATGCGGCCGCCGGTGCGCCGGAAGCGGGTGGGGACCGTGCCCTCCGGGAACGCGCGGCGGCCGGTGCCGAGGACGACCGGGAAGGTCATCAGGTGCAGGGTGTCCACGAGCCGGAGGTCCAGCAGGGACCGGACCAGGGCGCCGCTGCCGTGGACCTGGAGCTCGCCGTCGGTGCGCTCCTTGAGGGACTGGACCTCCTTGGCGAGGTCGCCGGAGACGACGGTGGTGCCGGACCAGCCGGGTGCCTGGAGGGTGCTGGAGACGACGTACTTCGGAAGTCCGTTGAGCCGGGAGGCGATCGGGTCGGTCGGGTCGGTCATCTTCGGCCAGTAGGAGGCGAAGATGTCGTACGTACGGCGGCCCAGCAGGAAGGCGCCGGCGCGGTCGAAGGACTCGGTGACGAAGCGGCCGAAGTCCTCGTCACCGAACGGGAAGCTCCAGCCGCCGTGGGTGAAGCCGCCGCTGGTGTCCTCCTGCGGGCCACCGGGGGCCTGGTAGACGCCGTCGAGGGTGACGAAGAGGGTGGAGACGAGCTTGCCCATGACGGGTGCCTTCTTCCGGGTGCGGGGTCTGTTCTGTCATCAGCTCAGACCCCGCGCGCACCCGCAACTCATCGGTTCAGCCCGCGTGAGTCGAGAAGAGTCCGCCGGTCGGGCCCTGCTTGTCGCCGCCCTGGGCCTTCTTCAGGGCGTTGGCGAGGCTCTCGATGGTCATCGACTGGAGGATCACCCGGCCGTTGCCCTCCAGGGTGGCCAGGGACAGGCCCTCGCCGCCGAAGACGGCGTTCATGATTCCCTGGCGGTTGAGGCCGCCGACGCGCTGGACGCCGTACTGGATGCCCTCCTCGAAGGCGACCACACAGCCGGTGTCGACCTCGATGCGGCCGCCGAAGTCCGCCGGGTTCAGGTCGATGAAGTTGCCCGCGCCGGCGATGATCACGGTGCCGTGCCCGGTGAACTTCTCCAGGATGAAGCCCTCGCCGCCGCTCATGCCGGTGCGGCCGCCGGCGAAGGCGATGCCGAACTCCACGCTGGACTCGGCGGCCACGAAGGCGTCCTTCTCGGCGAACCAGGCGCGGTGGCCGTCGAGTTCCAGGGCGCGCATCTCGCCGGGCAGCACGCCCGCGAAGCCGACCGTGCCCTGACCGCCCTGGGCGGTGAAGTACTGGAAGGCGAGCGACTCGCCGGCCAGCATGCGCTGACCGACCTGCATTGCGGTGCCCATGGCCTGGCGGAGCAGGCCGCCCATGCCGCCGCCCGAGCCGCCCTGTGCCTGCTGCCCGCCGTTGCCGGATGGGCTGGACAGACGCGTCTCCATGGTCACGTTCGTGGTCTTGAACAGGAACTTTCCGGCCTCGCAGTACACGGTCTGGCCGGGGTGCAGGTTGACGACCGCCATCTGCATGGCGTTGCCGACGATCTCTTGCTGAAGGGTCACACGGGGAGAACGCGGGAGGCGGGGCGGAGAGTTCCGCGCCCGGCCAGGTCGGTGTCCGTTCGCCGCCGGCGGGGCGGCGGCGGGGCGGCTGGGATGGGGGCATGACAGCAGAAGAAGCAGAGCGGGAAGCAGGCCGCGAGACGGGGCGGGGCGCGGGGGCCGCGCTGCACGGCAGGGTGGCGCTGGTGACCGGCGGCAGCCGGGGCATCGGCGCGGCGGTCGCGCTGCGGCTCGCGCGCGCGGGCGCGGACGTGGCGGTGACGTATGTGCAGGACGAACGGGCGGCCGCGGACGTGGTCCGGGCCGTGCGGGCGCTGGGGCGCGGGGCGGTGGCGCTGCGCGCCGACGCGGCGGACCCCGGGCAGGCGGCGGGCGCGGTGGAGCGCGCGGCCGCGGAGTACGGCCGGCTCGACGTGCTGGTGAACAACGCGGGCGTGGGGCTGCTGGGCCCGCTGGAGACGCTCACCCCGGCGGACGTCGACCGGGTCCTCGCGGTGAACGTGCGCGGTGTGTTCCTGACCGCGCAGGCTGCGGCCGCGCGGATGCCGTCCGGCGGCCGGATCGTCACGATCGGCAGCTGTGTGACCCAGCGGGTCCAGGGGCCGGGTGTGACGCTGTACGCGATGAGCAAGGCGGCGCTGACCGGGCTGAACAGGGGCCTGGCCCGGGAGCTGGGCGGGCGCGGGATCACGGCGAACCTGGTCCGTCCGGGGCCGGTCGACACGGACATGAACCCGGCGGACGGGCCGTACGCCGACGGCCAGCGGGAGCTGACCGCCCTGGGACGCTTCGGCACGGCCGACGAGGTCGCGTCGATGGTGGCCTACCTGGCGGGCCCGGAGGCAGCTTATGTGACGGGCGCGGAGTTCTCCGTCGACGGCGGTCACGCCGCCTGAGGCACACGTGGGGCGCACCGGTGCTGTCCAGGCCGGGTGCGCCCCACGCGCGCGCGTGGGGGCGGGTCAGCCGCCCAGCTCCTGGTGACGGGCGGTCAGCCGGGCGGCGCCGTCCTCGGTCAGGGAGCCGAACAGCCGCAGGCGGGAGATGCCGCCGTCGGGGAAGATGTCGATCCGCGCGTGCGTGCCGACGGCCGGGGCCGCGAGGACGAACCGGTGGTTGGTGTCGGGCTGGAGGCGGGTGCGCGGCAGGATCTCGGTCCAGTCGCCGTCCTCGCCGTCCCGTACGGACACCGACGCCCAGCCGGCGCTGTTGCCCTTGAGGTAGGCGGTGTCGATCTCGACCGCGCGGATCTGGGACTGCGCCACCAGCTGGTAGCGGATCCAGTCGTTGCCCTGGTCCCGGCGGCGGCGGGTCTCCCAGCCGTCGTCCATCTTGCGGGAGCGGCCCGGCTGGATGGTGTTGGTGGCCGGGGAGTAGAAGAGGTTGGAGGCGTCCTCGACCCGGCCGCCGTTCTCCAGCGCGACCACGTCGAAGGTGCCGAGCGCCGCCAGCCACCGCGGGTCCGGCACGACCTCGCCGTACACCCGCAGCCGGGCGATGCCGCCGTCGGGGTGCTGGTTGACGCGCAGGTGGGTGAAGCTCTGCTCGACGGAGACGGCGAAGCCGTTCGCCGCGTGGCCGCCGACCGCGGTGCGCGGGACGAGGGTCGTCCACTTCACGTCGTCGCCGAGCAGCTCCTCCGGGGACGGCGAGCCCGGTACGGACGCGCCTTCGACGGAGACCGCCTGCGGGTAGTTGCCGCGGAAGTGGGCGGTGTCGACGACGATCCCGCGGACGACGCCCGGCGCGCCGAGCCGGACCAGCGCCCAGTCGTGGTCCTCGGCGGTCGGCCACGGGTGCTCGGCGGAGACGCCGCGGCGGCGGCGGGTCTCCCAGCCGTCCATGATCTTGCCCTTGTGGCCGAAGTGCTCGGGGTCGAACTCGGCCGGCTCGGGGACCAGCAGGTTCTCCCGCTGGGCGAAGAACTCGTCGTTGGCGGCGATGACACCGGCGCCGAGCTGCCGGTCGGCGAGGTTGACGTACTGGGTGAAGGGGAAGCCGGCGGTGCGGTAGTCCGCGTACGGGTCGCCGCCTCCGTAGGGGTTCGCGTCGCCGGTGAAGCTTGGTATCGCCGTCACGGTGATCAGGGGGTCCTTTCGGGGAGTCGGCCGGTTGCGGATGCGGGGGTGGCTTACTGGGGCCGGGCGAGCAGGGTGCCCTTCGGCTCGGTGAACTCGCCGTCCACGACGATGCGTTCGCCGCGCAGCCAGGTGGACTTCACGACGCCGTACAGGGTCTTGCCGGCGTAGGCGGTGACCCGGTTGCGGTGCTGGAGGCCGGCCGGGTCGACGGTGAAGGTCTCGTCGGGGGCGAGGACGGCGAAGTCGGCGTCCCGGCCGGCCTCGATGGCGCCCTTGGCGTCCAGGCCGACGAGGGCGGCCGTCCGCGTGGACATCCAGCGGACGACGTCCTCCAGGCCGTACCCGCGTTCCCGGGCCGCGGTCCACACGGCGGACAGGCTCAGCTGGAGGCCGGAGATCCCGCCCCAGGCGGTGGCGAAGTCGGCGGTCTTCAGGTCGGCGGTGGAGGGCGAGTGGTCGGTGACCACGCAGTCGATGGTGCCGTCGGCGAGGGCCTCCCAGAGCAGGTCCTGGTTGGCGGCCTCGCGGATCGGCGGGCAGCACTTGAACTCGCTGGCCCCGTCGGGGACTTCCTCGGCGGTGAGGGTGAGGTAGTGCGGGCAGGTCTCCACGGTGATCCGCACCCCCTCCGCGCGGGCGGCGCGGATCAGCGGGAGGGCGTCGCTGGAGGACAGGTGCAGCACGTGCACACGCGCCCGGAGCCGGCGGGCCTGCGCGATCAGGGCGGCGATGGCCGTGTCCTCGGCGTCGCGCGGGCGGGAGGCGAGGAAGTCGGCGTACCGGGGGCCGCCGTGCTGCGGGGCCGCCGCCAGGTGGTGCGGGTCCTCGGCGTGCACGATCAGCAGGCCGTCGAAGCCGGCGATCTCCGCCAGGGACTGGGCGAGCTGGTCCTGGTCGAGGTGCGGGAACTCGTCCACGCCGGACGGCGACAGGAAGGCCTTGAAGCCGAAGACCCCGGCGTCGTGCAGCGGGCGCAGGTCCTTGACGTTGTCCGGCAGGGCGCCGCCCCAGAAGCCGACGTCGATGTGCGCCTTGTCCCGGGCCACGTCCTGCTTGATCCGCAGGTGCTCGACCGTGGTGGTCGGCGGCAGGGAGTTGAGCGGCATGTCGACCAGGGTGGTGATGCCGCCGGCCGCCGCCGCGCGGGTGGCGGTCCAGAAGCCCTCCCACTCGGTGCGGCCCGGGTCGTTCACATGGACATGGGTGTCGACCAGGCCGGGCAGCAGCACCTGGTCGCCGAGGTCCTCCAGGCGCGCCGTGGCGGGGACCTCGGCGTCGTACGGCAGTACGGCCGTGATCTTCCCGGCGGCCACGGTGACCGTGGCGGCCCGTGTCCCTTCCGGAGTGATGACGCGCGTCGAGCGCAGCACCAGTTCAGCCTCGGACACCCGAACCCCTCTCTGTACCGCCGTTTTACGCCCAGGAAAACGGGATTTACACCCACGTAACGGAATTCAACGTTCTGTTGAAGGAGTCTTCACTCCCGCCCTGTCGCCGTCAAGAGGCACACTTCTGGGCAGCGGTCATTCCGCCTACGGTCTGGACGTTTCCACAAAGCGGAATTAGAATTCCAGCAAGCAGAACGTAGCTACGTACAAGCGGGGAGTCAACCGGCCGCCGGGTAGGCTTCTGCCCTCCCGCCAGCCCCGAAAGGAACGCGCCGTGCCGACGTCCAGCGCCAGCACCACCGACGCCGCCAAGTCCGCCAACGGAGGCGGGGTCCAGTCCCTCGAGCGCGCCTTCGACCTGCTCGAGCGGATGGCGGACGCGGGCGGCGAGGTGGGTCTCAGCGAACTGTCCGCGACCAGCGGCCTGCCGCTGCCCACCATCCACCGGCTGATGCGCACGCTGGTCGCGTGCGGGTACGTCCGGCAGCAGCCGAACCGGCGGTACGCGCTCGGCCCCCGGCTGATCCGGCTCGGCGAGTCGGCGTCCCGGCTGCTGGGCACCTGGGCGCGGCCCTATCTCGCGCGGCTGGTCGAGGAGACCGGCGAGACGGCGAACATGGCGCTGCTGGACGGCGACGAGATCGTCTACGTGGCCCAGGTGCCGTCGAAGCACTCGATGCGGATGTTCACCGAGGTGGGACGGCGGGTCCTGCCGCACTCCACCGGGGTGGGCAAGGCGCTGCTGGCCGGGGTGGCGGACGACGAGGTGCGGGCGCTGCTGGCGCGCACCGGGATGCCCGCGGCCACGGAGAAGACGATCACCACACCCGAGGCGTTCCTGGCGGCGCTGGACGAGGTACGGCAGGCCGGTTACGCCGTCGACGACAACGAGCAGGAGATCGGGGTGCGCTGCCTGGCGGTCTCCGTGCCGGACTCCCCCACGGCCGCCGCCATCTCCATCTCCGGGCCGGCCGGGCGGGTCACCGAGGCCGCGACGGACAAGATCGTGCCGGTGCTCCAGCAGGTGGCCAGGGAACTGTCCCAGGCGCTGGCCAGTTCGGGGGCCTGAGACCGTCCGGCAGGGCGCCGCCCGGTGCACCGGGCGGCGCCTTGTCGCATCGTGGGGGCACAGAGGTCAGCGGTGCGGCGGCGGGCCGAACAGGTTCACCGCCTCGCGGACCTCCCGCAGCCCCCGCGCCAGCGCGCTCACCGAGCCGATCGCCCCCGCGATCAGCAGCAGGGAGCCGCGCAGCCGCGGTATCTCGGGCGCGCCGTCCGCGGCCATCGCCGCCAGGGCCGCCAGTTCGTCCTCGGCTATCGCCCGGTCGGGGAAGTCCGCCGGTAACGCGGCGAGTTCGCGGCGCAGGCGGGACACCGCGGTCCGCAGCTCCGCCACTCTCGGGTCCTCGTCGCTGCCGGTCACCGGCCTCTGCCCAAGACTCCGCAACCCGGCCCTCCCCTCACCACGCCGTCGTGCGCGGGTCAGTAAACGCCACCGGGCCCGGGAGCGCCACAGCGCGGACCGAAATTCAGCCCAAGGGAACAGGCCGCCGCGGCCGCCGTCGGGTATGCAGGAGCCATGACGGAGATCGAGGGGCACGACGGGTACGAGGGCGTCGCCGGGCTGGTGCTCGCCGCCGGCGGCGGACGACGGCTCGGCGGACGGCCCAAGGCGCTGCTGGCGCACCGGGGGCGCCCGCTGGTCGAACACGCGGTCGGCACCCTGCGGGCGGCCGGCTGCGGGCGCATCCACGTGGTGCTGGGCGCGCGGGCCGAGGAGGTCCGGGAACGCGCCGAGCTGACCGGCTGCGTACTGGTGGACAACCCCGCCTGGGACGAGGGCATGGGCTCCTCGCTGCGCGCCGGACTGGACTCGCTCGCCGGTACGGGGGCCGGCGCGGCGCTGGTGAGCCTGGTGGACCAGCCCGGGATCGGCGCGGCGGCGGTGGCCCGGGTGCTGGCCGCGTACGAGGGCGAGAAATCGCTGGTCTCCGCGGCCTACGACGGGGTGCGCGGGCATCCCGTGCTGTTCGGCGCGGCCCACTGGGCGGGGATCGCGGCCACCGCCACCGGGGACCGCGGGGCGCGCGCCTACCTGAAGCAGCACGAGGGCGGGATCCGGCTGGTGGAGTGCGCGGACGTGGCCGAGCCGTACGACATCGACACCGAGGCCGACCTGCGCCACCTTGAGTGAGCGGGGTGGCACCGGGCGCCACCTTCCCTCGACTCAGAGAATCTCGACATCAACAAACCATTGAAGTTCCACGATGAGGAAACTACTATCCACTGTTCAGAAGCGCCTGACCTCCCCCACTCTCGGCTCCGCTCGAGCGGGGGGACCCCCATCGCTGGCGCTGTTCGCCCTATTCGTGCCTCTTGGCACTTGGTGCCACCGCTGAAGGAAGTGACAGCTCATGTCCGCACCAGCGCCGTCCCCGCTGGCCATCGTCGACGCCGAGCCTCTGCCCCGGCAGGAAGAGGTCCTCACGGACGCGGCGCTCGCCTTCGTGGCAGAGCTGCACCGGCGGTTCACCCCGCGCCGTGACGAACTCCTCGCCCGCCGCGCCGAGCGCCGCGCCGAGATCGCCCGCACCTGCACGCTCGACTTCCTCCCGGAGACCGCCGCGATCCGCGCGGACGACTCCTGGAAGGTCGCCCCGGCCCCGGCCGCGCTGAACGACCGGCGCGTCGAGATCACCGGCCCCACCGACCGCAAGATGACCATCAACGCGCTCAACTCGGGCGCGAAGGTCTGGCTCGCCGACTTCGAGGACGCCTCCGCGCCCACCTGGGAGAACGTGGTCCTCGGCCAGCTCAACCTGACGGACGCCTACACCCGGAACATCGACTTCACCGACGAGCGCACCGGCAAGTCGTACGCCCTGCGGCCGAACGAGGAGCTGGCGACGGTCGTCATGCGCCCGCGCGGCTGGCACCTGGACGAGCGCCACCTGGTCGACGCCGACGGCCGCCCCGTCCCCGGCGCCTTCGTCGACTTCGGCCTCTACTTCTTCCACAACGCCCAGCGGCTGCTGGACCTCGGCAAGGGCCCGTACTTCTACCTGCCGAAGACGGAGTCGCACCTGGAGGCCCGCCTCTGGAACGACGTGTTCGTCTTCGCGCAGGACTACGTCGGCATCCCGCAGGGCACCATCCGCGCCACCGTCCTGATCGAGACCATCACTGCCGCGTACGAGATGGAGGAGATCCTCTACGAACTCCGCGACCACGCCTCGGGGCTGAACGCCGGCCGCTGGGACTACCTGTTCTCCATCGTGAAGAACTTCCGGGACGGCGGCGCCAGGTTCGTCCTGCCGGACCGCAACGCGGTCACGATGACGGCCCCGTTCATGCGGGCGTACACCGAACTCCTCGTGCGCACCTGCCACAAGCGCGGCGCGCACGCGATCGGCGGCATGGCCGCGTTCATCCCCTCCCGGCGCGACGCCGAGGTCAACAAGGTCGCCTTCGAGAAGGTCCGCGCCGACAAGGACCGCGAGGCGAACGACGGTTTCGACGGCTCCTGGGTCGCCCACCCCGACCTGGTCCCGATCGCCATGGAGTCCTTCGACAAGGTCCTCGGGGACCGGCCGAACCAGAAGGACCGGCTGCGCGAGGACGTGCACGTCGAGGCCGCCGACCTCATCGCGATCGACTCGCTGGACGCGAAGCCGACGTACCACGGTCTCGTCAACGCCGTCCAGGTCGGCATCCGCTACATCGAGGCCTGGCTGCGCGGTCTCGGCGCGGTCGCCATCTTCAACCTGATGGAGGACGCGGCCACCGCCGAGATCTCCCGCTCGCAGATCTGGCAGTGGATCAACGCGGGTGTCGAGTTCGAGAACGGCGACAAGGCCACCCCGGAGCTGGCCCGCAAGGTGGCCGCCGAGGAGCTGGACGCCATCCGCAAGGAGATCGGCGAGGCCGCCTTCGCCGCCGGCCACTGGCAGGAGGCGCACGACCTGCTGCTGAAGGTCTCCCTGGACGAGGACTACGCCGACTTCCTCACCCTGCCCGCCTACGAGCAGCTCAAGGGCTGACGCACCGGTCTCGCCGAGCGGCTCCGGGAACCTCCCGGGGCCGCTCGGGCGCGTTCAGCCCAGGTGGCCCGACCAGTCCCGCTCCGCCGCGGGCTTGCCGTGCAGGTCGGGGACGTGCTTGAGCCAGTCGGGGCGGCCCGCCCGGGTCTGCCGCGCACGGGCCGCCTCCTCCGCCGCCAGCTGCTCCCGGCCCGGGAAGTCCGTGGGCAGCCACTCCGCCGAGCGGTCCAGCCGGGCGAGGAGGTAGTCGACATAGGCCGCGCGCACGTCGTCAGGACCGGCGAAGCCGGCGTCCTCGGCCAGCCAGGCGTCCGGGACCTCGGCGACGATCCCGCGCAGCAGCTCCTCGGTCACCAGCGGCGCCAGTTCCGCGTCCGCGGCGCGCACATCGGGGCCGTACTGCCCGAGGGCGTGGTGCCGGAAGTCGTACCTCTTGCCCGGGGTGGTGGTGTCCCAGCGGTGGTGGAAGACCAGGGCGGCGCCGTGGTCGATGAGCCACAGCCGCGGCTGCGCGGTGCCGAACGTGGGCCAGACCATCAGGTTGGAGCTGTGCACCGTACGGTCCACGTTGACGGTCAGCGCGTCCAGCCAGACGATCCGGCCCGCCTCCAGCGGGTCCACCGGGAAGTGCGGCGCGATCTCCGGGGTGAGGTCCCGGGCGCCCGGCAGATAGTCCATGCCCAGGTTGACCCCGGCGCTCGCACTGTGCAGGTCCCGCACCTCCTGGTGCGGCTCGGCCTCGGCGACGGCCGGGTCGAAGTGCACGAGCACCAGCTCGGGAAAGCGCAGCCCGAGCGCGCGGGCCAGCTCCCCGACGATCACCTCCGCGACCAGCGCCTTGTGCCCCTGCGCCGAGCCGGTGAACTTGACGACATACGTCCCGAGATCATCGGCCTCGACGACTCCGGGGACGGAGCCGCCGGAGTGCAGGGGTGCGACGTAGCGGGTGGCAGTGACCTGTCGCAGCATCTTCCCAAGCCCCCGGCAGTCCGTCGATGGCGGTGCGGCCCTGGTTACGGCCTCCGGCATGAGGTGAGCATAGTCGGGCCGGGGCGCGCCCAGAGCGTTCGGCCCGGGGGGGGGGCCGGGTGCCACCGCGCCGGGAGGGGCGGCGCCGTGGCGGGGGCGGGGTTACCAGGCCACCGGCAGGGACGTGACGCCGTGGATCAGGCGGCCCGCGGAGCGCGGTACCTGGTCGGCCGGGATGTCCAGTCGCAGCGTGGGGAACCTGCGCAGCAGGCTGCCGATGGCGATCTCCAGCTCCAGACGGGCGAGTCCGGCGCCGAGGCAGTAGTGGATGCCGTAGCCGAACGTCAGGTGCTGGGCGTCGGGGACGCGGGCGGTGTCGAGGGTGTCGGGCGCGGTGAAGTGGCCGGCGTCGCGGTTGGCGGAGGCCAGCGAGGCGAGGACCGCGGTGCCCGCCGGGACGAGGGTGTCGCCCAGCCGCACGTCCTCGGTGGCGATGCGCAGGGTCGCCTCGTCGCCCGGCGGGACGAACCGCAGCAGCTCCTCCACGGCGGCGGGGACCGCCCCGGGGTCGCGGCGGACCGCCTCGAACTGCTCGGGGTGGGTGAGCAGCGCGAGGACGCTGTTGCCGATCTGGTTGGTGGTCGTCTCGTGCCCGGCGATCAGGAGGGTGATCGCCAGGTGCAGCAGCTCCTCCTCGTCCAGGCGTTCGGCGTCCTCCTCGTGGATCGACACGAGGGCGGACAGCAGGTCGTCGCCCGGCTTTTCGCGCTTGGCGGCGATCAGGCCGCCCAGGTAGCCGGCCAGCCCGGTGTGGGCGGCGACGATCTGCTCGACCGGCAGCGAGACGGTCGACAGGACGGTGCCGGACCACTCGGCGATCTGCTCGCGCTCGTCCAGCGGGACCCCGAGCAGTTCGCAGATGACGGTCACGGGCAGCGGGAAGGCGAGGGCCGGGACGAGGTCGGCCGGGGACCCGGTCCGCTCCATCGTGTCCAGCAGCTCGTCCGCGCAGGCCTGGATGCGCGGCCGGAGCGCGGCGACCCGGCGGGCGGTGAACTCCCGCGAGACCAGTCGCCGTACCCGGGTGTGCTCCGGCGGGTCCATGCTGAGCAGGTTCTTGGCGTTCTGCGGCTCGGTGCCGATCCGGGGAGCGCCGGGCCGGGCGGTGGCGGCCCGGCTGAACCGGGCGTCGGAGAGGACGGTGCGCACCGCGTCGTAGTCGGTGACCAGGAAGGCGTGGTCACCGCTGGGCATCCGGATGTCCGCCACCGGGCAGCTCTCGCGCAGGCGCTTGTAGTGGGGACACGGTTCCAGGGCCGTGGGCCGCTCGAACGGGTAGTCGAGGGACTCCAGGGCGAGAGGGGTGTCGGTCATGCAACTCGGCCAATCTGTGAGTGGGGGGCGAGGGTCGGGCCGGGTGGCGGGTGGCCCGCTCAGCCGGTGCGGAAGCGGTTGATGGCCGGCTCGTGCCGGGCCCGCAGCTCGGGGTCGGTGACGCCGAGCCCCTCGCCGGGGGCGAGGCACAGCACGCCGACCTTGCCGTGGTGCCGGTTGGCGTGGACGTCGTCCACCGCCTGGCCGATCTCCGCGAGGGAGTAGGTGCGGGAGAGGGTGGGGTGGATGCGGCCCTTGGTGACGAGCCGGTTGGCCTCCCAGGCCTCGCGGTAGTTGGCGAAGTGGGAGCCGATGATCCGCTTGAGGTGCATCCACAGGTAGCGGTTGTCGAACTCGTGCCGGTAGCCGGAGGTGGAGGCGCAGGTGACGATGGTGCCGCCGCGGCGGGTGACGTAGACGGAGGCGCCGAAGGTCTCGCGGCCGGGGTGCTCGAAGACGATGTCGACGTCCTCGCCGCCGGTCAGTTCGCGGATGCGCTTGCCGAGCCGCTTCCACTCGCGCTGGTCCTGGGTGTGCTCGTCGCGCCAGAACCGGTAGTCCTCCGCGCTGCGGTCGATGATCGCCTCGACGCCCATGGCGCGGCAGATCTCCGCCTTCTGCTCGCTGGAGACGACACAGATCGGCACCGCGCCGCCCGCCAGCGCGTACTGGGTGGCGTACGAGCCGAGGCCGCCGCCCGCGCCCCAGATGAGGACGTTGTCGCCGACCTTCATGCCCGCGCCGTTGCGGGAGACCAGCTGGCGGTAGGCGGTGGAGTTGACCAGTCCGGGGGCGGCGGCCTCCTCCCAGGTGAGGTGGGCGGCCTTGGGCATCAGCTGGTTGGCCTTCACCAGCGCCAGCTGGGCCAGGCCGCCGAAGTTGGTCTCGAACCCCCAGATCCGCTGCTCGGGGTCGAGCATGGTGTCGTCGTGGCCCGCCGCGTCCTCCAGCTCGACGGAGAGGCAGTGCGCGACCACCCGGTCGCCGGGCTGCCAGCGGCGCACTCCGGGGCCGGTGCGCAGCACGACCCCGGACAGGTCGGAGCCGATCACGTGGTAGGGCTGGTCGTGC
Organism: Streptomyces sp. NPDC127190; assembly: GCF_042672505.1. NCBI lineage: Bacteria > Bacillati > Actinomycetota > Actinomycetes > Kitasatosporales > Streptomycetaceae > Streptomyces > Streptomyces sp. NPDC127190. The sequence goes on from NZ_JBHXVE010000021.1 coordinate 128,686, forward strand.
CGGGCGGCCGGGCCGCCGGTGCGGGCGTAGCGTTCGAGGAAGGCGAAGGTCGGCACGGGCGAGAACAGCGCGCTCCACACCGTGTTGTAGTTGACGGAGCTGGCCATGACGGCGACCAGGGCCTCGCCGGGGCCGGGCTCCGGGGTCGGTACGTCCTTCAGGTGCAGGGCCTTGGCGGGCTGCCGGTCGGCGAGCGGCAGCCCGTCGAACATGTGCTGCTCGTCCTTGAGCAGCACGGCGGCCCGGTAGGACTCCGGTACCGGCAGGGACGCGAAGTCGCGGGCCGCCGCGTCGGGCGACTCGATCGCGGCCAGCAGGTCGGCTATCACCACAGACTCCCGTGGGGCTAGGGGGTTCAGGTTCCGGCGGCGGTGGCCGTGCCGGCCGGCCACCGCCGTGGGCGGTCTCGCGGGGGGACCGCCCGGGGTGTCTACTGACCGAGCTTCACCGGCAGTTCGGTCAGACCGCGCATCACCAGTCCGGGCCGCCACTTCAGCTCGGCCGACGGGTCCAGGCGCTCCATCTTCGGGAAGCGTTCCAGCAGCTGGCGGAAGGCGATGTGGGCCTCCAGCCGGGCCAGCGGGGCGCCCAGGCAGTAGTGGATGCCGTAGCCGAAAGCCATGTGCTGGTTGGGGGTGCGCTCGGCGTCGAAGGTCATCGAGTCGTCGAAGACCTGCTCGTCGCGGTTGGCGGACAGCAGGGAGATGAGGACCAGTTCGCCCTCCTTGATGGTCTGTCCGCCCAGTTCCAGGGTCTCGGTGGCGACCCGGAAGCTGGCGCCGGGCACCGGGCTCTCGTAGCGCAGGAACTCCTCGACGGCGGCCGGGATCCTCTCGTGGTCGGCGCGCAGCCGGTCGGCCAGCTCGGGGTCGGCGAGCAGCAGGGCGGTGCCGTTGCCGAGCAGGTTCACGGTGGTCTCGTAGCCGGCGATGATGAGCAGGAAGCACATCGAGGTCAGCTCGTTCTCGGCGAGCCGGTCCTCGTTGTCCCGGGCGGAGATCATCGCGGACAGCAGCTTGTCGTCCGGTTCGGCCCGCTTCTGCTCGACCAGCTCGCGGACGTAGTGGACGAACTCGGTGACCACGTCGACCGGGAAGTTCTGGGTGCCGACGCCCGCGAGGTAGGCGTTGGACCAGGTGCGGAAGCGCTCGTGGTCGGCGACGGGCACGCCGAGCAGTTCGCAGATGACCTGCATGGGCAGCGGGTAGGCCAGGTCGTGGATGGCGTCCGGGTGCTCCTGCGCGGCCATCTTGTCCAGCAGGTCGCTGGTCATCTGCTCGATCATCGGCCGGAGCCGTTCGATCCGCTTGGCCGTGAACACCGAGGACACCAGCCGCCGCAGCCGGGTGTGGTCGGTGCCGTCGACCCGCAGCATGTGGGTGCCCATGCTGGCGCGGATCTCGGCGGGCAGCACGTCCTTGGCGACGATCCGGGTGCCGATCCGGTTGGACAGCCGGGCGTCGCCGAGGCCCGCCCGGCAGTCCGCGTACCGGGTGACCAGCCACAGCGGCACCCCGTTGGGCAGCTCGACCTGGAACAGCGGGCGCTGTTCGCGCAGCCGCTCGAACAGGTCGTGCGGGGACTTCACGCCGTACTCGGCGTAGAGGTCGGTGAAGGTGACCATGTGCGTTGTGCTCCTTGTGGTGCGTGCGGTCCTTGCGGTCCGAGCGGTGCGGGGCGGGAAGGGTGGTCAGTCGAGGGCGGGCTGCGGCTTCGCGGCCGGCGCCGGGGCCGGGGCCGGCGGCTTGAGCGGCGGGATGCCGAGCGCCAGCGCGCCGCCGGCCAGCAGCACCACGACGCAGATCCACAGGCCCGGGATGATGGCGTCGGTGAAGGCCGCCGGCGACTGGTAGTTGCCGCCCCGGCTGGTGAAGACGGTGGTCAGGACGGCGATGCCGAGGGCGCTGCCGATCTCGCGGACGGTGGCGTTGGTGCCGGACGCCTTGCCGATGTCCTGCGGCTGCACCGAGGTGACCACGACGGTCGCGCTCGGCGCGAAGATCAGTCCGGTGCCGATGCCGCACAGCATGTACGGCACCACCATCTGCCAGTCGGCGGTGGCCGGGTCGGAGATCAGGGCGCACCAGGCCAGGCCGACGGCGGCGAGCGCCAGACCGGCGGCGATCAGCTTGCTGGCGCCCACCTTGGGGATGAGCTTGCCCGCGTACGGCGCGCAGATCGTCGGCATGACGGCCCACGGCAGGGTCCACAGACCGGCCACGAAGGGCGAGTGGTGGCGGACCACCTGGAGGTACTGGGCGAGGAAGAAGATCGAGCCGAACAGGCCGAAGTAGACGGCGAGCGAGGCGAGGTTGGTCAGGGTGAAGGCGCGGCTGCGGTAGATGCGCAGCGGGAGCAGCGGCTGGGCGGTGCGCCGTTCCCACAGCACGAACAGCACCAGCAGGACGGCGGCCGCGGCGTACTTGCCGAGCACCCGGGCGGAGGTCCAGCCGTACTCGCTGCTGTCCACGATGGCCCAGACGAGGGCGAGCACTCCGGCGGCGCCGAGGAGCAGCCCGAGCAGGTCGAGTCCGGCGGCCGCGCCCTTGCTCTCGCTGTGCACGCGCAGCACCAGCGGGACGGCGACGATGCCGATCGGCACGTTCAGCCAGAACAGCCAGTGCCAGCCGATGCCGGTGGTGATGGCACCGCCGATCAGCGGGGCGATGCCGACGGCCAGGCTGCTGATGCTGGACCAGATGCCGATCGCGACGCCCCGCTTCTCGGCCGGCACGGCCACGGTGAGCATGGTCAGCGACAGCGGCAGTACGGCGGCCGCGCTCATGCCCTGGAGGGCGCGCAGGGTGACCAGGGCCGCGGTGGAGGTGGACAGGGCGCAGCCGATCGAGAACAGCACGAACAGCGACAGGCCGGAGACGAACACCGTGCGGCGCCCGAACCGGTCGCCGAGGCCGGCCGCGACGAGCAGCAGGCTGGCGAAGCCGAGGATGTAGCTGTTGGTGACCCATTGCAGGCCCTGGATCGAGGCGTGCAGGTCGTGCTTGATGGAGGCCAGCGCGTTGGTCACCACCAGGTTGTCCAGCGCCACCATGAACATCGGCAGGGACACGGCCAGGACGGTCAGTCCGAAGGACGGGCGAGCCGGGGCGGCCGGTTCGTTTGCCATAACGGTTCTTTCTGTGTCGGGGGATGCCCCGGCGACGGCGTCTGCGGCGTCGCCGGGAGGTCGGGAGAGGGTCCTATCGGCTGAACCGGGCCAGGTCCTCGGTCAGCGCCCGGGCCACCTTGGCGTTCTGCTCGGCCAGGTAGAAGTGGCCGCCGGGGAAGGTGCGCAGCGAGAAGCCGGCCTCGGTGTGCTCGCGCCACTTCTCCGCCTCGGCGGGGGTGACCTGCGGGTCGTGGTCGCCCACCAGCACGCTGATGGGGCAGCGCAGCGGGGGTCCGGGTATGTACCGGTACGACTCCACCGCCGTGTAGTCGGCGCGGATGGCCGGCATGATCATGCGGATGATGTCGTCGTCCAGGAGCAGCCGGTCGTCGGTGCCGTTGAGCCGGCGGATCTCGGCGACGATGCCGTCGTCGTTCATGAAGCGGACGCCTCGGTCGCGCAGCCGGGGCGGGGCGGTGCGGCCGGAGGCGACCAGTCCGAGCAGCTCGGTGGCGGAGCCGGCTTCGAGGCGGCGGGCCACCTCGAAGGCCACGCAGGCGCCCATGCTGTGCCCGAACAGCACCAGCCGGCGGCGCGGGAGGGTCTCCAGCACGGTGACGATCTCGTCGGCGAGCCGGCCGATGTCGGTGATCGGCGGTTCGGCGCGGCGGTCCTGCCGGCCCGGGTACTGCACCGGCAGGACGTCCGCGACTCCGGCCAGGGCGTTGGCGAGCGGGCGGAAGTAGCTGGCGGAGCCGCCCGCGTGCGGGAAGCAGACCAGCGACAGGTCGGTGTCCTCGGGCGCCGGCTGGTAGCGGCGGATCCAGAGTTCTTGTGCAGTCAGGGAGTTGGTCATCCCCGTACCTCCGTGCGCAGCCAGGACGCGATGGCGTCGGCGGTTGTCCGATGGTGGGTGTCGAGCATCGAGAAGTGGTCTCCGGGTACGTCGACCACGTGGTGGGCGTGCTCCCAGCCGGGCCCCCGGCCGCCCGGCTCGGCGCCGGGGACCTCGGCGGTGGCGCGCAGGAGCAGCACGGGGGTGGTGAGCGGCTCCGGGGTCCAGTCCGCGAAGACCCGGAAGTATCCACCCATCGCCACCAGCCGCTGGTCGTCGAGGAGTTCGGCGGCCTCCTCGTTCTCCAGCAGCTGGGAGACCATCAGCTGGGTGCTGGTGCGGTCCGCGCTGCGGGAGAAGGTGTCGGCGAGGACGACGGCGGCGGCCGGGGTGCCGAGCGCGGCCAGGTGCTCGGCGACGGCGTGCGCGATCCAGCCGCCGGAGGAGCGGCCGAGCAGCACCAGGGGGCGGCCGGCGGCGAGTTCGACGGCGGTCTCCGCGTGGGCGGCGACCAGGGCCGTGGCCGAGCGGGGCAGCGGCTCGCCGGCGGTGAAGCCGGGGTGCGGCAGCGCCCACACCTCGCCGGCGGCGCCGAGGGCCGCGCCGAGCCGCAGATATTCCTGCGGTCCCGAGACGGCGCTGAGCGAGGGCAGGCACACCACGGTGAGGTCGCCGGTGCCGGCGGTGATGCGCAGGGGTGCGGGCCAGCGGTCCGCGTCGGCGCGGGTGGCGAAGTCCGGCCGCAGCGCGGCGGCGGCGGTCAGCAGCTGGAAGCCCTCGGTGAGCCGGCCGCTGTCGTGGGCCTGCCGGAACAGCGCGGTCAGCGGGTCGCCGGCGGGTTCGCCGGAGCTCTGGGCGAGCCGGTCGGCGAGGTGGGCGGCGAGCACGGTGACCGTCGGATGGTCGAAGACGAGGGTCGCGGGCAGGGACAGCCCGGTCGCGTCCCGCAGCCGGTTGCGCAGCTGGAGGGCGGTCAGGGACTCGACGCCCAGTTCGACGAAGGACCGGTCCGGGTCGATGTCCTCGGGTGTGGCGTGCCCGAGGACGGCGGCCGCGGCGGCGCGGACGTGGCCGGCGACCGCGGCGGCCCGCTCGGCGTCGTCGGTGAGACCGGCCAGGGTCCGGCGCAGCGTCTCGGTGTCCTCCTCGGCGGCGGGCGCGGGCGCCGGGGCCGCGGGGAGGGTGGCGGCGGGGGTGGCGGCCAGCCAGTACGAGCGCCGCTGGAAGGCGTAGCGCGGCAGTTCGACGCGCCGGGCGGGCGGCAGCGGCACGGTCCAGTCGACGGCGCCGCCGCGGACGTACAGCTCGGCGGCCGATTCCAGGAAGCGGGGCAGGCCGCCCTCGTCGCGCAGCAGCGAGCCGGTGACCGTGACGGCCCGGCCGGCGTCGGTGGTGTCGGCGGTCTCCGCGACGCCGCCGGTGAGCACGGGGTGCGGGCTGGCCTCCACGAAGTACCGGAAGCCGTCCTGGACCAGCAGCCGTACGGTGTCCTCGAAGCGGACGGTCTGCCGCAGGTTGCGGTACCAGTACTCGGCGTCCAGTTCCGTCCCGGTGAGCCGGGTGCCGGTGACCGCCGAGTAGAACGGCACGTCGGCGGGCTTGGGGGTGACGGCCGACAGCCGGGTGAGCAGCTCCTCGTGGACGGCCTCGACGTGCGGGGAGTGGGAGGCGTAGTCCACCGGGATCCGGCGCACCCGCACTCCGTCGGCCTCGCTCACGGCGAGGAAGGCGTCCAGGGCGTCGGCGTCTCCGGCGACCACGGTGGCATTGGGTCCGTTGACCGCCGCGACGGCGATCCGGCCGTCCCAGGGGGCGAGCCGGGGCGCCACCCGGTCGGCGGGCAGCGCGACCGACACCATGCCGCCCCGGCCGGCCAGCCGGGTCAGTACCTGGCTGCGCAGGGCGACGACCAGCGCCGCGTCCTCCAGGGAGAGGGCGCCGGACACACAGGCGGCCGCGATCTCGCCCTGCGAGTGCCCGGCGACGGCGTCCGGGGCGATGCCGTACGACCGCCACAGCGCGGCCAGCGACACCATCACGGCGAACAGGGCCGGCTGGACCACGTCCACCCGGTCCAGCGAGGGTGCGTCCGGGTCGCCGCGCAGCACCCGGGTCAGCGACCAGTCGACGTGCGGGGCGAGGGCCTCCTCGCAGGCCGTGAGGCGCTCCCGGAAGACGGCGGAGGAGGCGGCCAGTTCGGTGGCCATGCCGGGCCACTGGGAGCCCTGGCCGGGGAAGACGAAGGCGGTACGGCCGACGGTCCGGGCGGCCGTCGTACCGCGTACGGTGCCCGGCGCGTCCCGGCCGTCCGCCAGGGCGCCGAGCCGGTCCAGCAGCTCCTCGCGGCCGTCGGCGACCACGACCGCGCGGTGGTCCAGCGCGGCCCGCCCGGTCACCAGCGACCAGGCCGTGTCGGCGCCGCGCTGCTCGGGGTGGGCGAGCAGATGGGCGCGGAGCCGGCCGGCCTGGGCGCGCAGCGCCTGGGGGGTGCGGGCGGACAGCACCCAGGGCAGGGGACCGGCGGCCGCCCCGGCCTCGGGCTGCTCCGCGCTCTCCTCCTCGGCCTGTTCGATGATGACGTGGGCGTTGGTGCCGCTCATGCCGAAGGAGGAGACCGCCGCGCGGCGGGGCCGGTCGGCCGCGGGCCAGGGGCGGGCCTCGGTCAGCAGCTCGACTGCGCCGGCCGACCAGTCGATCTGCGGGGACGGCGCGTCCACGTGCAGGGTCTTCGGCAGCGTCGCGTGCCGCATCGCCTGCACCATCTTGATGATGCCGCCCACGCCGGCCGCGGCCATGGTGTGCCCGATGTTCGACTTGAGCGAGCCCAGCCAGAGCGGGCTGCCGGCCGGGCGGTGCTGGCCGTAGACGGCGAGCAGGGCCTGCGCCTCGATGGGGTCGCCGAGCCGGGTGCCGGTGCCGTGCGCCTCGACGGCGTCGATGTCGGCGGGGTCCAGCCGGGCGTCCGTGAGGGCCTGCCGGATGACCCGTTGCTGGGCCCGGCCGTTGGGCGCGGTCAGTCCGGTGCTGGCGCCGTCCTGGTTGACCGCGCTGCCGCGGACGACGGCCAGCACCGGGTGTCCGAGCCGCCGGGCGTCGGACAGCCGCTCCAGCAGCAGCAGTCCGGCGCCCTCGCCCCAGGAGGTGCCGTCGGCGGAGGCGGCGAAGGACTTGCACCGGCCGTCCGCGGCCAGGCCGCCCTGGGCGCCGAAGTCCGCGAACGCGCCGGGGGAACTCATGATGGTCGCCCCGCCGGCCAGGGCCATCCGGCACTCGCCGCGGCGCAGCGCCTGGGCCGCCAGATGCAGCGCCACCAGCGACGACGAGCACGCCGTGTCGACCGTGACGGCCGGCCCCTCCAGACCGAGGACGTAGGCGATCCGCCCGGAGGCGACGCTGCCGGCGTTGCCGGTGCTGAGGTAGCCGAGGGCCTCGGCGGGGATGGCCTCGGCGCGGGTGGCGTAGTCGTGCAGGTTGAGGCCGGTGAAGACGCCCACCTGCTCGCCGCGGGCCGCGGACGGGTCGAGCCCGGCCGCCTCGAACGCCTCCCAGGCGGCCTCCAGCAGCAGCCGCTGCTGCGGGTCCATGGCGAGCGCCTCCCGCGGCGAGATGCCGAAGAAGTCGGCGTCGAACTCGTCCGCCTGGTGCAGGAATCCGCCGTGGCCCGCCCGGTCCTCGGGCCAGCCGCGGTTGTCCGGGAAGCCGGAGATGGCGTCCCGGCCGTCCGCCACCAGCTCCCACAGCCCGTCGGGGTCGGTGACCCCGCCGGGGTAGCGGCAGCTCATGCCGATGATCGCGATCGGCTCGTGCTGCCGTTCGGTCAGCTCGCGCACCTGCCTGCGGGCCTCGCGCAGGTCGGCCGTGGCGCGTTTGAGGTAGTCGAGGTACTTCGCCTCGTCGGTCACGGGCTGCGTGCTCACGGCGACTCCAGTTCGGCATCCAGCAGGTCGAAGATCTCCTCGGCGGTGGCGGACTCCAGGTCGGTGTCCGCCGCGCGGTCCGGCGTGCGGTCCGCCGGCCGGTCCCGGGACCCGGTGAGGGCGCGCAACCGGGCGTAGATCTCCTCGTGTTCCGTGCCCTCGCCGGGCAGCGCGGCCAGCAGCGCCTCCAACCGGTCCAGTTCGCGGTGGAGTTCGGGCAGCCCGGACAGTTCGGCGGCCGCTTCCTCGGTCAGCCGGGCGGCGAGCGCGGCCGGGGTGGGGCAGTCGAACAGGACGGTCGGCGGCACCCGCAGCCCGGTGGCGGCCGTCACGTGGTCACGCAGCTCGACCGCGGTGAGCGAGTCGATGCCGATGTCCTTGAACGACTGCGCCGGGTCCACGTCGTCGGCGCCCGCGTGTCCGAAGACCAGGGCGGTGCAGCGGCGGACGATGTCCAGCAGGGTGCGCGCCCTTTCGTCCGGCGACTGGGCCAGCAGCCGGTCCCGGGCGCCGGGCGCGGCGCCGGGCGGCGCGGCCGCGGCGGCGCGGGATGCCCGACCGGCATGAACGGGCAGTTCCGTCCTCAGGGTGATGGAAAACCGCACTCTCTAGTTGTCACCGCCGCCGCGTCGGAGCCCGGCACCTGCAAGGACATCCCGCT
>NZ_JBHXVE010000022.1:0-86800 GCF_042672505.1 Streptomyces sp. NPDC127190
ACCAGCAGGTCAAGGTACGCGGCTTCCGCATCGAACCCGGCGAGATCGAAGCCGCCCTCGCCGAACACCCCGCCGTCGCCCAGACCACCGTCCTCGCCGACGGCGACCGGCTCATCGGCTATGTCGTCCCGCGCCAGGAGGCGGCCCGGGACAGCGGCCTCGAAGCGGACCATGTGGGCGAGTGGCGGGACATCTACGACGCCCTGCCCATCGCCCCCGGCGAAGCGGACTTCGGGCAGAACTTCGTCGGCTGGAACAGCAGTTACGACGCGAGCCCGATCCCGGTCGAGCAGATGCGGGAGTGGCGGGACGCGACCGTGGCCCGCATCCTGGCGCTGCGTCCGCGCCGGGTGCTGGAGGTCGGTGTCGGCACCGGCCTGCTCCTGTCGCAGATCGCGCCGCACTGCGAGGCCTACTGGGCGACCGACTTCTCCGCCACCGCGATCGACGCGCTGGCCGCCCAGGTGGCCCGCGAGGAGCGGCTGGCCGAGCGTGTCGTGTTGCAGACGCGCCCGGCGCACGACACCGACGGACTGCCGGCCGGAGAGTTCGACACCATCGTGATCAACTCGGTGGTGCAGTACTTCCCGTCCGCCGACTACCTCGCGGACGTCATCGGGAAGCTGATGCGGCTGCTCGCCCCCGGCGGCGCGCTCTTCGTCGGCGACGTCCGCAACCTGCGGCTGCTGCGGCCGCTGGCCACCGCCGTCCAGCTGCACCGGGCCGCCGAGGACGCCGACCTGCCCTCGGTGCGCCGGGCCGTGGAGCAGGCCCTGCTGGTGGAGAAGGAACTCCTGGTCGACCCGGACTTCTTCACCGCCCTGCGCGATCGCGGCACCGTCGGCGCGGTGGCCGTGGAGGTCAAGCGCGGCCGGCACCACAACGAGCTGACCCGCTACCGCTACGACGTCACCCTGCACCAGCAGCCGGCCACCCCGGCGGCCCCGGCCCCGCAGGAGCTGACCTGGGGCCGAGAGATCACCGGCCTGGCGGACGTACGCGAACTGCTCACCCGCCAGGGCACGCAGCCGCTGCGCCTCTGCGGGGTGCCGAACCGGCGCGTCGCCCGCGAGGCGGCACTGGCCCGGGCGGTGCAGAACGGAGAAGGGACGCTCGCCGAACTGCTGGACCGGCTGCACGGCCCGGCCAGCGACGACCTGCCCGACCCGGAGGACTTCCGCCGGCTCGGCGAGGAACTCGGCCAGCGGGTGGACGTCACCTGGTCGGTCGGCGCGCCCGACGCCCTGGACGTCGTCATCGGCGGCGCCCCGGGAGACGACCCCGTCGAGGCCTACCGGCCGCTGCGGCCGGCCGGCACCGCACTGTCCTCGCTCACCAACCGCCCCACCGGGAGCCGCGCCACGGGCGCCCTCGTCGGCGCGCTCCGCGACCGGCTGCGCGAGCGGCTGCCGGACTACCTCGTGCCGTCGGCCATCGTCGTCCTGGACGCGCTCCCGCTGACCGCCAGCGGCAAGGTCGACCGCCGCGCGCTGCCCGCCCCCGACCTGGGGACGGCCGCGACCGGGCGGGCCCCGCGCACCCCGCAGGAGCAGCTGCTCGCCGATCTCTTCGCCGATGTGCTCGGACTGCCCGGGGTCGGCGTCGAGGACAGCTTCTTCGACCTCGGCGGGCACTCCCTGCTGGCGACCCGCCTGGCCTCCCGGGTGCGGGCGGCCTTCGGCGCGGAGCTCGAGGTCCGCACGCTCTTCGAGTACCCGACCGTGGCCGCCCTGGCGGCCCGCCTCGACGGCTCGGTCACCCAGCGGCCCGCGCTGATGGCCGGTCCGCGCCCCGAGCGGATGCCGCTGTCCTTCGCCCAGCAGCGCCTGTGGTTCCTGCACCGGATGGAGGGGCCGAGCGCCACCTACAACATGCCGCTCGCGCTCCGCCTGGACGGCGAACTGGACCGGCCGGCGCTGCGTGCCGCGCTCGCCGACGTGATCGCCCGGCACGAGAGCCTGCGGACGGTCCTGCGCGAGGCGGACGGCGTGCCGTACCAGCTCGTGCTGGGCGCGGACGAGGCGTACCCCGAACTGCCGGTGGTCCAGCTGGACGACGTACGGCTGCCCGGGCGGCTGGCGGAGGGGGCCCGGCTCGGCTTCGACCTGGCCGCCGAGCCGCCGGTCCGCGCGGAGCTGTTCGCGCTCGCGCCCGACCGGCATGTGCTGCTGCTGGTGGTGCACCACGTCGCGGCCGACGGCTGGTCGATGGGCCCGCTCTCCCGGGACCTGGCGACGGCGTACGCGGCCCGCTGCCGGGGCGAGGAACCGCGGTGGTCCCCGCTGCCGGTGCAGTACGCCGACTACACCCGGTGGCAACGCGAGCTGCTCGGCGACGCCGCCGACCCGGACAGCCTGTTCGCCCGGCAACTCGCCTACTGGAGCGAGGAGCTGGCCGGGCTGCCGCAGCGGCTTCAACTGCCGACGGACCGGCCCCGGCCGGCCGTGGCCTCCCAGCGCGGCGGCCGGCTGACCGTCCGGCTGGACGCCGAGCTGCACCAGGCGCTGCGGGAGCTGGCCACCGCGCGCGGCGCCAGCATGTTCATGGTGCTCCAGGCGGGCCTCGCCGCGCTGCTCACCCGGCTCGGCGCCGGCACCGACATCCCGGTCGGCAGCCCCATCGCCGGGCGCACCGACCAGGCCCTGGACGACCTCGTCGGGTTCATGGTCAACACACTGGTGCTGCGCACCGACACCAGCGGCGACCCCGGCTTCGCCGAACTGCTGGGCCGGGTACGGCAGAAGGCGCTGGCCGCGTACGCCCACCAGGACGTGCCGTTCGAGTACCTGGTCGAGGTGGTCAACCCGGCCCGGTCGCTGTCGCACCACCCGCTGTTCCAGATCATGCTGGCCCTCCAGAACGCGCCGCTCGGCGAGTTCACGCTGCCGGGGCTGTCAACCGGCTACCTGGAGGCGCCGACCGGCACCGCACGGGTCGACCTGACGTTCAGCCTGGCCGAGCAGTACCGGCCGGACGGCGGCCCCGACGGCCTGGCCGGTGCGGTGGAGTACGCCACCGATCTGTTCGACCCGGCCACCGTGGAGCTGCTGTTCGCCCGCTGGGCGCGGTTGCTGCGCGCGGCGGTCGCCGACCCCGACCGGCCGATCAGCCGGATCGACATCCTGTCCGGTGAGGAGCGGCACCGGGTGCTGGCGGAGTTCAACGACACCGCCGTCGAGCTGCCCGAGGCCGCGCTGCCGGAGCTGTTCGCCCGTCAGGTGCGCGCGACCCCGGACGCGGTGGCCGTCGTGGCGGCCGGCACCGAGCTGACCTACCGGGAGCTCGACCTGCGGGCCAACCGCCTGGCCCGGGCGCTGATCCGCCAGGGCGTGGCGCCGGAGACACCGGTCGCGGTCCTGCTGGAGCGCTCGGCGGACCTGGTCGTGGCGATCCTGGCGATCATCAAGGCGGGCGGTGCGTATGTGCCGCTGGACTCGCGCTTCCCGCAGTCCCGGATCGACCTGATCGTCCGGGAGGCGGGCGCCGCGCTGGTCCTCACCGAGGATGTGCTGACCGCGCTGGTGCAGGCCGAACCCGACTCCTCCGACCCGGAAGTCGCCTGCCATCCCGACCAGTTGGCGTACGTGATGTACACCTCCGGCTCGACCGGGCGGCCGAAGGGCGTGGCCGTCACGCACCGCGATGTGGTGGCCCATGCCCTGACGCCCTGCTGGCACGAGGGCGGACACGAGCGGGTGCTGCTGCACTCCCCCACCGCGTTCGACCTCTCGACGTACGAGCACTGGGTGCCCCTGCTGGGCGGCGGCCGGATCGTGGTCGCACCGCCCGGACGGCTCGATCTCGAGCAGTTGCAGCAGACGGTCGGCGAGCACCGGGTGACCGGGCTGTGGCTGACGGCCGGGCTGTTCCGCCTGGTCGCCGAGGAGCGGCCGGAGCTGCTCGCCGGGGTCCGCGAGGTGTGGACCGGCGGTGATGTGGTCTCCCCGGCCGCCGTCGCCCGGGTGCGGGCGGCCTGCCCCGGAATCACGGTGGTCAACGGCTACGGGCCCACCGAGGCCACGACCCTGGCCACCTGCCACCCGGTGCACCACCTGGCCGAGCACGCCGCGACCGTGCCGATCGGCCGGCCGATGGCGAACATGCGCGCCTACGTGCTCGATGCCGCGCTGCGGCCGGTGCCGCCCGGTGTGGTCGGCGAGCTGTATCTCGCGGGGCTGGGCGTGGCCCGGGGCTATGTCGGCCGGCCCGGTCTGACGGTCCAGCGGTTCACCGCCGACCCGTACGGGCCGGCCGGGAGCCGGATGTACCGCACCGGTGACCTCGCGTGGTGGCTGCCCGACGGCACCCTGGAGTTCGCCGGACGGGCCGACCACCAGGTCAAGCTGCGCGGCTTCCGGATCGAGCCCGGTGAGATCGAGGCGGTGCTCTCGGGCTGCCCGGGCGTCGCCCAGGCCGCCGTCGTCGTCCGTGAGGACCAGCCCGACGACAAGCGGCTCGTCGCCTACCTGGTGCCCGCTCCCGAGGGGGCGCCCGAGGCGGGCGCGCTGTCCGACCGGCTGCGCCGCGAACTGCCCGAGTACATGGTGCCGTCGGCGTTCGTCACCCTGGACGCGCTGCCGCTGACCGCCAACGGCAAGCTGGACCGGGCCGCCCTGCCGGCTCCGGACTACGGTGCGCCGGGTTCCGGACGCGGTCCCCGGACCCCGCAGGAGCAACTGCTGTGCGACCTCTTCGCCGAGGTGCTCGGCCGGGAACAGGTGCACATCGACGACAGCTTCTTCGACCTGGGCGGGCACTCGCTGCTCGCCGCCCGCCTGGTCTCCCGCGTCCGCGAGACCCTCGGCGTCGAGGTCGGCCTGCGCACGCTGTTCGAGGCGCCCACCGTGGCCGGGCTCACCGAACGCCTGGTCATGAACGACCCCGACGACGCGTTGGACGTGCTGCTGCCGCTGCGCACGACGGGCAGCCGGACCCCGCTGTTCTGCATCCACCCCGGCGGCGGCATCAGCTGGTCGTACAGCGGGCTGCTGAACCACATCGGTTCGGAGTACCCGGTCTACGCGATCCAGGCGCGCGGCCTCGGCCGGCCCGAGCCCCTGCCGGCGTCGTTCGAGGAGATGGCCGCCGACTACGTCCACCAGATCCGCAAGGTCCAGCCGGAGGGCCCGTACCTGCTGCTCGGCTGGTCCGCCGGCGGGCTGATCGCGCACGCGGTCGCCTGCGAGCTCCAGGCGCAGGGCGAGCGCACCGCGCTGCTGGCGGTCCTCGACGCCTACCCGGTGAAGGACGTGACGTTCGAGGAGCTGCCCGTGCCCACCGAGCGGGACGTGCTCGTCGGTGTGCTCGACTGCAGCCTGGACGACCTGGGCGACCGGCCGCTGACCTATGACGAGGTCTCCGAGATCCTGCGGGAACGGGGCAGCGCGCTGGCCGGACTGACCGGGCCGCAGATCGAGATCGTCGTCCAGATCATGATCAACAACGCCAAGCTGGCGGCCGACTTCGTCCCCGGCAGGTTCGACGGAGACCTGCTGCTGTTCAACTCCACGATCGACCGGGGCAAGGACGACGCCGGACCGGAGACCTGGCGCCCGTACATCGCCGGCCGGATCGACTCGCACCAGATCACCACCCGGCACGACCGGATGACCCAGGCGGGCTCGCTGGCCCAGCTCGGACCGGTGCTGGCGGCCAGGCTCGCCGAGGCCACCGGTGACACCACCACCCACACCCAGGAGGACTGATCCCCATGACCAACCCGTTCGACGACCAGGACGGCACCTTCCTCGTACTCGTCAACGAGGAGAACCAGCACTCGCTGTGGCCGCAGTTCGCGGACGTGCCGGACGGCTGGACCGTCGTCCACGGCCCCGACGGCCAGGCCGCGTGCCTGGAGTACGTCGAGCGGTCCTGGACCGACATGCGGCCCAGGAGCCTCGCCGACGCCATGGACGCCCAGCGGTAGCGCGGCCGACGTGACCTCCACCGACACGCTGGGCGGGACCCGCGAAGCCGCGGGCCCCGCCCGGCCTGACGACCTCGCCGCAGCCCTGCTCACCCCCGAGGCCCGCCGGGACCCGTACCCGGTCTACGCCCGCATGCGGCGCGAGAGCCCGGTCCACCGCAGCGCGCAGGGCATCTGGTATCTCACCCGGTACGCCGATGTCGAGGCGGCCCTGGGAGACCTGCGGCTGTCCAACGACCGGGACCGGATGACCCGCGCCTACGAAAGGCTCGGCGGCGATCTGAAGGCCTTCAGCCGGCTCACCGACCGACTGGGCCGGGTGATGACCAACACCGACCCGCCGGACCACGCCCGGCTGCGCAAGCTGGCCAACCGCGCCTTCACCGCCCGGCGGGTGGAGGCGCTGCGCGAGGGCATCCAGCGGATCGTCGACCGGCTCGTCGACGAGGCGGTCGCGGCGGGCCCGTCCATGGACCTGATCGAGGCGGTCGCCTCCCCGCTGCCGCTGTCCGTCGTCTGCGAGCTGTTCGGCATTCCGGACGAGGACCGTCCGCAGGTCAAGAGCTGGTTCCGGCGCTTCGGCCGGCTCTCCGAGGACATCGACAAGTCCGAGGCGGCGATCGGGCAGTACGAGGAGTACCTCGCCCGGCTCGTCCGCAGGCGCCGGGCCGACCCGGGCGACGACCTGGTCAGCGCCCTGGTCGCGACGCAGGCGCAGGACGACCGGCTCACCGACTCCGAACTGCTCTCCACCTGCTTCGTGCTGATCACCGCCGGCGACGAGACCACCACCCACCTGGTCGGCAACGGCATGCTCGCCCTGCTGCGCCACCCCGGCCAGCTGGCCCGGCTGCGTGCGGACCCGGCGCTGATCCGCACGGCCGTGGACGAACTCACCCGCTACGACACGCCGACCCAGGCGATCGTCCGGGTCGTCGCCGAGGACGTCGAGATCGGCGGGCGGACGCTGCGCGAGGGCGAGCTGGTGTACCTGTTCCTCGCCGCGACCAACCGCGATCCCGAGCGCTTCGAGGACCCCGACCGGCTCGACCTCGCCCGGGCCGGCCACCGGCACCTCGGCTTCGGCAACGGCCCGCACTTCTGCCTCGGCGCTCCGCTGGCCAGGCTCCAGGCGGAGGTGGCCATCGACACGCTGGTCCGCCGGCTGCCGCGGCTGCGCCTGGCCGACGGGGCGGCCCTGGAATGGCGGCCCAACCCGCTGCAACGGCGGCTCTGCGCCCTCCCGCTCACCTACTGACACCTGAACGACGACGAAGGAGAACCGAGCATGGCCCGAGAGTTCGAGGTCCGCCGGGAGCAGGACCTGCCCGCCCCGCCCGAGCAGGTCTGGGACGCGGTCGCCACCGGCGCCGGCAACCTCGGCTGGCTGTACCCCATGGAGGTCGAGCCGCGTGTCGGCGGAAAGGTCAGTCGCGCCGACGGCACCGTCGTGGCCTGGGAGCCGCCGCACCACTTCGCCGCGCGCGTCGCCCTGGACGACGGGTTCTCCAACACGCTCAGCTACCGGATCGAGCCGCGCGAGGACGGCACCAGCCACCTGCGGATGGGCATCCACTGGGTGCACACCGGAGTGGTCGACGAGTACTGGGACACCAAGGCGGACGCGGCCGAGAAGCACGTCGACTTCTACCAGCACAGCCTCGCCGAGTATCTGCGGCACTTCGCCGGGCGCCCCGCCGTCTATGTCAAGACCGGGCGCGCCGAGCGCACCGACGACCCCGCCGACTTCGCCGCGCTGCGCCGGCGCCTCGGCCTCGCCGAGGACACGGCCGTCGGCGACCGGCTGTCGCTCGGCCTCCCGGGCGCGGACGGCGGCCCGGAGGAGGTGGTCGTGGACTGGCTGAGCCCCGACTTCGTCGGCCTGCGCGGCCCGGACGCGCTGTACCGGTTCTTCAACGGCAGCACCTGGAACTGGCCGATCTGGCTGGGCCACCACCTGTTCGCCGAGGACGCGGACGAGGAGCGGGCCACCAAGGCGTGGAACGCCTGGCTCAACGGCGCGTGACTCCTCGCCCGGCACAACCCGAAGGACCGCTGTGGAAAGACTCGTCTACGCCGCCGAACTCGTCGAGGAGGACGGTGCCTACAAGCTCGTGGTGCAGGACGTGGTGCGGGGCACCGTCCAGGTCACCCCTGTGCCCAAGTCCGCTGTGGACCGGCTCCCGACCTTTCTGTCGGTGCTGAGTTCCAAGCTCGGCTCCGCACCGGCACGCAGCCGCCGGTAGCCCTGTCGGCGGGCGCGGGGCCGGTGCCGGACGGCACCGGCCCCGCATCACGTCCGCGGCACGTCAGCCCATGACGGAGCGGGCGGCGGCGCCCTCGGCCACGGGCCGTCGGCGGGAGAAGGCGCCCAGGTCGATGGCGAGGCCGGTGTGTTCACCCGTGTACCGCAACGGTTCGCGGTCGTGGTCGTGGCCGGCCTCGACCCGGTCGACCAGGGCGGCGAGGAACCGGCCCGCCAGCGGGGCGTTCTTGAACTGGTTGCCGCTCGTTCCCATGGCGACGTAGAAGCCGGGCAGATCGGTGCGGTCGTAGACGGGGCACCAGTCGTCGGCGACGTCGTAGACGCCGGCGATGCCGGTCGGCCGGTTGGGCACCCCGAGCAGCGGGAAGCGGCGTGCGGCCCGGGTGGCCTGGGTGTCGAACCGGGCGGGCGTCGGGTGCGGGTTGCACAGGTCGGGATCCTCCAGCCACTCCAGCGGGTCGCAGGCCGGCAGCGTGCTGCCGACGAGGAGGTGTCCGTCGCGGGGGCACAGATAGGTCCCGAGGTCGACGTCGGCCACGACCGGGCCGGGCCCGGCCTCGGCGCCGCTCCGGCCTCCCGGTGCGGTCAGCTGGTGGACTTCCTGGCGCAGCGGACGCACCCCGACGGTGAACTCGGCCCCGGCCCCGGCCATCCGGTTGAACGCGCCCGACCAGGGCCCGGCGGCGTTGATCACCACCGGTGTGGTGATCTCGGTGCCGTCGGCGAGCCGGACGCCCGCCACCCGGTCCGCGCGGCGCAGGACGCCGACGACCGTGCGATGGAAGAGGAAGCGCGCCCCGAGGCGGGCAGCGGCGTCCGCGAGGTTGCGGGCGGCGAGCTGGGGATCGTCGACGAAGCCCGCGTCGGGTGTGAACAGCGCCCCCAGCTCCCCGTGCGGGCCGGAGAAGAACTCCTCGTCGCGCAGGGACCGGGGCGGGCCGTAGCGTCCCGTGTCGATGCCGGGGATCCGGCTGCGCAGCGTTGCGGCGTCCCAGCGCTCGTACGGCACGCCGGCCCGCTCGAACAGTGCGACGACCTGCGATAGGCCGTCGCCCGGCGGGTCGAGGAGGACGGCACCGGTGCGCCGGAACGCCGCCAGGCCGGGGCCGTGCGCGGTGTCCAGGTGCTCCGCCCAGCCTGCCCAGCAGTGCTGGGACTCCCAGGCGGTGGCGACTCCGTCCCAGGTCGAGTAGTTGAACCGGATGACGGCGCTGGACGCGCTGGTGGATCCGTGGCCGACGCCGCCGGACTTGTCGACGGTCACCACGCGCCGCCCGGTGCGCGCCAGTTCCAGCGCCACGGCGGCACCGATCACACCGGCGCCCACGACGACCGCGTCCGCGCCGGACGGCGGCGCGTCCGGTCCCCGGGCCGTCATGACGGCAGCTCCCGGGGGTTCCCCGGAGCCCGGTCGCCGTTCGCGTCCCGCTGGACGCCGTCGGCGCCCTGGGGGAAGTGGCAGGCGGCGCGGTGCGGTTGCCCGGCCGCCTCCTGCTGGGGGTCCCGCGCGGCGCAGACGTCCCGACCGGGGCGGCGGTTCGGCCCGACGGGACACCGCGGGTGGAAGCGGCAGCCGGACGGTGGCGCTGCGGGGTCGGGCGGCTCTCCGGGAAGGAGCGGTTCACCGACCGGCCGGGGCCCGGCGCGCAGGCTCGGTACGGCGGACAGCAGCGCCCGGATGTAGGGATGCCGGGGGCTGCGCAGCAGGTGCTCGGTGGCGGCGGTCTCGACGATCCGGCCGAGGTACATCACGGCGACGGCGTCCGACACATGGCGGACGGCGGCGAGGTCGTGGCTGATGAACAGCATGGCGAAGCCCATGCGCCGCTGGAGGTCCCGGAGCATGGTGAGGAGCGCGGCCCGGACGGACATGTCGAGAGCCGAGGTGACCTCGTCGGCGACGAGCACCGCCGGATCGACGGCGAGCGCGCGGGCGACGGCCACGCGCTGGCGCTGGCCGCCCGACAGCTGCCGCGGCACGCGGTCGGCGCAGCCGGCGTCGAGACCGACCAGTTCCAGGAGTCCCCTGACGCACTGTTCGCGGCTGCGGCGGTCCAGCCGGACGAAGGCCCCGGCCGATTCGGCGAGCGACTGGCGGACCGTCATCCGCGGGTCCAGTGCCGTGTCCGGGTCCTGGAAGACCAGCTGGACCTGCTGCCCCAGCCGGCGGCGGTCGGCGGCCCGGCGCCCGCGGTACTCCCGGCCGCCGACCGTGATCCGCCCGGCACACGGGCTGTCCAGTCCGACGACCGCGCGAGCCAGCGTGGACTTTCCCGAACCGGACTCGCCGACCAGCCCGACCGTCGTGCCCGGGGGAACCTCCAGTGACACCCCGTCCACCGCGGTGACCGGCCCGGACGGCCCGTGGTGGCGCACGGTGACGTCGTACAGCGCGAGCCCTGCCCGTTGCGTCATGTCCCGGCCTCCTCGGTCGCACGCCGTCCGGGGAGCGGTTCCGGGGGCAGCGGCCGCCAGCAGGCGACGTCGTGCATCGGGCCGAGCGGGGACAGCTCGGGGATCTCCACGGCGCACCGGTCCAGCCGGTGCGGGCATCGGTCGTGGAACGGACAGCCGGGGGCCGCACCGCTCGGATCGGGCGGCCCTCCCTCGATGGCGCGTAGGGGGCGGTCACGGTCCGCGGTCAGGTCCGGTACGGAGGCGACGAGCATCCGCGTGTACGGGTGCCGGGCGCCGGTCGCCAGGTCACGGGCCGGGAGGTTCTCCACGATCGTTCCGCCGTACATGACGAGCACCCGGTCGCAGGCGTCGGCGACCAGGGCGATGTCGTGGCTGATGAAGAGGATGGCGGTGCCGTCGTCGTGCCGGAGCCGGCGGAGCAGGTCCATGATCTGCCGTTGCACGGTGACGTCCAGGGCGGTCGTCGGCTCGTCCGCGATGACGAGGTCGGGCCGCAGCATCGCGGCGGCGGCGATCGCCACGCGCTGGCGCTGACCGCCGGACAGCTGGAAGGGGCGGGACCGCAGCAGCCGGCGCCCGCCGGGCAGCGCGACCCGCCGAAGCTCCGCAAGGGCCTGTTCGACGGCTGTGGCGCGGGGGGTGCCCCGGTGGGTGCGCACGGCCTCCGTCATCTGCGTTCCGATGCGGAGCGCGGGGTTGAAGGCCGAGGCCGGGTTCTGGAAGATCATCGCCAGTCCCGTCGCCAGCTGCCGGCGTCGCTCCGCGCGGGACAGGGACTCGGGGTCCGTGCCGAGGAACCGGTGGGTGCGCCAGGTCGCGCGGGCGCCGTCCGGCAGCAGGTCGGCGAGGGCGAGCGCGGTCAGCGACTTGCCGGAGCCGGACTCGCCGACCAGGCCGGTCATCTCACCGCGGCGCAGTGCGAGGGTGACACCGCGGACCGGCCGAAGGATCCCGTCCGCGGTGGGCAGGACGACCCGCAGGTCCTCCACCTCCAGGACGTGGTCCGCGGCCGCCGGGCGGGCGGGGTGTGCCGGGCGCGGCGCGGGTCCGTCCGGCCGGTACGGGCGGGGCCGGCGGGCGGCGGCTCCGGCGAGCATCTCGCCCAGCAGCTGGAAGGCCACCGCGGCGTAGACGATGGCGATGCCGGGTGCCACGGCGGGCAGTGGTTCGGTGTAGATGCGGTCCAGTCCCTGGCTCAGCAGCAGCCCCCAGTCGTACGACGGGGGCTGCACCCCCAGGCCGAGGAAGCTCAGTCCGGACAGCGCCACGAGTGCCGAGCCCGCGGCGACGGTGGTGTTGAGCAGCAGGGGCTCGGCGATGTGGGGCAGGACATGGCGCAGCAGGAGCCGGTGGCGGCGCAGGCCCAGCACGCGTGCCGCCGCCATGAAGTCGGTTCCGGCGACCGCGGCGGCGAGGGTCTGGGTGATCCGCGCGAAGCCCGGTGCACCGGCCACGGCGAGCGCGCCCACCGCCCCGGCGGCGCCCGCGCCGAAGAGGGCCGCGAAGAACATCGCGACGAGGAGCGCGGGGAAGGCCAGCAGGAGGTTGATCAGGGCTCCCAGCAGGCGGCGGGCGCGCCCGCCCACGACGGCGGTGAGCGCGCCCAGGGTGATGCCGGCGGCCGCCCCGAGGAGCGTGGCCGCGACGGCCAGCAGCAGGGAGAGCCAGGTCGCCGAGAGCAGCCGGGCGAGCAGGTCCCGCCCGAGATGGTCGGTGCCGAGCAGATGGGCGGCGGTGGGTCCTTGCAGCACCGCCGACGGGTCCGCGCGGTGGCCGGCCCGCCCCCACAGCGCCGTGCCCACGACGGCCGGCACGGCGAGCGATCCGAGCATCACCAGGGTGATCACGCCCATCGGCGAGGTCCAGCCCGACCGGGACGCGCGCGCTCGGCCGGCGGCACGCGACGGGGAAGGGGCGGGGGAGATCAGCACCATCGGATCACGTCTTCCGGATGACCGAGCGGGGGTCGAGCAGCGCGAGGGCCAGATCGACCAGGAAGTTCACCACCAGGACGGCCGAGCCCAGCACCAGGACCGACGCCTCGACGACCGCGTAGTCCTGCGCGGCCACGGACTGGGCCATCGCCGAACCGATGCCGGGCCAGGCGAACACCTTCTCGACCAGGACGGTCCCCGCGATCAGGGCGGGCAGCAGATTCCCGCCGAGCGTGAGCGAGGCGGTCAGCGTGTTCGGTGCCACATGGCGCAGACAGAGCGCCACGGCGGGCAGCCGCTTCGCGCGGGCGGCACGCACATAGTCCGTCGCGAGGACCTTGAGCGTCTCCACCCGGACGATCCGCAGCAGGACCGCGGTCGGGGCGAGCGCCAGGGCGAGCACGGGCAGCACATAGGACCGGGGGCCGAGGTCGCCGGCGGCCGGGAAGACGGGCAGGGCGACCGCCAGCCCCGCGGTGAGCCCCGCCGCGAGCACGAAGTCCGGCAGGCCCGCGAGGACGGAGGTGGTGGCGGTGAAGGCCAGTTCCGCCCGGGGCCGCCGCCCTCCGCGGGTCCACACCGCGGCGAGCAGCCCTCCGGGGAGGGCGACGAGCAGGACGCAGCCGAAGGCCAGGACGGCGAGCAGCAAGGTGGCCGGCAGACGCGCCCTGATCAGGTCGGCCACCGGCTCGCCGGTCACCAGGGAGACACCGAGGTCCCCGTGGGCCAGCTGCCGCAGGTACTGCCGGTACTGCGTCAGCAGGGCGCCGTCCAGGCCGAGTTGGTGGCGTTTCGCCGCCACGAGGTCCGGCGGGGCGTCCACGCCCAGGGCGGCCCGGACGGGGTCGCCGGGCACCAGCCGGATCATCGCGAAGGAAGCGGTGACGACCACGAAGAGGGAGACCGTGAGCCGCACCGCACGCCGGCAGCAGAACACCACCCACGGGTGGCGCCGGGCCAGGGCGGCGAGCCGCGCGGACACGGTCGTCATGGGAGTTCTCCTCGGCTGGGGGCGGTCGCCGCCGCTATCGGTGCAGGCGGATGCTGGTCGGTACGATCCGGCCGCCGGGCGCGACGGCGAAGGTGGTCCGGTAGCCGTACACGGTGCTCGTGCCGTCCGCGACGGGCAGCGCGTCGGCCGAGCGGAACAGCGCCGCGGCCGCCTTGTTCCAGTCCGCGCAGCTGGCCGTGCCCGCAGCGCGCAGGGCGCGGGCAACGAAGCGGTCGTAGGCGTGGTTGGTGACGTGCGCGAAGTTCAGTCCCGCTGACGGCGCCGGGCCGGAGAAGTACGGGACGAGCTGCGCGGGCAGCGGCGGACCCGGTGAGCTGCCGACCACGGCGTCGAAGTCCCCGCTCTGGTACATGGCCTGGACCAGCGCGTTGCGGCCCTCGCTGACGAGGTCGACCTGCGCGCCCAGCGCCTGCCAGGAAGCGGCCATCAGTTCGGCGACCGAGGGAAGGGTGGAGCCGAGGTCGGCGCTGCTGAGCAGCCGCAGCCGCAGCGGTCTGCCGTGCTTCACCAGTCTCCCCCGCGCGTCCTTCGTCCAGCCCGCGGCACGCAGGGCCGGCACGGCGGTGTGCGAGGGCAGGTTCCCGTCCGCCACGTCGGCGTGGCAGACGGAGTCCGCGGCGGTCAGATGGCCGGCGGGTGTTCCGTCGCCGCCGATCGCCACATTGGCCAGGCCCTTGCGGTCCAGGGCGCCCACCAGAGCCCGCCGCAGGCCGGGATCGCTCAGGGGCCGGCCGGGACGCTCGTTGAAGAAGGTCAGCCCCACCACGGTCGGCACCTGGGCGGTGGCCAGGCCGTGGCCGGACAGCCGCGCCCGGTCGGGGCCGGTCACCGTCGCGATGTTCACCCCGCCCGTGAGGAGGAGGTTCGCCGCCGTGGACTCCTGCGGCACCACCGACACCACGATCCGCTCGGGCTGGCCCGCGGCCGCGTTGGTCGCTCCGCCCGGCCCCCACGCGTACCCCTTGCGCCGGGTGAAGAGGTACGGGCCGCCCGAGGTGTAACCGCTCAGCACATACGGCCCGGTGCCCGCCGTGCTCCTGTCCAGCGCGCCGGGACGGGCCAGCCCGGCGGGGCAGACGACGGGCAGCAGACCGATCGTGCGCAGGACGAAGCTGTACGGCGACGCCATCCGCACCGACACCGTCCGGGCCGCGTCGTCGGCGGACACCGTGAAGGGCACACCGGGCAGTGCCGCCCGGGCGCCGACGAGCCGGTTGCGGGGATCGCTCGCATAGGTCAGGGACCGGGCCACCCCGGAGGCCGTGAGGACCGTGCCGTCGGAGCAGGTCACGCCCTTGCGCAGGGTGAAACGCGCGGTGGTGGCTCCGGCCCGCCACGTCTCGGCCAGCCCGGAGACCACGCGTCCGTCCGGTGCCACACCGACCAACGAGTCGTAGGCGTAAGGAGCCAGGGCGGAGCCGAACTGCGCGTAGGGATGGAAGCTCGGAGTCTCGGACGCGGTGGCGATCGTGACGGTTCCCCCCACGACGACGGGGGTGCGGGTCGACGACACGTCGCCGCCGCAACCGGCCAGCACGGCGGACGCGACGGCGGCGGACGCCACCACGGCCGACCGGGCCCTGGGCAACGACGCGGTTCGGCGGTGCATGGCGTTCATCGTGCCACCGGGACCGCGGGCCCCGGACCGGCTCTCAAGGGCAGGGCGGACACGGGCCGGGCGAATTCCCCCGTCCGAGTGAGGCCGCCCGGCGCGCGGTTGATCTCCGGTTCTGATGCGGCGTCACCTGGCGCGCACACTGGCTCCATGGCGAACCACTCAGCGGACTCCCCGGACGGCTCGGCGGCACGCGAGGCACATTCCCCCGACGGCTCGGCGGCGCGGGAGGTCGGCCGGCTCGCGGCCTCCTACTGGGACTTCCTGCTCGCGCGCGAGCCGGCGCTGCGGACCCGCCGCGGGCTGCCGGTCGAGTCGCTGCCGGGGGTGTCCGCCGCGGAGGCGGACGAGCGCGCCGGGTTCGCGGCGGGGGTGCTGCACCGGCTGGACACGCTGCGGCCCACGGAGCTGCCCGGTCCCGCCGCCGACACCGCGGGCTTCCTCCGGGCGCTGGCCGAGCAGGAGGCGGAGGCGGGACGCTTCCACTGGCTCACCCCCACCGCCACGCCGTACCAGGTCTTCCGTCTCCAGCAGTACGGGGACACGGTCTTTTGCCCCTTCGCCTTCGAGGACCGCGCCGACGTGGACCGGTACCTGTCCCTCGTACGGGATCTGGCCCGCTGTGTCGGGACGATCGGTGACAAGGCCGCGGGGCAGGCGGCACGGGGCTTCCGCGTCCCGGCACCGGCGCTGGCCGGGGTCCGGACCACCCTCACCCGCCTGCGGGCGTCGGCGGCACGGTATGTCCGCGTGGACGCCGGCCGGCTCACCCGGCTCGACGCGGCCGGCCGGGGCCGGCTGTGCGACACGGTGGCGGAGCTGGTGGCCACCGAGCTGGAGCCGGCCTTCGACCGACTCCTCGCCCTCGTGGCCGACCCCGACTACGCCGGACGGGCCCCGCAGGCCGTCGGCTGGGCCCACCACCCGGAAGGCGAAGCCGCGTACCGGTCCTTCGTCAGGACCTACACCTCCGGCGACACACCGCCCGAACGCCTCCACCAGCTCGGCCGGGAGCACTGCCGCGAACTCGGCGAACGGATGCGGGAGATGCGGGACGCCCTCGGCTTCACGGGGACCGAGGCGGAGTTCCACGCACGGCTCGCGACCGAGCCCCGCCTGTACGCCACCACCCCCGAGGAGGTCGAGGCGCGCTACCGCGGACACCTCGACCGGCTCGCGCCGCTGCTGCCGCGCTGGTTCGCGGTCCTGCCGCGCGCGCCCTACGGCGTGGCCCGCCTCGATCCGGCGCTGGAGGCGTCGATGACGTTCGGCTACTACGAACCGCCGACCGCCGCGCGGCCGAGGGGGCGTTACCGCTACAACGCCTCGGACCTGGCGCACCGGTCGCTGCTCGGGGCGGCCGCGTTGATCTACCACGAACTCGCGCCCGGACACCACTTCCACCTCGCCCGTCAGGCGGAGAACACCGCGCTGCCCGACCTGCGCCGCGAACTGGCGGTCTTCGACGGCTTCCAGGAGGGCTGGGCGGAGTACGCGGCTGGGCTCGGCTGGGAGATGGGGCTGTACGAGGACCCGTGGGACGCGTACGGACGCCTGGCCCATGAGCGCTTCACCGCGCAGCGCCTCGTCGTGGACACCGGTCTCAACCTCGGCACGATGACGCTGGAGCAGGCGCGCGCCTTCATGCGGGCCCACGCGGCAGCCGAGTCCGAGGAACAGATCACCACCGAGCTGCTGCGCTATGCGACCGATCTGCCGGGACAGGCGCTGTCGTACCGGGCGGGGCATGCCGAGTTCACGGCACTGCGGGCGGCGTACGAGCGCGACGCCGGCGCCGCGTTCGACGTCCGCACCTTCCACGAGGCCGTGCTGGCCGGCGGCACGCTGCCGTTTCCCGCCCTGCGCCGACGGCTGGCGAGAGAACTGCACGGGCGTCCGGCCACCGGTGCGGGCCCGGAACAGCCCGTCACGGGAGCACCGTTCTCCTCGAACGGGTGAAGGCACGGCGGAACCGGCGACCGTGCGCGCAACCCCGGATACCGTCTGTGATCCCGTCGCTCTTTCCCTCATCGCCACCTCGGCAGAAGAGAAGGATGTCCTGCCATGCCGCCTGTCGTGCCTCCGTTCCTGATCGGCCTGCTCACCGCGTCCTTGGTCAAGAAGGTGGGCAAACCCGTCCTCCACGGGCTCGTCAAGACGTCGGTGGGGCTGGGACTCGAGGTCAGGAAGGCCGTCCACGAAGCGAGCGAGGAGATCCAGGGTCTCGCGTCCGAGGCGACCGCCGAGATCCTCGCCGCCCGGGCGGCGTACGCAGCCGAGGACGGCGGCGGCGCCGCGCGGACGGTCGGGCCATGACGGCACATGACGCGACGAAGTGGTTCCGTGTCCACCGGCGCGCGGTGGACCCCGTACTCCGACTGGTGTGTCTGCCGCACGCCGGCGGCACGGCACAGCTGTTCCACGGCTGGCCCGCGCTGCTGCCGGAGGACGTCGAGGTGCTCGCCGTGCGGTACCCCGGCCGCCAGGACCGGCTCGCGGAGCCCTGCATCGACTCCATGGACACCCTGGCCGAGCTGATCGCGGACGCGCTCCAGCCCTGGCTCGACCGGCCGCTCGCGCTCTTCGGACACAGCATGGGTGCCTGCGTCGCCTACGAGCTGGCGCTACGGCTGGAGGCCCGCGGTGTCGTCCCCGAACACCTGCTGGTCTCCGCGCACGCGGCCCCCCAGCGGGCCGGGCGCGGCGCACTGCACCGCGCCGACGACGAAAGCCTGATCTCCCACGTCCGCCAGCTCGGAGACCTGCACTCGGAGGCCTACGACATCCCCGAGCTGCGTGATCTGCTGCTGCCCGCCCTCCGCGCGGACTACCGGCTCATCGAGGGCTACCGGCCCGTGCGTCCGGCTCCGGTGAAGGCACCGATCACCGCGTACGCCGGCCGGGACGACACCAGTTGCGCACTCGACGACGTCCTCGCCTGGTCCGACCTGACGGCCCCGGGCTCCTTCGAGCTGCGCGCGTTCCCCGGGGACCACTTCTATCTGGCGCCCGGGGAGGCCGAGGTGGTCGCGGACGTCGCGGCACGCCTCACCCGCGCGTAGGGCGCGGGGCAGGCCCGCCGCGGCGGGTCGGCGTCTCGGCCCCGGCGGCTGCGCCTGCGGCCGTGGCGGAGGGCGGAGGGCGGGGCCCCGCGCTCCGCATGGCGCCCGCGGGGTTTCCGGGGGACGATGCTCGTGCCGGCCGCCGAGATGCGCGGTGTCCCGGGCAGCGGCCACGAGGGCGGGACGGAGAGGGAACCCATGCGACCGGGCACGCATGTCGCCGACGCGGTGCTCCGGCTGCTCAGCCGGGACTGGGCCGGGCTGGCCATCGCCCTGCTGACGGCGGCCGTGGGCGCGTGGTGCCTCACCCTGGGGACCGGCTGGCGCGTTCTCGGCGGTGTGCTCTGTGCCGCGGCCCTCGTGCTCGGCTTCGGGGCGCTGCGCCATCTGGTGCATGTGGCCCGGGTGCGAAAGAGGTATCCGCCGCCCGGACGCCTGGCCGACGTGGGCGGCTACCGCATGCATGTCCTCGCCGAGGGAGACGCCGGACCGGGGCCCACCGTGGTGTGGATGCCGGGCGGCCATGCCGGCGGGTACGCCATGCACCGGCTGCACGCGCTGGCACGGGAACGGACGCGTTCGGTCCTGGTGGACCGTCCGGGCTCCGGCTGGAGCGACCCGGGTCCGTTCCCGCGCACGACGGCGGCCGAGGCGGTCGAACTGCTCACGGCGCTGGAGCGGGCCGGCGAAACGGGTCCCTACGTCCTCGTGGGGCACTCCTTCGGGGGACTGCTCATGGCCAACGCCGCCCGGCGCCGCCCCGACCTGGTGGCCGGTCTGGTGCTGCTCGATCCCACCCCGCCCGACGTCGTCGCCTTCGGCCCTTCCCTCGGGACCCTGCGGCACGCCGCGCGGGGACAGACCGTCCTCGCGCTGCGCCACCTGTTCGGCCTGCACGCCCTGGCCCCCAGGAACGGGGCGCACGCTCCACAGGACCCGATGCATGTGCTCGCGGCCGTCGAGACCCGGACCCGGGCGCACTGCGCCGCGGCGTCGATCCTGCGGGAGCTGTCGCCGGCCGGTATCACCCGGGACGGCTGGCAGACGGTCGTCCACGACGGCGAACTCGGCGCGCTGCCCCTCCTCCTGGTGGCACCCCGGGACCTGACGGGCGGTGACCACCTCTTCGACGCGGTCGACGATCCGGTGGAGAGCGCCCGGGTACGGCACTTCTTCCTCACCGTGCGCGACCGCTACCTCGCCGCCTCCAGCGCGTCCCGGAAGGTCCACACCCCGGAGGGAACCGGCCACGACTTCCCGGACCGGGTCCCCGAGTTCGTGGTGCAGGTGGTGGGCTCACTGCTGTGAAACCCGTTGCGTGAAACGGTGTTTCGTGGCCTGTGCGAGCGGCCAGTACGGTCCGGATCATGGAGTGGACCTATCAGACGGCCGCGGAACTCGCGGCTGCCATGCGTGCCGGTGACGTGTCCTCGGCGGAACTGACCGACCAGGTGATCGCCCGTATCGAGCGGGACGACACGGCGGTCAACGCGATCTGTGTGCCGGACTTCGACCGTGCGCGGGCCGCCGCGCGCGATGCCGACCGGGCGCGCGCCCGCGGTGAGGACCGGCCGCTGCTCGGCATCCCGGTGACGGTCAAGGAGTCGTACGACATCGCCGGACTGCCCACGACCTGGGGCATGCCCCAGCACCGGGACTACCTACCGGCCGAGGACGCGGTGCAGGTGTCGCGGCTCAGGGCCGCGGGCGCGGTGGTGCTCGGCAAGACCAATGTGCCCGTGGGACTCCAGGACATACAGAGCTTCAACGAGATCTACGGCACCACCAACAACCCGTGGGACCACGGCCGTACGGCGGGCGGGTCCTCCGGCGGATCGTCGGCGGCCCTGGCGGCCGGGTTCGGGGCGCTGTCCATCGGCTCCGACATCGGCGGCTCGTTGCGCACCCCGGCACACTTCTGCGGTGTCTACGCGCACAAGCCGACCCTGGGGCTGGCGGCGAACCGCGGCATGGTCCCGCCGCCCGGGCCGGCGCTGCCGGTCGACCAGGACCTCGCCGTCGTCGGTCCGATGGCGCGCAGTGCCCGCGACCTCACGCTGCTGCTCGATGTGATGGCCGGTCCGGACCCGCTGACGCACGGTGTGGCGTACGACCTGAGGCTGCCGCCCGCGCGCCACGAGCGGCTCCGCGACTTCCGGGTGCTGGTCCTGGAGGAGCATCCGTTCATCCCGACCGGCTCCGCCGTGCGGGCGGGCGTCGGCCGGGTGGCCGAGGCGCTTGCCGACGGCGGCGCCCGCGTCGAACGGCACAGTCCGCTGCTGCCCGACCTGGCCGAAGCCGCGGTGGTCTACATGCAGTTGTGGTTCTCGGGTGCCGTGGCGCGTTTTCCCGACGCGGCGTACGAGCAGCTGCGGGCCCGTGTCGCCGGCCTGAGCGCGGACGACCGGAGTCTGCACGCGGAGCGGCTGCGCGGCATGGTGTTCAGCCACCGGGACTGGGTGGCGGCGAACAGCCGTCGCGAACTCCACCGGCAGGGCTGGCGGCGGCTCTTCGCGGAGTTCGACGCCGTGGTGTGTCCCATCACGCCCACCCCCGCGTTCCCGCACGACCACCACCCCGATCCGCTGGCCCGCCGGATCGACATCGACGGCGTGGCCCACCCCTACCTCGACCAGCTGGTGTGGGCCGGTGTGGCGACCATGCCCGGCCTGCCCGCCACCGCCGTACCGGCGGGCCGGTCCCCCGAGGGTCTTCCGGTGGGAGTGCAGCTGATCGGCCCGATGTTCGAGGACCGCACCCCGCTGCGACTGGCCGAACTGCTCGAGAAGAGGATCGGCGGCTTCCAGGCACCGCGGTAGGGCGGCGGCGCCCTATCCCCGGCGCAGGCCCAGGCGGGGTTCCAGGGTCAGGCGCAGGCCGGCGATCGCCCGGTCGGGGGTGGTGGGCCAGGGGGTCAGCCGGCTCGCGCCGTGGCCTCCGAGGCCCACGCGCCGGTGGCCGGGCAGGGGGTCGCGCAGGGCGTGGAAGAGGCGGGGGACGGTGTCGTCCCGGCTGTCGTGGAGGTCTTCCACACCGGTGACGATGTTGAGGAACGACTCGTGCAGGCGCAGGGGCTGCTGGTCGCGGTGGCTGAGGTGCTGGGCGCGGCGGAAGTGGGCGTCGCGGCCCTGGTGGATGTCGTAGAAGGCGCCGACGAGGATGAGGAGGCGTTCGTAGGCGTGCTGGTAGGCGCCCTGGTGGAAGGCGGTGGCCTCGGCCTCGGTGGCTTCGTCGCGCAGGGCGGCGGCGATGGCCGCGGCGGAGAGCAGGCCGCTGTACATGGCGAGATGGACGCCGGTGGACAGCAGGGGGTCGAGGAAGCAGGCCGCGTCGCCGGCGGCGAACCAGCCCGGCCCGCCGAAGCGGTCGGCGGTGTAGGAGTAGTCGCTCTCCACCCGCAGCGCGGTGGTCTGTTCGGCGTCGGTCAGCAGGCGGGCCAGGGCGGGGGCGTGGAGCAGCCGGTCGGCGTAGAGCTGCTCGGTGCCGCCGAGCGCCTGCCGGGCCAGGGTGAAGGAGTGCTTGTCGGTGACCAGGCCGACGCTGAGGGTGCCGTCGTGCAGGGGGATGGCCCAGAACCAGCCGTGGTCGGGCAGGGAGTGCAGGCGGATCGCCCCGTCCGGCGCGTCCGCGGCAGGTGCGGCACCGCGCCAGTAGGTCCAGGTGGCGACGTTGCGGAAGGCGTCGTGGAACCGGCGTGTGTGTAAGTGCCGTGCGGTCACCAGCCCGGCGCGGCCGGAGGCGTCCACCAGGTACCGGAAGGCGATCCGGCCCTGCCGGCCGGCCCGGTCGGCCCAGGTGGCGGCGCTCGCCCGGCCGTCGGGGAGGTCGACGGCGCGGACCGCGGTCTCCTCGTGGGCCCGTACGCCCTGGCCGCGGGCGTGCTCCAGCAGGGCCTGGTCGAACTCCGCGCGGACGACCTGGAAGCTGTAGGGCGCGTCGGGCCCGAGGTCGTCGAAGGTCAGCTGCCACTGCTGGCCGCCCCAGTCGTAGTAGGCGCCCTGTTTGCGGACGAAGCCGCGTTCCTCGATGGTCTCCCGGGCGCCGAGCAGGTCCAGCAGGGGCAGCAGGGACGGCAGGAGGGACTCCCCGATGTGGTAGCGGGGGAAACGATCCTTTTCCAGCAGGGTGACGTCGAAGCCCTCGCGGGCGAGCAGCGCGGCCGCCGTCGCGCCGGCCGGGCCGCCGCCCACGACCAGCACGTCCGTCTCCTCCATCGGTGGTACGTCGGGCATGACGGCCTCCCCGGCTCGGGACTGCGTGACGCCGCCAGTGAACAGTCCCGCGCCGCCCGCCGGGAAGACCGCCTGCCGCCGGCAGCTGGCCGGTGCCCTCGGCCTCCGTGGCCTGGGCGGGCGCTGTACCGCTCGGCCTCCGCGCGACCACGCGATCGGTCTGCCGGCGCACCAGCAGGACCCAGGTCACCCGGGTGCGTCGGCCCCGCTCACCATGCGCTGACGACCGGCGCGTCGGCTCCGTGCTGCCGCCAGGCCGCGTCGAGGCGCGCGAGCCGGTGTGCGGCGGCGATGCCGTGCAGGGACGCGACCCTGCCGTCGCTGACGCCGAACGCCACGGCGCCCACGACCCGGTCGCCGACCACGGCGACGACGGCCGGGGAGCCGTTGACCAGCGCGGCGTGCAGCGCGACCGAGCCTCCGGCCAGCCGCCGTTTGGCCTCGGTGGGCTTGAAGCCGGCCCGCACGAAGGTGGCGACCCGCTCGCGCGTGGTGTACCGCAGCAGCCGCCTGGCCAGCCCGGCTCCGTCGGAGACCGCGGTCACGTCGTCGGTGAGCATCGCCACCAGCCGTTCGGTGCGTCCCGAGGTGGCGGCGGCGAGGAACTCCTCGACGATACGGCGCGCGGACGCGGCGTCCACCTCGCCGCCGCCCCGGCGCTCGGCGGCGACCCGGCGCCGGGCCCGGTGGGCGTGCTGCTGGCTCGCGGACGGGGTGATGTCGAGGATCGCGGCGATCTCGGCGTGGGGGTAGGAGAAGGCCTCGCGCAGGACGTACACGGCCCGCTCGACCGGCGAGAGGCGCTCCATGAGCATCAGGACCGCCAGGGACACCGACTCACGCTGCTCGAAGGTGTCGGCGGGGCCGAGCATCGGGTCGCCCTCGAGCAGCGGCTCGGGCAGCCAGTCCCCGGCGGCGCGCTCATGGCGCGCCTGCGCCGAACGGAGCCGGTCCAGACAGAGGTTGGTGACGACCTTGGTCAGCCACGCCTCCGGCACCTCGACCGTGGCGCGGTCGGCGGCCTGCCAGCGCAGGAACGCGTCCTGTACGGCGTCCTCGGCGTCGGCGGCCGAGCCGAGCAAACGGTAGGCGAGCGAGGCCAGTCGGCCCCGGCTGGCCTCGAACCGGTCGATGGCTGCGGTGTCCATGCGGTGCAGCCTACGGCCTCTCTTTCGGACCTTGCCGGCGTCGCGGGCCCTGGCACGCGCATCTGCCGCGTTGTCGTCCCTCGCCGACTCCCCCACACTCGGCTGCGCTCGCGCGGGGGACCCCCATCGCGTCGACTCGGTCCTCCGCCTTGCATCTGCACGCTCCCCCAAGCTCTCGACTCCTCCCCCACTCTCGGCTCCGCTCGAGCGGGGGGACCCCCATGAGCAGGGGGCACCCCCATGACCCCGCTCGGGTCGGCCAGAAAGGCACCGGCGCCGCAGCCGACCTGATCCGAAAGAAGGACCCTAGGCGGCGGCCCGCACCCCGGAGCGGTCGGGGGCGGTGGCCAGACGGCGCCTGCGCTTCGGCATGCCGAAGGTCGGGTGGGCGACGCTCCACCCGGATCCCTTGAGCACGCCCGACTTGAGGAACGCGGCGGTCCGGCCGCCCAGGTACCAGGACTTGGACCGGACGTCTCCGTCCACCATCTGGAAGATCGCGTCCCGCTGCCCGAGGCTGATGTGGTTGCCGTAGTACTTCAGCCCGACGGCCGGGACCTCGGCGCCCGTGAGGCGGGCGACGATCGCGGCGGTCGCCTGCATGCCGGTGTAGCCGGCCGAGGCGCAGGACATCGGCATCGGACGGCCGTTCTCGCCGATCGCGTGGGCGCAGTCGCCGGCCGCGTAGACGTCCGGGTGCGAGACCGAGCGCATGGAACGGTCGACGACGATCTGGCCGGTCTCGGCGACCTCCAGACCGGCGGCGGCCGCGAGGGAGTCCACGGCGAACCCGGCCGACCACACGGTCACGTCGGCCGGGAGCGACCTGCCGTCGGCGGCGATCGCCCGGTCCGGCTCGACGGCTTCGATGCCGGTGTGTTCGTGGACGGTGACGCCGAGCCGGTCGAAGGCCTGGCGCAGGTGCCGGCGGGCCCGCGGGGAGAGCCAGGCGCCCAACTCGCTGCGGGCGGCGAGCGCGACCGACAGGTCGGGCCGGGACTCGGCGAACTCGGTGGCGGTCTCGATGCCGGTCAGTCCCTCCCCGACGACGAGCACGGTGCCGCCGGGGCCCAGGCCGGCCAGGCGCTCGCGCAGCCGCAGCGCCGAGGAGCGGCCGGTCACGTCGTAGCCGTATTCGGCCACCCCGGGGACGCCGTGGCGGGCCACGGAGCTGCCGAGCGTCCAGAGCAGCGTGTCGTAGGCGAGTTCGCCGTCGCCGTCCTCGCCGGTCACCGCGACGGTCCTGCGCTCGGGGTCGACGCCGGTGACCCGCGCCAGGCGCAGCCGTACGCCGGTGCCCGCGAAGACGTCGGCGAGCCCCTGGAACGCGAGGTCCTGGCCGCTCGCGAGCTGGTGGAGCCGCATCCGCTCGACGAAGTCGGGCGCGGCGTTGACGACGGTGATCTCGGTGTCGGCCGGGGAGAGCCGTCGGGCCAGGCTGCCGGCGCTGAAGGCCCCGGCGTATCCGGCGCCGAGGACGACGATGCGGTGCTTCATGACGATCGCTCCTGTCTCGTTCGCGTGCCCGTTGAACGAGACGGCGGCCCCTTTCCTGACAGGGGCCCGATGTGATGCAGGTCACCGGACCGAGGGCGGTGACCGAGCCTTCGGCGGGCGCCCCGGGCAGCCGGGAGCCGGTGCGGCAGTTTGCCCGGATCCGGCCGTTACGGGCCACGGCAGGCGGTCGTTTCCTTGAGCGTTCGACGACCGGCGGGGAGGACAGAGTGAGCGAACGGACCGGGGACCAGCCTCCTGCGGCGCCGGCCGGGGTGCCGCGGCCGCGCGCCGAGGACCTGCCGTCGCCGCCCGCGACGATCGCGGCCATCGCGCAGCACGCGGACGACGGCGAGGAGATGGTCGAGGCCTGGTGGCTGCTGCACCAGGGCGCGTCCGCCCGCGCCGGCCTGGGGCAGATTCTGGCCGAACTGCCCCGCACGGTGCGGCGGGTGGGCGGCTTCGCATGGCGGGCGAGCCGGCCGGCCACCCTCGCCCTGGCGGTGCTCCAGACCGCCTCGGCCGTGATGTCCGCGTTCGGGCTCGTCGCCACGGTCGGGGTGGCCCAGCACATCCTCGCCGACGGCCCCACCCCCGAGCGGGTGCGCGCCGCCGTTCCGCAGCTGGTCCTGGTGGTCGTCGTCCTGTCGGTGCGCGCCCTGCTGGAGTACGGCGTCACCGTCGCCCAGGGCCGGCTGACGCCGCTGATCCGCGCCGCGCTGGAACGGGAGTTCTACCGGCTCACCTCGCATGTGAGGCTGGAGGCCGTGGACAGCCCGACCTGGCAGGACGACTGCTACCGGGCGCGGAACCAGGGGCTGCACTACGCACGGCAGATCGTCGGGCACGTGGTCACCCTCGCCTCTGCGGCGCTGGTGCTGATCGGCACCGCGAGCGTCCTCGCCGTCCTGCATCCGCTGCTGCTGGTCCTGCTCCCGCTGTCGGTGCTGCCGGTGGGCGCGGCGGCGGTGAAGTCGGCGAAGGCCCGCTTCCACAGTTTCCGCCGGTTCAACGAGATGTCCCGGCGCACCGAGGTGTTCTCCTGGCTGATGCTGGACCGGGACACCGCCGCGGAGCTGCGCTCCCACACCGCCCAGCAGGCGCTGCTGGACGAGCACGGCCGGCTCACCGAGCAGATCACCGCGGAGGACGTCCGGCTGAACCTCGCCGAGGCCCGGCTGTCGCTGATCGGCCGCAGCGCCGGCGGGATCGGGACGGGCGTCACCTACGTGGTGCTGGGCCTGATGCTGATCCACGGCTGGCTGCCGCTCGCCGCCGGTGCGGGTGCGGTGCTGGCGTTGCAGAGCGCCCGGTCCGCCATGACCCGGGTCGTGGACGTGGCCCACCTGCTGTACGAGACGAGCCTGTGGGTGGGCGACCTGCTGGAGCACCAGGAGCGCTGCCGCGGGGTCCTGCCGCGCCGGACCGGTGTGCAGGCCCCGCGGACGGTCGCGGCGATCACCTTCGACGACGTGCACTACACGTATCCCGGCAAGGACACGCCCGCGCTCGCCGGGATCAGCCTGACCCTGCGCGCCGGGCAGACCGTCGCGTTCGTCGGCGCGAACGGCTCGGGCAAGAGCACCTGCTCCAAGCTGCTGGCCGGCCTGTACGACCCCACCGAGGGCGAGATCCGCTGGGACGGGGTGCCGCTGACCCGGTACGACGCGGAGTCCGTCCAGGCCCGGGTCGCGTCCGTCCTCCAGGATCCGACGCGGTATCCGTTCTCCGCCCTGTCCAACATCACCGTCTCCCGCGGCACCCTCACCGAGGCGGATCCGGCCAGGGTCCTGGAGGCCGCCACCGCCTCGGGCGCGGACCGGGTGATCGCGTCCCTGCCCGGCACCTGGACCGCGACCCTGTCCAAGCGGTTCCGGGGCGGCCAGGAACTCTCGGCCGGCCAGTGGGCGAAGCTGGCCGTCGGCCGGGGCGAGTACAAGGACGGCCTGGTGCTGATCCTCGACGAGCCGACCGCGAGCATGGACCCGCGCGCCGAGCACGCCGTCTACCGGACCGTGCTGCGCGGCAAGCACCGCCCGGACCGCATCACCGTCCTGATCTCCCACCGCCTCGCCTCGGTCGTGGACTGCGACGCCATCTACGTCTTCGCCGACGGCAGGATCATCGAGGCGGGGACGCACGGCGAACTCATGGCACTCGGCGGCGAGTACGCGCAGATGTTCACCCTCCAGGCGGCCGCGTACCAGGCCGGCTCGTCCGCGGCGGCGGAGGCACCGGGGTGAGCGGCCCCGGCGGCCGGCGGGGCACGTGCGGCGAAATGTCTTGAACGTTCCGGAGTAGCGCGTTTGCGGGGTCCCGAGGTGTGGGAGGCCGAGACATGGCAAAGACGCCGAGGGGTTCTGCGGGAAGGGGTACGGCATGGCCGGGTCGGGCTCTGGGGGTACCGCGGGCGTGGCGAGCGGCAAGGCGCGGTTCGACGACATCTACGACCGGCCGGACCCCCGTGCCTATTTCGGACGCCTGGCCCCGCTGGAGTACGAGATCCCGCACCATGCCCAGCAGGTCTTCCGGCGGGCCGCGGCCGAACGGGCGGCGCTGGCCGACGGCCGGCCGCGCCCGCCGGCGGTGCTGGACGTCTGCTGCTCGTACGGGATCAACGCCGCGCTGCTCAACCACGACGTCACGCTGGCGGAGATGTACGAGCGGTACACCTCCCCCGATGTCGAGAAGCTGTCGACGGCCGAACTCGCGGCCCGGGACAAGGAGTTCTACGCCGAGCGGCGCCTTCCGGACGCCGTGGCGGTGGTCGGCCTGGACGTCTCGGCGCCCGCCGTCCGGTACGCGATCGAGGTGGGCCTGCTCGACGAGGGCTTCACCGACGACCTGGAGCAGGGCTCACCCGGGCCCGGGCTGGCGCGGGCGCTCCCGGAGGTCGGCCTCATCACGCTGACCGGCGGCGGCAGCTATGTCACCGCCCGGACGTTCACCGCGCTGCTGGAGGGGGCCCGCAGACCGGTGTGGGTCAGTGCGTTCGTGCTGCGGACGGTGTCGTACCACCCGATCGTGCGCACCCTGGCCGCGCACGGACTGGGCACCACGGTCGACGCCACCCGGACCTACCCCCAGCGTCTCTTCACCGACGAGCGGGAACAGCGGTATGCGATCGCCGCGGTGCGGGCGCTGGGCGGCGATCCCGCCGGGCGGGAGGCGGACGGCCGTTTCCACTGTCTGCACTACGAGTCCCGGCCGGACCTGCTGCGGTGAGACACCGGGCGGCGGCCGCTCCGCCGGGGGGCCGGGGCGCTCGCCCGATCGGGTGAGCCTCCGTTACGGCCGCGATGCCGACGGGAACCCGGTGCGGGCCGGGACGGCCGATCGCTCGGGAGGGTGTCGTCATGGCCCAGCACATCACCTGTCACCGGGTCTACGAGGAGACCTCGCCCAGGGACGGCAAGCGGATCCTCGTCGACCGTGTCTGGCCGCGCGGGATGCGCAAGGAGGACGCGCAGCTGGACGAGTGGCTGCGCGATGTGGCCCCGTCGACCGAGCTGCGCCGCTGGTACGGCCATGAGCCCGGCCGCTTCGCCGAGTTCCGCCGCCGCTATCTGGCCGAGCTGGAGGACTCCGGACACCGGGAGGCCGCCGAGCATCTGCGGGACCTCGCCGCCCAGGGCAGGGTCACGCTCCTGACCGCCACCAAGGACGTGGACCACAGCCAGGCCGCCGTACTCGCCGAATGGCTGGGCGGAGCCTGACCCTCGCCCCGCGGGCGGCCCCGGATGGCGCAGCGCGCCCGACCGGACGTACGGCACCCGGTGCCTGAGCCGTCCGTGGCACGGCAGGCCCCGGACCCGCGCTTTCGGCGGCGAGCCCGGCCGGCCGCGGGTGCCCGCGCCGACTGCCGTGGCAGCGGCGGGAGATGCGGGGGTGGGCGGTTGGGGGCACGGTGGGGGCTGTGCCGGACTCCGGCCGATCCCTCCCGAGCATCCGAAGGAACCTTGATGTCCGTAGCCACAGACCTGCTCGTCCCGGCGCTGCGCGAGGTCCGCGAGACCAAGGCGGCGCTTGCCGACCGCTTCAAGGCCCATCTCGCCGTCACCCCGCCCGGTGAACACCGGGACGTGCTGGAGCGCCGCCTCGGAGACGCCCGCGGCCATGTGTACCGCCTCGACGAACGCCTGGACGTGATCCAGCCCCGCGGCCTGGTGCAGAGCGTCCTGGGCGGCGCCTGGCAGCTCACCGGGCAGGCGGCCCGGCTGCCCTTCGACATGGCGGCGTCGGTCCCGGCGGCGGTGTTCCGCGGCCGCGGACCGGCCACCGAACTGCGGCTGCTGAAGAACGCCCAGGACGAGTACGCGGTCACCGCGCTGGCCCTCGTGGTGTGCCGGGCCGCCGAGCGCATCGCCCAGGAGACCGCGGACGGCGTCACGACGGAGCTGCTCGACGCCATCCGCCGGGACGACGAGGAGACGCTGGAGGAGCTGGCCCACGCGGTCGAACAGCACGCCGAGGCCGCGGTGGCGGCGACCGGGACCACGGCGGGG
Source organism: Streptomyces sp. NPDC127190 (assembly GCF_042672505.1). Lineage (NCBI taxonomy): Bacteria > Bacillati > Actinomycetota > Actinomycetes > Kitasatosporales > Streptomycetaceae > Streptomyces > Streptomyces sp. NPDC127190. Next base: position 29,613 of record NZ_JBHXVE010000022.1, read on the forward strand.
CCGGGCGTGGCCGGAGCCGCCCTGGCGGTGCGCGAGTGGAGCAGCTGGCTGCGGGAGACGGCCGAGCGCATGCCGGGCGCGGACCGGCTCCAGGGCGCCCCGCGCGGGGCCCTGATCAGCGAGGACCAGCTGCCGATCGCCGACTATCGCAGGCTCAGCACCAAGACGATCGTCGACCGGCTCCCCTACCTGCCGCAGACCGACCTGGCCATGGTCGGCGCCTACGAGCGGTCCCACGCGGGCCGCCCGGCCGTCCTGAGCCGGGTCGCCGCCCTGCTCGGTCCGGTGCCGTGGCCCGGCTACGACGGCATGACGGCGGAAGAGGTCGTCAAGCGGCTGAACGACGCCGGCCCCGGACACTGCCGGCGGGTGCTGGAGTACGAGCGGCGCCACCAGGGCCGTACCACCGTGCTCAAGGCCGCGGAGCGGGCCGTGGAGAGGACCACCGACCGGGTGCCCGCCTGACCGGCGGTACGGCCCGCACGTCACCCGGGCGGACCGGCGGCCGGGGGCTGCCGCAGCTGGTAGGTCCACAGCCGGTCCACGAGGGTGAAGCCGAAGGAGGCGAAGAGCCGGGCCGCGGCCTCGCGCTCCGGGGTGCCGTCGATGACGAGCGCGGCCTCGCAGGCGCCCTGCTCGGCCAGCAGGGCGAGGGCCTGGCCGAGCAGCCCGCGGCCGAGTCCCCGGCACCGGTGGGTGGGGCGGGTCTCGATCCAGTAGACGGTCGCGGTGCGGCCGGGACCGGTGCCGACCACGGCCTCCGCGACCGGCTCGGCTCCGTCGTGGACGATCAGCCGGTGTCCCGGCGGGACCTCGCAGGGCAGCACGTCGGCGACCGGTGTCACCGGCGACGGCACGGCCGGGAGCGTGCAGTGCATGTAGGCGCTCTGGCAGCGGCCGGTGAACCCGGCCGCCAGCAGGGCGTCATGGGTGGCGGCGCGACGCGTGCGGGGCAGGCCGCCCGGCCCCAGCGGACCCGGCGGGGCGGCGACGAACGCGTCGATCCGCGGGCAGTTGGCGAGTTCGGCCCGGGCGTGGCCGAGGAGAGCGCTCAGCACGGGCGGGTCCTCCCGGCCGTACGCCCAGCAGATGACGCCCGTACGGGCGTCCGTCCACGCCACGTAGCCGATGACCCCGCGGGGGCGGTGCCCGGCCTCGGCCAGGACGCCGACCCGCGGCGGGGCCGGTGCGGTCCAGCCGGCCAGGGCGGGCGGGCCGCGCCGCGCGGCGGCCAGCTGCTCCGCCGTGCACGGCCGCTGCCCGGGCAGCCGGTCCGCCGCGACCAGTGCGCACACGCCCGGCTCGTCCTCGGGGCGGTACGGGCGTACCAGCGTGCCGGGGTCGGGGCTGGGTGCAGGGGCCATGATGTCGGTCCGCGGGGCGCCGGCATGCCGGCGGCGGTGTGCTCACCGGCTCCGTTTCAGCGTCCTCCGGTTCCTCCCCGCTGTCACGCCTCCCCTCGCGCACCGGGGCGGAGACCCGGCGGTCACCGCGGCCCCGGCGGCGGTCAGCAGCGAGCGCATCTGCTCGATGACGGGCTGGTGCAGGGGCAGGGTCAGATGGCCCACCCCGGGCACGAGGACGTTGCGTGCCTCGAGGTCGGGATGGTCGATCCGGCCCCGGGCAGCGGGTACGACGGCCTCGTCCAGGTCGCTGTAGAAGGCCACGAACCGGGTGCGGCAGCCCGCGGCCGGCTCCGCGAGTTCGGCCAGGACGTCGCTGCCCGGCCGCAGCTGGCGCAGCAGTGGGTGGGGCGGTGCGAGCAGGGCGGTCGCCGTCCCGGTGTGCGGCGTCGCCAGGGTGATCAGCAGGGACACATACGCGTCACCGCCGAGCCGCTGCACGTAGTAGCGGGCGATCAGGCCGCCCAGGCTGTAGCCGATCAGGACCACGGACCGGCCGGTGCTGCGGGCGTGCGCCGCCTCGACCTGGTCGCCGAGCACCCGGGCCGCCGACCGGATGTCGGGGCTGAGCGCCTTGTAGTCGACCGGGACGAAGGGGCCCACGCCGCAGCCGTCCAGGCCGCGGTGGAGCGAGGAGACCACCCACTCGCGGTCGGCCAGACCGTGCACCAGAAGCACCGGGACGGTGCTGACGGGGTCGTCCGGTGGAGCGGTGGCGTCGGCCGCCCGGGCGGCGCGGGGGTGACCGAGCCAGCCGGTCAGTGTCCCGACGCCCTCCTCGGCGATGTCGAGCGGTAGCCGGGCGAGTCGTACCGCCGCGCGGCCGGCCTCGACACCGAGACCGAGCACCGGCGACAGGCCCGGCACGGACAGCTGCGTTTCGAAGGAAGTGCTCGTAGCGGCTCACCTCCTCGGTTACGCCCCGAGGTGCCCCCACCATGGCACGGAAAACGTGTGTCCGCCTCTTCAAGGCCCCGTACCTGGAGCGAAGGAAAGCCTGACGGCCTCGTCCCCGGCCGCTCAGCGGCGGCTCAGCTCGGTGACGGCCAGCAGGACCACGGCCACTGCCTGGACGGCGACGACCACCGTGATCAGCACGGGGATCGAATAGCCGTACAGGCCGCCGGTCAGCGCGCCGCCCGTCACGCTGGCCGCGCCCACCACGCCGGCGAACAGGCCGTACGCGGTGGCCCGCCGGCCGCTCGGCACCAGGTCGGCGACCGTGGCGCGCAGGACGGACTCCTGGATGCCCATGGCCGCGCCCCACACCAGCGATCCGGCCACCGCGACGGCGAGCGTGCCGGTGAAGCCCAGCGCGACCACGGCGACGGTCAGCACCGGCAGCACCACCAGGACGCGCGGGCCGACCCGGTCGTACAGCCAGCCCGTGGCCAGCGCGGCGACCGCGTCCACGGCCATCGCCGCCGCGTACAGCACGGGCACCCAGGCGGTGCTCAGCAGATGCCGTTGGACGAGGTGGTAGGAGAGCACGCCGAAGGTCGCGAACCCGGTCGTGGTGGCCGCCGTGAACGCGGCGTAGGTCCAGAAGGTCCTGGGCAGCCGCTCGCCCTGCTCCTCGGGCGGGGCGGCCGCCGCGGCCGTCAGCTCGCGCTCGTAGCCTTCCGGGTCCGGTACCCGGGCACGCAGCCGGAACAGCAGGCCCAGCACCGCGACCCCGGGTACGGCGAGGACGCCCAGCGCCGCGGCGTAGTCACCGCCGGTCAGCGCGAGCATGCCGGACACCAGCAACGGGCCGATCAGGGCGCCGATCTGGTCCATCGCCTCGTGGACGGCAAAGCCCCGCCCCCGCCCGGTGGCGGCGGTGGCGTGCGAGAGCAGCGTGTCCTTCGCGGGCGAGCGCACGGCCTTGCCGACCCGCTCGGCGATGACCAGCACGCAGGCGGCCCACAGCACTCCGGCCACGCCCAGGAGCGGCACGGAGACGACCGTCAGGGCGTACCCGGCGATCGCCAGGCCCCAGAAGCGGCGGGTGCGGTCCGCGAGCGGGCCGGAGACCAGCCGCAGCCCGAGCGCCGCCGCCTCCCCCGCGCCGGTGACCACCCCGACGACCAGGGCGGACGCGCCCAGCGAGGCCAGCAGCGGGCCGGTGATCGAGCGGGCGCCCTCGTACACGATGTCGGCGAGCAGGCTGACCGTGCCGAACCAGACCACGAACCGCCACGGCCCCATCCGCGCGGCCTCCCCCGTCCCGGGCCCGGACCGGTTCATGCCCCGGACGTCCCCGGCGGGCGCAGCCGGTTCACGCGTGCTTCCCCCGGCCCCCGGGCCGGCTCTTCGGCCCGGTCGTCGCCTCCCGGCCGACGTACCGGATGACCTCGCAGCCGTCGAGGACCACCAGCCCCGAGCCGACCAGCTCGTCGAGTTGCGGCAGAAAGTCCCGCACCCGCTCCTCGGTGTCCACGATCACGATCGCCACCGGCAGATCCTCGCTGAGCGACAGCAACCGCGAGGTGTGGATCAGGGAGGAGGCGCCGAAGCCCTCCACACCGCGGAACACCGAGGCACCGGCCAGCCCGGCCCGGTGTGCCCGGTGCACGATCTCGCTGTAGAGCGGCTTGTGGTGCCAGACGTCGTTCTCACCGATGAAGACCGTCACGCGCAGGGCATCGCCCGTAAGCCTTGTCACCGCTGCCTCCCGGCCACCGTCGCGGACGTCGCCGTCGCCGCGAACAGTACCGCCGCGGGGGCCGGGCGGCGAGCAGGGTGCCGCCGCCCCGCGGTACGGCCGTCCGGCGTGGCCCGGCACGTGTGCCGGGAGTGCGGGCGGCCGCCGGGCAACCCACACTGGTGCTGAGGAGTACCGGCCGGGGCGGGCCAGACTCCGCGGGCTCTCCCGGCGCGGACGAGCGACGCTCGAAGGAGACCGCCATGACCACCGCCCGGGAGATCATGCACACGGGTGCGGCCTGCGTCGCGGAGCGGGAGACGCTGGAGGCCGCCGCACGCAGGATGAAGGAGATGAACGTCGGCTCCCTTCCGATCTGCGGCCCCGACGACCGGCTGCACGGGATCGTCACCGACCGCGACATCGTGGTGAAGTGCGTCGCCAGGGGCAAGGACCCGAGGACCGTGACCGCGGGCCAGCTGGAGCAGGGCAAGCCGGTCACGATCGATGTCGGGGCCGACGCCGACCTTGTCCTCCGGGTCATGGAGAACCACAAGATCCGCCGGCTGCCGGTGATCGACAACCACCGGCTCGTCGGCATGATCAGCGAGGCGGACCTCGCCCGTCATCTGCCCGAGGGCCGGGTCGGTCACTTCGTCGAGGTGATCACCGCCGCGCCCTGACCGGGAGCGGCGCGCACGGCGCCGGCCGGTGACGTCAGGCACCGGCCCGCGACGTCAGGCGGCGGCCCGCGCGGGACCGGCGTAGCGCAGCAGGACCCCCACGCCCTCATGCAGCCGTACCCGCTGTTCGGGTACGACGACGAGTTCCGCCCTGGTCCCGACCAGGGCCCGGGTCAGGGCCGCGTCGGCCCGTTCCAGCTGCGGGTCGGTGATGCCGTACAAGCGCAACTCGGTGTCGGTGAAGGCCAGTTGGCTGGGTTCCGGGCCGATCCACAGGCGCAGCGGTGACTCGGGGTGGTCGTTGAGCAGCAGGGCTCTGACGCTGCCCCGCTGGAGCGCCGACACCGCCGCCCGGAAGCCCTCCGCGGCCGCTCCATGGCGGCCCCGCTGGGCGAGGAAGGCGTCGAGCAGGGCCCGGTCGTGCGCGGCCATGCGCTCGCCGAAGAGCTGCTCGAGCCGCTGCTCCAGCAGGGCGCGGCCCGGCTCGGACGCGCCGGCGCCCTCCACGGTCGTCACCTCGCCGCGCAGTGCCGGGGGCAGCCGGCGGACCAGGATGCCCCGGGCCCAGACGTCTCCGGCGACGACCACCGCCTCGGCGCCGATGCGCCGCGCATGGCCCTCCAGCTCGCCCCCGATCACCTCGGCCGCGTTCAGCCAGTCGGTCACTGGGACTTCCTCGTGCAGCCGGTGCCCGGGCCGCACCCTGGTCAGGGGCCAGCTGCCGGCCTCCGCGTCGATCCGTACGGTGCCGGGGGCCTCCGTGGAGTGACGGCCGCTGTAGTGCACATGCACGGCGAGGTACGGGATCCCGGGCGCGTGCTGGACGGCCAACGGCATGGCGTCGGGCAGCGTTCCGAAGTACGCCGTGTCCCGGGCCGGCGGTGTGGGCAGTTCGTCCAGCAGGGCCAGCCGTCCCCGGGCGGCGAACACGGCCTGCCCGTGGGTGCCGGGGACGTCCGTGTCGCTGCCCACGGTGCCCGCCACCGCGGTGACGGAGTCCGGGTCGGCCCCCTCGGCCAGCAGGGCGTCCCGCAGATGCCGGCGGCGCAGCTCCATGGCCGCGTCGGGATCGCCGACGGCGGTGTCGCGGGAGGTGTCCACATAGACGGACGCGAACGGACCGGGGTGCTTGTAGAGGGGTTCGAGGAACGACAGTCGCATGCTCACTCCCGGGTGAGGCGCTCCCTGTCCATGGTGCGCGTCCCGGCGCGCCGGGGCGACTCGGAAGATCACCTCGTGGCGCGGTGCAGATCACCTCCTGGCACGGTGCGGATCGTCTCCTGGCGCGGTGCGCGCCCCGCTTCCGCCGGGGCGACGATGGAGGTACGGACATTTCCTGGTGGCAGGGAGGCCGGATCGTGTTCTTCACCGATCGCCGGGACGCCGGCCGCCGGCTGGCCGCCCGGCTCGAACACCTGCGGGGTTCCGATGCCGTCGTGCTGGCGCTGCCCCGCGGCGGAGTCCCGGTCGGCGCGGAGATCGCCGAGGCGCTGGACGCACCGCTGGACGTGTGCCTGGTCCGGAAACTGGGCGTGCCGGTCCAGCCGGAGCTGGGCATGGGGGCCATCGGCGAGGGCGGCGTCCGGGTGATCAACGACGAGGTGGTCCGGCATGCGCGGGTCACCCCGGACCAGCTGGCCGAGGTCGAGGCGCGCGAGCAGGAGGTGCTGGCGCGCCGCGCCCGGCGCTATCGGGGCGACCGCGCACCGGTGCCGCTCACCGGCCGTACCGTCCTGGTCGTCGACGACGGGGTGGCCACCGGGTCGACGGCACGGGCGGCCTGCCGGATCGCACGCGCCCGCGGCGCCGCCCGGGTGGTGCTGGCCGTTCCGGTGGCACCGTACGACTGGACGGCGCGGCTGGGCGCGGACGCCGACGAGGGGGTGTGCCTGCACACCCCGGCGGAGTTCTACGCGATCGGGCAGTTCTACGCCGACTTCACCCAGACCGGCGACGACGAGGTGATCGCCTGCCTGGAGGACTCGTTCGCCCGCCGGGAAGGCACCCGCGGGGCCCGTCCGGGCCGCTCGGCGGTCCCCGGGGACCGGGAGGCGGAGGTGCGCGCGGGGCGGGCGGGCCTGCGGGGGCGGTTGACGGTGCCCGAGGGCGCGAGCGGGGTCGTGGTGTTCGCGCACGGCAGCGGCAGCAGCCGGCACAGTCCCCGCAACCGGTTCGTCGCGGACGTGCTGAACCGGGCGGGGCTGGGCACCCTGCTGTTCGACCTGCTGACCGAGGAGGAGGAGACCGACCGGGCCAACGTCTTCGACACCGGGCTGCTCGCCGGGCGGCTCACCGAAGCCACCGGCTGGCTGCGCGAGCAGCCCGAGGCGGCGGGGCTGGCCGTGGGTTACTTCGGTGCCAGCACCGGTGCCGCCGCGGCGCTCTGGGCCGCCGCCGAGCCGGAGGCGCGGATCGGCGCGGTGGTCTCCCGCGGCGGCAGGCCCGATCTCGCCGGGCCGCGGCTGCCGGCCGTGACCGCGCCCACGCTGCTGATCGTGGGGGGCCGCGACGAGCTGGTCCTCGACCTCAACCGCGAGGCCCAGGCCCGGCTGCGGTGCGAGAACCGGCTCGCGGTCGTACCCGGCGCCACCCACCTCTTCGAGGAGCCCGGCACCCTGGAGCAGGCCGCCGGCCTCGCCCGCGACTGGTTCACCGACCACATGGCACCCCACCACGCGGCGGCCCGCTGAGCGCACCCCGGCCGGTCGGCCGGTGGCGCCCGCGGGGACGGCGGGGCGTACGGGCGGCAACGGCTCCGGTCCGGCCGGTGAACTTTTCCTCACCCTTGGCCGAACCGGCGCACGAAGCAGCGTTACCGGCGGTAAGTTGCTGCCGCCCGCTCCCCTTGACGCCCCCTCAGGAGGCCAGCCCGTGCGCCGTCTTCTGCTCTGCCTCACGGTCGCGGCCGCCGCGTTCGGCGGATTCACCGCCCCCGCGGCCGCCCAGACCGCCCCCGACGGAACCTCCGGGACGTTCAGCGTCCTCTCCTACAACGTGGCGGGGCTGCCGGAGGGCCTCTCCAGTGCCCCCACGCCGCGCGCGCCGAGCACGACCGCGATAGGCGCCCGGATCGGCGCCTACGACGTGGTCAACGTCCAGGAGGACTTCAACTACCACTCCAATCTCTACGCCTCCGACACCCACCCCTACCGCACCCCCACCAGCGGCGGAGCCGGTATCGGCAGCGGTCTCAACACCCTGTCGGACCTCCCCTACGACACCGACGACTTCGAGCGGGTGCACTGGAACTCCTGCCAGGTGGACTCCGGCGACTGCCTCACCCCCAAGGGCTTCACCTTCCTGCGCGAGCGCCTGGCGGAGGGCGTGTACGTCGACTTCTACAACCTCCACACCAACGCCGGCACCAACGACGGGGACCTGGCCTCGCGCGCCGACAACCTCAGCCAGCTGACCACGTTCATCAAGACCCACTCCGCCGGGAACGCCGTCGTGGTCATGGGCGACACCAACACCCGCTACACGCGCGCCGGCGACACCATCGGCGAGTTCGCCCGGGACAACGGCCTCACCGACGCCTGGGTCCGGCTCGAACGCGGCGGCACCCCGCCCGCCAAGGGCTCCGACCCGCTGCTGTGCGACGAGAACGCGATCACGAACACCTGCGAGGTCGTCGACAAGGTCCTCTACCGCGGCAACCGGCTCGTCTCGCTCGACGCCACGGCGTACGACAACAAGCACGCCGGCTTCCTCACCGGCGACGGGCTCATGCTGTCCGACCACGACCCGATCGCGGTGTCCTTCGGCTGGTCGCGCAATCCGGACCTCCAGCTCAGCGACCAGTTCGGCGGCCCGCACGGCGACTACTTCACCGACATCGCGACCGTGCCCGCCACCAGCGCGCCGGCGACCCTCTCACTGCGCAGCGGCGCGCGCGTCGACGGCGTCGGCATCACGTACGGCGACGGTACGGCCGTGACGCACGGCGGCACCGGCGGCACGGCCTCGTCGCTCACCCTGGGCAGCGGGGAGTACGTCACCTCCGCCCGGCTGTGCGAGGGGCAGAAGGACGGCCACAGCCGCATCTTCTCCGCCGCCTTCACCACGAACCTGGGCCGCGTCCTCTCCGGCGGCACCACCACGTCCGACTGCGTGACCCGGACCGCCCCCTCCGGCTGGCAGATCGCCGGCTTCCACGGCCGCTCGGGCGACGAGATCGACAAGCTCGGCTTCGTCTACACCAGGCACTGACCCCGCCCAGGCGGCCGGCACGGCGGAGTAGTGGAATATTGAACAACTCTGCTCCGTTGTGGCCGTCGAAGGAGGTCACCAGTGGAGACGCGAGTGGAGAACACGTACTACGACCACGGGACGGCGGCCGAGCGCTGGACGCGCGCGCAGCTGTTCTTCGAGGCCAGGGACTACGCCGGGGCGGCGCGGGTGCTGGCCGGGCTGGTCGAGGAGGTGCCGGAGCAGACCGCTCCGCGGCTGCTGCTGGCCCGCGCCTACTACCACTCCGCCCAACTGCGGCGCGCCGAGGCCGAGTTGCGGATCATCGTCGAGCGCGACCCGGTGGAGCAGTACGCCCGGCTGATGCTGGGGCGCACGCTCCAGCGGCAGGCACGGCACGAGGAGGCCGAGCAGCATCTGCGGATCGCCGGAGCGCTCGCGGGTGAGTTCCCGGAGCGGTGAGCCGGGCGGTGCCCCCGTGCCCGCGGGGGCACCGCGGTGTCGTCTACCCCGTGTCATGGCATCCTGACCCGATGGCAGCCACCCGTGATCACGCACCGCTCGCCGAGCGGGTCGAGGAACTCCTCGCCGCCGGCGGCCCCCTGCCCATCGTCGCCGCCGGTCAGCCCGTGCTGCGGCGCGCCACCGAACCGTACGACGGCCAGCTCGGCCCCGCCCTGCTGGCCCGCTTCATCGAGGCGCTGCGCCTCACCATGCACGCCGCCCCGGGCGTGGGCCTCGCCGCGCCGCAGGTCGGCGTGGAGCTGCGGATCGCGGTCCTGGAGGACCCGGCGCCGGTGCCGGAGGAGGTCGCGGCGGCCCGGGGCCGGGTGCCGCAGCCGTTCCGCGTCCTGGTCAACCCCTCCTACGAACCCGTCGGGACCGCCCGCGCCGCGTTCTTCGAGGGCTGCCTGAGCGTGCCGGGCTGGCAGGCCGTGGTGGCCCGGCACGCCGAGGTGCGGCTGCGCGGCAGCGACGAGCGGGGCCGCGCGCTGGACGAGGTGGTCGCGGGCTGGCCGGCCCGGATCGTCCAGCACGAGACCGACCACCTCGACGGCACCCTGTATCTGGACCGCGCCGAGCTGCGCTCGCTGTCCACGAACGAGGCCGTGGCGGCGCTGTGGGCACAGCCCGCGCCGCGCGCGCCCGCGGCCGCGCTCGGCTTCGAACTGCCCTGACCTGGAAGGTCAGTTGTCCCGGTACGCCTCCAGCAGGCGCAGCCACACCTCGCTGAGGGTCGGGTAGGACGGGACGGCGTGCCACAGCCGGTCGACCGGGACACGGCCCGCGACCGCGACGGTCGCGGAGTGGATCAGCTCGCCGACGCCCGGGCCGACGAAGGTGACCCCGCGCAGGATCTCCTCCTCCAGGTCCACGACCATCCGGGCCCGGCCCTGGTAGCCGTCGCCGTAGAGCCCCGCGCCCGCGACGGAGGAGAACGCGACGTCGACGGCGCGGACCCGGTGGCCCGCCTGTTCCGCCTCGGCGAGGGAGAGGCCCACGGCGGCGGCCTCGGGGTCGGTGAAGACGACCTGGGGTACGGCGCTGCCGTCGGCGGTGGCGACGTGCGCGCCCCAGGGTTCGTCCAGGAGCGGGCCGCCGGCCGCGCGGGCGGCGATGGCGGCGCCCGCGATCCGGGCCTGGTACTTCCCCTGGTGGGTGAGGAGGGCGCGGTGGTTGACGTCGCCGACCGCGTACAGCCAGTCGGTGCCGGTGACCCTCAGGGTGTCGTCGACGTCCAGCCAGGAGCCCGGTTCCAGGCCGACGGTGTCCAGGCCGAGGTCGTCGGTCTGCGGGACCCGGCCGGTGGCGAAGAGGATCTCGTCGGCCTCGATCCGGTCGCCGCCGACGGTGACCGCGACGACGGTGCCGTTCTCGCGGCGCACGGACTCCACGGTGGTGCCGGTGCGGATGTCGGCGCCGGCCTCGGCGAGGGACTCGGCGACCAGTTCCCCGGCGAACGGCTCCATGCGGTTCAGCAGGCCCTTGCCGCGCACCAGCAGGGTGACCCGGGAGCCGAGGGCCTGCCAGGCGGTGGCCATCTCGGTGGCGACGACTCCGCCGCCCACGACGATCAGCCGGGCCGGTGCCGCCTGGGCGCTGGTGGCCTCGCGGCTGGTCCAGGGCCGCACCTCGGCGAGACCGGGCAGGTCGGGCAGCTGGGCGCGGGTGCCGGTGCAGACGGCGACGGCGTGGCGGGCGGTGAGGGTGGTCACCGTGCCGTCGGGAGCGGTCACGGTGACGGTGCGCGGGCCGGCGAGTCGCCCGTGGCCCCGGTACAGGGAGGCGCCGATGCCGTCCAGCCAGCGGACCTGGCCGTCGTCCCGCCAGTGCGAGGCGTACTCGTCGCGGCGGGCGAGAACGGCGGGCGTGTCCAGCGGGCCCTGGACCGCGGGGGCCAGGCCGGGCAGGCGGCGGGCGTCGGCCCGGGCGATGACCGGGCGGAGCAGCGCCTTGCTCGGCATGCACGCCCAGTACGAGCACTCGCCGCCGACCCGTTCGCTCTCCACGACCGCGGTGGTGAGTCCGGCCGCGCGGGTGCGGTCGGCGACGTTCTCCCCCACGGGTCCGGCTCCGAGCACCACGACGTCGTACGCGATGGATTCCGTTTCCGTCATGGGGTCAGTCTGGTGGCTGGTGTGCGCGGAGGCCACAGGGGGTACGCGCCCGGGGCGCCCCGGAATAGGCCGTCGCACGGCCGTGTTTCCGCCGTCGGCAGAGCCCCATACCAGGAAGAGGGAAGCAGGCCATGAGCAGCACCGTTGAGCTGACCAAGGAGAACTTCGACCAGACGGTCGAGAAGAACGGCTTCGTCCTCATCGACTTCTGGGCAGAGTGGTGCGGCCCGTGCCGGCAGTTCGCGCCGGTCTACGAGAAGGCCGCCGCGGACAACCCGGACCTGGTCTTCGGCAAGGTGGACACCGAGGCCCAGCCGGAGCTGGCCGCGGCCTTCGGCATCCAGTCGATCCCGACACTGATGATCGTCCGGGACAAGGTGGCGATCTTCGCCCAGCCCGGCGCCCTCCCCGAACCCGCCCTCGCGGACGTGATCAGCCAGGCCCGCGGCCTGGACATGGACGAGGTCCGCCGGAGCATCGCGGCCCAGGAGGCCCAGGGCGAGTAACCGCTCCGCGGTGGGGCTCGGTGGTGCGCACAGGGCCCCGGGAGCTGGTCCAGGTCAGGTGGAGTCGCGGTGGATGAGGGAGGCGCCCAGGACCTTGTGGGTTTCCGGGTCGCCCCCCGGGTCGCGGACCGCGCGGTCGACCAGTTCGGCGAGGTCGCGTGCCGACGGAAGCTCGACCTGGACCGTGCTGAGCCGGGGCCGCAGCAGCCGGCCCAGCATGAGGTCGTCGGCGCCGATGACGGCGACGTCCTCGGGGATGCGTACGCCCTCGTCCTGAAGGGCACGCATGAGCAGCATCGCGTACTCGTCGTTGTAGGCGAACACCGCGTCCAGGCCCGACTCGGACCAGCGGGCGGCGAGTGCGGCGGCGGACCGCTCGGTGTACGCGAGCGGCAGCACGGTCACGGTCGCGTCCGTGTCGTGCAGCGCCTGACGCACGCCCGCGAGCCGGGGCTCCGAGTACGCCTCCAGGCCGGGCTCCTCGGGCATCACGACCCCGATCCGCCGTCTGCCCCGCCGGTACAGGTGGGTGGCCGCGGTGTGGCCGACGGCGGTGTGGTCCATCAGCAGGGCGTGGGCGCCGTCGACCCGGGCGGGGCCGAGGGTGACCACGGCCCGGGCGCCGGAGCGCTTGAGGACGGCGACGCCCTGCGGGCCGAGTCCGGTACCGGGCACCAGGACGGCGACCGGCCGCAGCTCCGCCCAGGCACGGGCGGCCTCGTCGCCCTGGAGGCCGACGGTGCCGTACTGGACGACGGTGTAGTCGAGGCGGCCGAGGGCCCACTGGAGTTCGTTGAGGAACGTGCTGTAGAGGGGGCCCGCCGGGATCGCGGGGGCGGGCATGACGACCATCCGGCTGTGCCCGGCGCGCAGGCTGCGGGCGGCCGCGTGCGGCACGTACCCCAGTTCCCGCGCGGCCTCGTGCACCCGGCGGCGGGTGGCTTCGCTGATCCGGACCGCGCTGGTGTTGTTGAGGACGTAGGACACGGTCGCGCGCGAGACGCCGGCCAGCCGGGCCACGTCGGCGCTCGTGGGCGTGTTCGGTATCTGCACCATGACAGAGCGCATCTTGGCAGAGCGCCGGACGCCCGCCGCGGGCGGGGGAACGTGGTCCGGAATTGGACGAACCGGTTCTGTGTCCGGCCCGACCGGTCCGGCGTCCGGCTCAGTGGAGCGGCTGAGTGCCGGTCACCCGGGCGACCAGGTCGAACCAGCCCTGCTCCAGCCGTTCCATGGGCATGCCGCACTGGCGGGTCAGATGGTGGATGAGGCCGGGGTCCAGCGCCGCCAGCAGGGTGTGGGACAGCAGATCGCAGTCGCCGTCCGGCACCAGCTCGCGCAGCAGCATGGTCACATGGGTGCGCAGCGCCTGGAAGGCGGGGTGGGCGTACCGGCGGGCGGGCTCCGGCTGGGCGGCCAGCTCCAGGTCGAGCGCCTCGGCCGAGCGGTAGAGCACGGCCACGCCGAACGCCCGCAGCCGCTCCAGGGGCGGCGCGCCGGGGCCCAGCGGCGGCGGGCCGCTCAGGAAGTCGGACTGGAGCTGGCGGGCGGAGTGGTCGAGCAGCGCCATCAGCAGACCGGTGCGGTCGCCGAAGCGGCGGAAGACCGTGCCCTTGCCGACCTGGGCGGCGGTGGCGACCGCCTCCATGGTCACCCCGGCCACTCCGTGTTCCGCGATGAGCCGGGAGGCGGCGTCCAGCAGCCTGGCCCGGTTGCGGGCCGCGTCGGCGCGCAGGCAGGGCTCGTCGGCGGCCGTGCCGATGTCGAGCAGGGCGGGCTCCTCTTGGGGCCCGAGGGGCTCACGGGGCTCCGGGCAGGGGGGCAGGAGGCTGGACATGGAGCCAGCGTAAAGCATCGGGAAGAAAACTGGACCGCGGTCCGTTTAGGATGGTACACAGTTAACCGGACCCCGGTCCGGATTGTGACCGCGATGTTTCAGCCTCTTGGAGTACCCATGTCCGTTCGCATCCTCGCGCTCGTCGGCAGCCTCCGCGCCGGCTCCCACAACCGCCAGCTCGCCGAGGCGGCCGCCAAGCTCGCTCCGGAGGGCGCCGAGGTCGTGCTCTTCGAGGGCCTGGCCGACGTGCCGTTCTACAACGAGGACATCGACGTCGAGTGCGCCGTTCCGGCCGCCGCCGCCGCGCTGCGCGAGGCCGCCCAGGCCGCCGACGCGTTCCTGTTCTTCTCGCCCGAGTACAACGGCACCATCCCGGCCGTCCTGAAGAACGCCATCGACTGGCTGTCCCGCCCGTACGGCGCCGGCGCCTTCGGCGGCAAGCCCGTCGCCGTGGTCGGCACCGCCTTCGGCCAGTACGGCGGCGTGTGGGCGCAGGACGACACCCGCAAGGCCGTGGGCATCGCCGGCGGCAAGGTGATCGAGGACATCAAGCTGTCCATCCCCGGCTCCATGACCCGTTTCGCCGAGACCCACCCGTCCGAGGACGCCGAGGTCGCCGCCCAGCTGACCGAGGTCGTGGCCCGGCTGCACGGCACCATCGCCGAGGCCGCGGCCGCCTGAGCCGCACCCGCACCACGAAGGGGCCGGAGTTTCTCCGGCCCCTTCGCCGTGTCCGCGCCCTCCCGGTCACCCCGCGACGAGCCGCTCCCCGAGCGGGCTGCGGCGGTAGAGCACCCGTCTGCCGTCCCTGGCGCGGGTGAGCAGACCGGTGTCGTACAGCACCCGCAGATGCTGCGAGACGGCGCTCGGGGTCACCCCCAGCCGACGGGCCAGCTCGACGGTGGGCAGGGGCTCGGCGAGCAGCCGCAGCAGGGTCGTCCTGGGCGCGCCGAGCAGGGCGGTCAGGGGGGACGCCTCGGGCGCGGGCGGCGCTTCCCACAGGGTGGCCGTGCCCCGGCCCGGGTAGGCCAGCATCGGCGCGGCGTCGGCGCTGATCGGCGGCGCCGGCTTGTGCGCGAACACCGACGGGACCAGCCGCAGCCCCCGCCCGTCCGCGGCCACCGTGTGTCGGCCGATCATCTTGTCCACCGTCAGCATTCCGTCGCGCCAGCGCAGGTGGGGGTGGAGACCGGCGAAGAGGGCGCACGCGCCGCCGGTGGCCAGCTGTCCCGCCCGGTAGGTGATGTCGGCCTCCAGCACCAGCCGGATCCGCGGCCAGTACGGCAGCAGCGCCGTCTCCCAGTAGCGGCGCAGCACCGCGCAGAGCGTGTCGAGCAGGTCCAGGACGGGCCCGTCGCCGGGTGCGGCGGCCTGCCGCAGGGGCTCGGGCAGCGGGTGTGGCGCGTGGGCGGCGCGCAGATCGTGCCGTACGGTCCGCGCGGGTGTGGCCCGTACGACGGCCAGCTCCTCGTCGAACGAGGGGGCGTACGCGGCGGGCCGGGGGGTGAGGAAGTCGGGCAGCGCCAGAGTGGCGCCGACCAGCGCGGACAGCAGGGGCCGGTCGGCGGGGGCGAGCGCGCCGAGCACGGTACGGCGCCAGTCGCGGTGCAGCGGGTGCAGGCCGGGGGCGCGCAGCACCCGCAGACTCTCCATGAGCTGGCCGAGCGGGGAGATCGCGAACCGGGTGTCGGCGAGGTCGTCCACCCCGAGCAGGATGCCGATCATTCAGCCCCCGGCTACATCGTTGGGCAACGGCCGGCGTGGGACGTGGACTTGCGCCTATGACGGATCATCACACCGGGCAGGGTACCGCGCTGCCGCCGGGCGTCTCCCGGCTCGTCCCGCTGCTGGCGCTCGCCTGCGGGGTGGCCGTCGGCAACGTCTACTTCCCGCAGGCGATCGTGCCGCTCGCGGCGGCCGGCCTCGGCGTCTCTGCGGACGCGGCGGCCGGGGCGGTGACCGCCACCCAGTTCGGCTACGCGGCGGGGATCTTCCTGCTGGTCCCGCTCGGCGACCGGCTGCGGCCCCGCCCGCTGCTCGTCGCGCTGCTCGTGCTCACCGGTCTCGGGCTGTGCGCCGCTGCCGCCGCGCCCGCGCTGCCGCAGCTGCTCGCGGCGAGCGCGCTCACCGGGGCGAGCACCGTGATCGCCCCGCTCGCCGGGCCGCTGACGGCGGGCCTGGTGCCGGCCGAGCGGCGGGGCGTGGCCGGCGGCACGCTGCTGAGCGGGTCCCTCGCGGGCATGCTGCTGTCCCGCACGGCCGGGGGCGCCCTCGGCGAGCAGCTGGGCTGGCGGGCGCCGTACCTCCTGGCCGCCCTGCTCACCCTCGCGGTCGCCGGGCTGCTCGCCCGCGCGCTGCCGGACCGGGAGCCGCCGTCCCGGCAGCGGTATCCGCGGCTGCTGGCCGAGCCGCTGCGGCTGCTGCGCACCGAACCGGCCCTGCGCCGCTCCTGCTGCTACCAGACCGCCGTCTTCGCCGCCTTCTCCGCCGCGTGGACCGGACTGCCGCTGCTGCTCACCGGCCCCCGGTACGGGTTCGGCGCGGCCGCCGTCGGGGGGTTCGCGCTGGTCAACGCGGTCACCATGGTCGTCACCCCGTATGCGGGCCGGCGGGTGGACCGGCGTGGCCCGGACGCGGTGAACCTGGTCTGCTTCCTGCTGGTCACCGCCTCCGCCGGGCTGCTCGCCCTGGGCGGTCTCGGCGGGGCGCCCGGGCTCGCGGCCCTGGCCGGGGGCACGCTGCTGCTGGACATCGGCATGCAGTCCGGGATGGTCGCCAACCAGGTGCGGGTGTACGGCCTCGGCGCCGGCGTCCGCAGCCGGCTCAACACCGCCTACATGACCTGCGCCTATCTGGGCGGCAGCCTGGGCTCCTGGCTGGGCACCCGGGCCTTCGCCCAGTACGGCTGGACCGGCGTGTGCGGCCTGGTCGCACTCCTGACCCTGGTGGCCCTGAGCCGGCAGCTGACGGGGTATGCAACCGGTGCCCGGTCGTGCCGGACGGGTGTGCCGGGGTGACCGGTGCTGTCGGAGGAGCTCTGTAAGGAGAAGCGATGTCCCTGGTCCCGCCGCCGTTCGACGCGGAACTGGCCGCCGTGCTGGAGCGGTCCGAGGACGCGTTGGCGCCCGGCTTCACCCGGGACGACCTCGCGGCCGCCCGCCGGGCCACGGGCCCCGAGCTGCTCGCGCTGGTCGACGTCACCCTGGACGGCGCCTTCACGGCCCGGGACCGCACGGTGCCCGGCCCGCCGGGCGCCCCGGACGTCTCCCTGCTGCTGTGCCGTCCCGCCGCCGGCGCGCCCGCCGCCCCGCTGCCGGTGCTCTACCACGTGCACGGCGGCGGCATGATGCTCGGCACCAACCGGGCCGGTGTCGAGGTGCCCCTGGCCTGGGCCCGGGAACTCGGCGCGGTGGTGGTGTCGGTGGAGTACCGGCTCGCCCCCGAGCACCCGCATCCGGCGCCGGTCGAGGACGTGTACGCGGGCCTGGTGTGGACCGCCCGGCACGCCCGGGAGATCGGCGGCGACCCGGACCGGATCGTCGTCGTGGGCGCCAGCGCGGGCGGCGGACTGGCCGCGGCGGCCGCCCTGCTCGCCCGGGACCGCAACGGCCCCCGCCTGCTGGGCCAGTTGCTGATGGGCCCGATGCTCGACGACCGCAACGACACCGTCTCCAGCCGGCAGATGGCGGGCCGGGGCGTCTGGGACCGCACCGCCAACGAGACCGGCTGGACGGCGCTGCTGGGCGAGAGCCGGGGCGGCCCGGACGTGTCCCCCTACGCCGCGCCGGCCCGCGCCACCGATCTGTCCGGGCTGCCCCCGGCCTATCTGGACGTCGGCTCGGCGGAGACCTTCCGGGACGAGGTGGTCGCCTACGCCTCGCGCCTGTGGCAGTGCGGCGGCGCGGCCGAACTCCACGTCTGGCCGGGCGGCTTCCACGGCTTCGACACCCTCGCCCCCGAAGCGGCCCTCTCCCGCTCGGCCCGGACGGCCCGCCGGGACTGGCTGCGCCGGCTGGTGCGGGAGCCCGTACCGCCGGGACCCCACTGACGTTACTGTTCGGTAGACAAGGTCCCGGAGTCTCCCGGAGGTGCTCCGCCATGGTGTCCGATCCCGTCGCCGGTCTCGTGGAATCGCGCCGCGCCCTGCGCGAAGGAGCCGTGACCTCACGGGAGTTGGTGGAGCGGACGCTCGTCCGGATCGAGCGGACCCAGGGCACGCTGAACGCGTTCCGGATCGTCCGGGCCGAGGCCGCGCTCGCCGAAGCGGACGCGGCCGACCGGGAGTTGGCCGCCGGCGGACGGCGCCCGCTGCTCGGGGTGCCGGTCGCGGTGAAGGACGACATGGACGTGGCCGGCGAGCCGACCGCCTTCGGCTGCCGGGGGGACTTCCCGCCGGCGGCCGCGGACGGCGAGGCGGTACGGCGGCTGCGCGCGGCCGGCGCGGTGATCGTCGGCAAGACGAACGCCTGCGAGCTGGGGCAGTGGCCGTTCACCGAGGGGCCGGCGTTCGGTGAGACCCGCAATCCCTGGCACCCCGGGCACACCCCGGGCGGGTCCTCCGGTGGCTCGGCCGCCGCGGTCGCCGCCGGGCTGGTCCCGGCCGCGCTCGGCTCCGACGGCGCCGGATCGGTGCGGATCCCCGCCGCCTGGACCCATATGATCGGCATCAAACCGCAGCGCGGCCGCATCTCCACCTGGCCGCGCGCCGAGCCCTTCCAGGGCATCACGGTCAACGGCACCCTGGCCCGTACGGTCGCCGACGCGGCCCTGCTGCTGGACGCGGCGAGCGGCAACCACGCCCGGGACCCGCACCGGCCGCCCGCGCTCACGGTGGCGGACGCGGTCGGCCAGGACCCCGGCCGGCTGCGCATCGCACTCTCCCTGCGGCCGCCGTTCACCGCCGTACCCGCCCGGCTGGACCCGGGGATCCGCGCCCGGGTGACCGAACTCGCCGAGCTGCTGGAGCGGTTGGGGCACACGGTCGTACCGGCGGATCCGCCGTACGGGCAGATCGGGCTGACCTTCGTGCCGCGGGCCACCGCCGGTGTCGCCGAGTGGGCCCGCGAGGCGCCCGACCCGGCGCTGCTCGATCCGCGCACCCGGGGCACCGCCCGGCTCGGCCGGCTGCTCGGCGGGCCCCACTGCGGGCGGCCCGGCGGGCGGAGGCGGTGCTGCACCGGCGGATCGGCGCGTTCTTCGACACGTACGACGTGGTCCTCGCCCCGACCACGGCCGCTCCCCCGCCCCGGATCGGCGCCCTGCACCGGCTGGGCGGGACGGCCACGGAGCGGGCGGTGATCGCCGCCTGCCCCTACGCCTGGCCGTGGAACGTGCTCGGCTGGCCCGGCGTGAACATCCCCGCGGGGTTCGTCGGGGACGGTCTGCCGGTCGGGGCCCAGCTGCTCGGGCCCGCGTGCAGCGAGCCGCTGCTGGTCCGGCTCGCCGCCCAGGTGGAGGCGGAGCTGCGCTGGCACACGCACCGGCCGCCGCGCCGGGACGAGGCCGCAGGGGTCCTCTGACGCCGGCGTTCCGCCCGTACGCTGGGACCATGGACGATGTGTCGATGGTCGGGCTGCTCGGCCGGGTGACGGGCACGGTCGGGCCCGGGCTGGTCGGCGAGGTGATCGTGCGGGTGCGCGGCGGCGCCGAGCACTTCCTCGCCCACCCGGCCGACGGCACCGCCCGCCTCTCGCCCGGGACGGTGGTCACGGTGGTGGAGTACCTGCCGCCCAGGACGGTGTACGTCATCGCCGCCTACGACAGTTGAGCGGGCTGCGCCCCAGGTGAGGGCGGTGTGCGTCAAGATGGCAACAAGGATTCCCCGCCGTCTTCTCGGGGCGTCCGGGCGGGCGCACACTCCCTTCGTCCGGTGCCGGATCAGGCACCATGCAAAGGGGGCGAATGCCGATGATCGTCGGCGTCGTTGCGGGGGCGGTCGTGGTGGCCGTCCTCGTGCTGGTCGGTCTCTTCAAGCTGATGTGGCGGGTCGCCGAGCCGAACGAGGCGCTCATCATCTCCGGCTCCAAGCACCGTACGGAGGGCCTGGAGGAGGGGATGGGGTTCCGCATCGTCACCGGGCGCGGCACGCTGGTGCTGCCCGGGGTGCAGGCGGTGCGCAAGCTGTCCCTGGACCTGAACGAGACCGAGCTGCACGTGGACTGCGTCACGCACCAGGGCATTCCGCTGAAGGTGCGGGGCGTGGTCATCTTCAAGGTGGGCGACGACTTCGTGTCGATCGCCAACGCGGCCCGTCGTTTCCTGGACCAGCAGAAGCTGATGTCCGACCGGGTGCACAACGTCTTCGCCGGTCATCTGCGGTCCATCGTAGGCGGGTTGACGGTGGAGGACATGATCCGCGACCGCGAGAAGCTGACCGGGCAGACCCGGGCGGCCTGCGGTACCGAGATGGAGAAGCTCGGGCTGATCGTGGACTCGTTGCAGATCCATGAGATCGAGGACCCGACCGGCTACATCCAGAACCTGGCGATGCCGCACGCGGCGGCTGTGCAGCGGGACGCGCGGATCGCGCAGGCGGAGGCGAACCGGCTGGCCACCGAGGCGGAGCAGCAGTCGTTCGCGCGGATGGCGGAGGCCACCCGGGACAGCGAGATCCTTCAGGCCGGCTACCAGGCCGAGCGGGACAAGGCGGCGGCGAAGGCCCGGCAGGCCGGTCCGCTCGCCGAGGCCGGCGCCCGGCAGGAGGTGGTGGTGCAGGAGACCCGGGTCGCCGAGCTGGAGGCGCACCGGCGCGAGCAGCAGCTCCAGGCGGACGTCCGCAAGCCGGCGGACGCGAAGGCGTACGAGAAGCGGACGCTGGCCGAGGCCGAGCGCGATGCGCGGATCTCGGCGGCCGAGGCCAAGGCGAAGGAGACGGAGCTGGCGGCCGGGGCCGAGGCGACCCGGGTGAAGACGGCCGCGGCCGCCGAGGCCGAGGCGACCAAGACGCGCGGTGCGGCCGGCGCGGACGCCACCCGGGCCACCGGTCAGGCGGAGGCCGCGGCCGCGCAGGCGAAGGGTCTGGCGGAGGCCGAGGCGATCCGGGCCCAGGGTCTGGCGGAGGCGGAGGCCATCAAGGCGCGGGCCGCCGCGCTCGCCGAGAACCAGGAGGCGGTCGTCGCCCAGCAACTCGCGGAGAAGTGGCCGGAGATCGTGCAGGCCGGAGCGTCCGCGTTCGGCAATGTGGACAACATGGTGCTGCTCAACGGCGCCGACGGCATGGGCGAGCTGTTCGCGAAGGCGCTCACCATGGGCGGCACCGGCCTCGGTCTCGCCCGGAAGCTGCTGGCCACCATGGGCGACAACGCCCCGGCGGCACCGGCCACTTCGCCCTCCCTGCCGGTACCGGTGGACGAGGAGGACTGAGCGGAGCCCCCCGGAACACCACCGTCACCGGGTGTTCAGGGCCACTCCGAGTGCGATCAGGGCGGCGACCTTGGCCAGCTCCAGGGCCACGTACCAGAGGTGACTGCGCGAGCGGGGCAGGTCCTCGCCCGCCAGCACCCGGTCGGACCTGCGGTTGAGCAGCGGTCGTACGACGGCCAGCTGGGCGAGCAGGAGGGCCGCCGCGGCGCCGGTCGCCCAGCCGACGGCGGCCGTGGCCCCGCCCGCGGCGGCCACGGCGATCACCGCGACGGCGAAGACCGCCTCGACGGCGTTCAGCGCCCGGAACACCAGCCGGCCGATGCCGAGGCCGATCGGGATCGTCACGCCCGGCGCACGGAACTTCAGCGGCGCCTCCAGGAAGGAGATCGCCAGCACCATGCCGAGCCAGACGAAGGTGACCGCGCTCGCGGTGGCGGCGGACGTGGCGTTCATGAAGGGGTGCCTTTCTCCGCCGCGGGGCAGCGGGAGCGAGGGGCCGGGCGGGCTCAGGCGGCGGCCGGGCGCTCGGCCAGACGGGCCACGCAGGAGTCCGGTTCGGCGAAGGGTTCCAGTCCGGTGGCGGTCAGCGAGGCGTCGAGCCGCGCCAGGGCGCCCTGGATCAGGCCGAGATGGAGCGGGCACACCAGCCGGCCGCGTTCCTCGGCCAGTTCGAGGAACGGGCAGTGGTGCAGCCGGATCCGCTCCGGTGGGCCGTCCGGCTCCGTCGCGCCCTCCGGGCGGGGTGCGAAGCCCAGGTCGTCCAGGAGGGCGACCAGTCCGGCCGCCGCACGCGCGGACGTGGGCCGCTCGAACGGCGCCGGCGGGTCCACCAGGAAGCGGCCCCACTCGCGGCCGGTCTCCAGCGCCTCCGCGTGTGCCTCGGCCGGATCGGCGGCCGCCCAGCGGCTGAGCAGCATCCGCGCCAGGAGGGGGTACGAGCGGGTGCCGCCGCGGGGCATGCCGGGGCGGGGCGTGTAGACGGTGCGCGGCCTGCCGGGTCCGGACGGTGCCTCGGTCCGGCGCTCGACCAGGCCCTCGGCCACCAGGGCGTCCAGATGGAAGCGGACGGTGTTGGGGTGGATGCCCATCCGCTCGGCCGTCTCCGTGACACCCAGCGGTGCGGGCGCGGCACGCAGCGTGTCCAGCACCTCGCGCCGTCGTGGGCTCTCCCGTGTGGCCATGTCCGGGCACCCCGCTCTCACCTGCGCTGATTTTTCACGAATCCTACATGTATTAATGAGTAGAGTGCGGGCGGGGGTAGTCGGGCACGGGGGACGACGAGAGCCGAGAGGAACAGCAGATGAGACAGCAGTCCGCGATCGGGAACCGGCCGATCGGCGGCCTCGGGCCCGAGCCTGAACCGCGTCTGCTGTGCGACGCCCGGGCCCTGGCCGAGGCGCCACCGGTCCCCTCGGGGGTGCTGTGGAAGCTGGCCGAGAGCGGGCGCCAGCTCGACGCCAACGTGGTCCGGCTCGCCCCGGACACCCGGGTCGCCGCGCACGCCGAGCCCCGGCTGGACGTGCTGCTGATGGTGGTCGCCGGGGACGGCGTGCTCGGACAGGGCACGGCGGAGGAACCGCAGCCGCTCGCCGAGGGGGTCCTGGTGTGGCTGCCGCACGGCGCGACGCGCAGCATCACCGCCGGGCCGGGCGGGCTGACGTATCTGACGGTGCACGTGCGCCGCCCCGGCATGGCCATCGGCCGGCGCGCCGACACCGCATCGGAGTAATCCGCGGGGTCCGGCGGCTCGTTGCGGCATGATCCGTACCACTAGGGTGCCGCCGTGACCACGTTTACCGATGAGAACGTCCCCGGCCGTTACGGCCCGCACGCCACCACCGAGGCCGACCCGCGCGAGGTCGGCCGGGTGCGCACCGAGTACTCCCCGGCCCACGACGGCGACCCGGACCCCGGCGAGATCGTGTGGACCTGGGTGCCCTTCGAGGAGAACGACGGGCGGGGCAAGGACCGCCCGGTGCTGGTCGTCGCCCGGGAGGCGGCGGGCACCTTCCTCGCCGTACAGCTCTCCAGCAAGCGGCACGACGGCGACCGCGAGTGGGTGGCGATCGGCAACGGGCCCTGGGACCGGTCCGGCCGGGACTCCTGGGTGGACGTGGACCGGGTGCTGAGGCTGCACGAGAGCGGCATGCGCCGGGAGGCCTGCGCGCTGGACCGGATGCGGTTCAACCTGGTGCGGCAGCGGCTGCACGAGCGCTACGGCTGGACCTGACCGGCCGCCGCGGGGCTGCCGCGGACGTCCGCTTCCGGGGCGGTTCCGCGCGGGCCGGCGCTCACGGCGCCACCCCCGTGGACGCCGTGACCACGGCCCGCGCGGTCTCCCCCGTCGTGCTCACGCAGGCATCCTGGGCGATGCTGGTGATGCGGTGCAACGGAGTTTCCCGTCCCCGGGAACGTCCCGGGAACGGGCACGGAAACGGGGATGACCGATCCGGAACATCCGGCAGGGCACCCTTGTGCGAACCGGCGCGAGGGTCTTGGGTGGAACGAGTGCCGGCCCGGACCACCCTGGACCGGGCCGGTGACATGGTGGTGTCTCTCAGGAGGATCCCGACATGTCTGATTCCAAGAGCGACGGTGGCGACTGTACGGAGTCCCGGACAGCCTTCACCGACGCCGAGGTGGAAGCCCTGGTCAGGGGCATCTGCTTCAAGACCGGACCGCCCCGGGCGCTGGGTGTGGAACTGGAGTGGCTCGTCCACGAGCTGCGGACGCCGCAGCTTCCCGTGAGCTGTGACCGGCTCGAAGCGGCCTACGCCAGGCTGCGGGCCGTACCCCTGGGCTCGGCGCTCACCGTCGAACCCGGCGGCCAGCTGGAGCTCAGCTCGCCGCCCGCCGCCTCCCTGATGGAGTGCGTGGACACCGTCTCGGCCGACCTGGACGCCGTCCGCGCCGTGCTCGCCGAGGACGGCCTCGGCATCCTCGGCATCGGCCACGACCCCTGGCACGCGCCCCGCAGGTTCCTGCGGGAACCGCGCTACGACGCCATGGAGGCCTGCCTGGACCGCACCGGTCCGGCCGGCCGGCACATGATGTGCACCTCGGCCTCCGTACAGGTGTGCGTGGACGCCGGCCACGAGGAGCCCGGCCCGCTGGGCCATGTACGGCGCTGGTGGCTGGCGCACCAGCTGGGCGCGGTCCTGGTGGCCGCGTTCGCCAACTCCCCGCTGATCGGGCGCCGGCCCACCGGCTGGCGGTCCACCCGTCAGCTGCTGTGGACGGAGATCGGCGCCGGCCGCGCGGGCGCTCCCCCGCTGGACGCCGACCCGCGGGCCGCGTGGGCCCGGCATGTGCTGGACGCCCCGGTGATGTGCGTCCGCCGGGAGAGCGGGCCGTGGGAGGTGCCCGAGGGGCTCACCTTCCGCGAGTGGACCCGCTCCCGCACACCCCGGCCGCCGACCCGGGCGGACCTGGACTACCACCTGACCACCCTGTTCCCGCCGGTCCGGCCGCGCGGCCATCTGGAGCTGCGGATGATGGACGCCCAGCCCGGCCCGGACGGCTGGATGGTGCCGCTCGCGGTGACGGCGGCGCTGTTCGACGATCCGGCGGCCGCCGAGGCCGCGTACCGGGCGGTCAAGCCGCTCGCCGAGCGGTCGCTGGGCCTGCCCGCCCCGCACAACCCGCTGTGGGTGGACGCGGCCCGGCACGCCCTCGCCGACCGGGAGCTGCGCGAGGCCGCCGACGTCTGCTTCGCGGCCGCCCTGGAGGCGCTGCCCCGGCTCGGCGCGAGCGATGCCGTCCTGCACGCCGTGAGCGCCTACCGGGACCGCTACGTCGCCCGGGGCCGCTGCCCCGCCGACGACCTGCTGGACGGACTGGACGAGGACGGACCGAGCGTTCGCGAACTGAACGACCGGGTACTGAGCGGGGGCGGCGCCCCCACCGCCTCCGGGAGGAAGGACATCCGCACATGACGGCCCCCGAGACCGACACCTCCGCCACCGGCGGCGATCCGGACCTCCTGCGGGCCCGGGCGCTCGCCTCGCTCACCGCGGCCCGGGACCGCACCACCCTGCTGACCAGCTGTGTCGAGGACCCGGACCTCACCGCGCAGCACTCCCCGCTGATGTCGCCGCTGGTGTGGGACCTCGCGCACATCGGCAACCAGGAGGAGTTGTGGCTGCTGCGGGCGGTCGGCGGCCGGGAGGCGATGCGCCCGGAGATCGACACCCTGTACGACGCCTTCGAGCACCCGCGCGCCGAGCGCCCCACGCTGCCGCTGCTGCCGCCCGAGGAGGCCCGCCGGTACGCGGCCGAGGTGCGCGACCGGGCCCTGGACGTGCTGGCGGCGGCCGACTTCCACGGCACCCGGCTGACCGCGGCCGGGTTCGCCTTCGGCATGATCGCCCAGCACGAGCAGCAGCACGACGAGACCATGCTGATCACCCATCAGCTGCGCACCGGTCCGCAGGCCCTGACCGCCCCCGATCCGGCGCCGGCCCCGCCCTTCACCGGGCCGCCCGACGTGCTCGTCCCCGGCGGCCCCTTCACCATGGGCACCTCCGCCGAACCCTGGGCGCTGGACAACGAACGCCCCGCGCACACCCGCGAGGTGGCGCCGTTCAGGATCGACACCACCCCGGTGACCAACGCGGCCTACCAGGCGTTCATCGCGGACGGCGGCTACGACACCGAGCGCTGGTGGGCGCCGGAGGGCTGGGCGCACATCCGGCGGCACGGGATCTCCACGCCGCTGTTCTGGCGGCGGGACGGCGGCCAGTGGCTGCGCCGCCGGTTCGGCGTCACCGAGGTGGTGCCGCCCGACGAGCCGGTGCTCCATGTGAGCTGGTACGAGGCCGACGCGTACGCCCGCTGGGCCGGGCGCCGGCTGCCCACCGAGGCGGAGTGGGAGAAGGCCGCCCGCCACGACCCGGTCACCGGCCGCTCCCGGCGCTACCCCTGGGGTGACGCCGATCCGGAGCCGGTCCACGCCAACCTGGGCCAGCGGCACCTCGGACCCGCCCCCGCCGGCAGCTACCCGGACGGCGCCTCGCCACTGGGCGTACGGCAGCTGATCGGTGACGTGTGGGAGTGGACGTCGAGCGACTTCCTGCCGTACCCGGGGTTCCGGGCGTTTCCGTACCGGGAGTACTCGGAGGTGTTCTTCGGCTCCGACTACAAGGTGCTGCGCGGCGGTTCGTTCGCCGTGGACCCGGTGGCCTGCCGGGGCACGTTCCGCAACTGGGACTACCCGATCCGGCGGCAGATCTTCTCCGGCTTCCGCACCGCCTGCTCGGAGCCCTGCTGATGTGCCGTCACATCGCCTATGTCGGCCCGGAGACACCGCTCGGCACGCTGCTCGTGCAGCCCCCGCACAGTCTGCTGCGACAGTCGTGGGCGCCGCGCCGGCAGCGCTACGGCACCGTCAACGCCGACGGCTTCGGGGTGGGCTGGTACGCCCCGGACGATCCGGTGCCGGCCCGCTACCGGCGGGCCGGGCCGATCTGGGCGGACCTCTCCTTCGCCGACCTGGCCCGGGTGGTGCGCTCCGGCGCCGTGCTGGCCGCCGTCCGCGACGCGACCCTCGCGGGCGCCGACGCGGAGGCCGCGGCGGCGCCGTTCGCGGCCGGGCGGTGGCTGTTCAGTCACAACGGCGCCATCGCGGGCTGGCCGGACACGGCGGCGCCGCTGCTGTCCGCGCTGCCCCCGGCCGAGCTGCTCGCGCTCGCGGCCCGCACCGACTCGGCGTTCGTCTGGGCGCTGGTCCTGCACCGGCTGCACTCCGGCGACGAGCCGGACCTGGCGCTGGGCGAGACGGTGCGGCTGGTCGCCCGGACGGCGCCCGCCGCCCGGCTGAACCTGCTGCTGACCGACGGCGACACGATCGCCGCCACCGCCTGGGGCGACAGCCTCTGGTACCGCACGGAGCCCGGTCGCGGGACGGTCGTCGCCTCCGAGCCGTACGACGACGACCCGCTCTGGCAGGAGGTCCCCGACCGCACCGTGCTCACCGCGAACCGCGCCGGCGTGCTGCTCGCCCCGCTGGAGGATCCGGCGCCCGCAACCGAGAAGGAGCCCTGCCGTTGAGTCCCCTGCACGTCACCCGCACCCTCCCCGAGGACGCCACGGACGCCGCGCTGCGCGCCGACGTCCTGCGCGGCCTCACCGCAAACCCCAAGTCGCTGCCCCCGAAGTGGTTCTACGACGCCCGCGGCAGCAAGCTGTTCGATGAGATCACCGAGCTGCCCGAGTACTACCCGACGCGCGCCGAACGGGAGATCCTCGCGGTCCGCTCGGGCGAGATCGCCGCCGCGAGCGGTGCCCGGACCCTGGTCGAGCTGGGCTCGGGCTCCTCGGAGAAGACCCGCTATCTGATCGACGCGCTGACCGGGCTCGCCGCCTATGTCCCGGTGGACGTGAGCGAGAGCGCCCTGCGCCAGGCCGGGCAGGCGCTCGTCGCGGAGCGCCCGGGGCTGGAGGTGCACGCGCTGATCGCCGACTTCACCGCCCCGCTGGCGCTGCCCACCACGCCGGGGCCCCGGCTGCTGGCCTTCCTCGGCGGCACGATCGGCAATCTGCTCCCGGCCGAACGCGCGGAGTTCCTGGCCTCGGTGCGCAGGCTGCTCGCCCCGGGCGACGGGCTGCTGCTCGGCACCGACCTGGTCAAGGACGAGCGGGTGCTGGTCCGGGCGTACGACGACGCGGCCGGTGTGACGGCCGCCTTCAACAAGAACGTGCTGGCCGTCATCGACCGCGAGCTGGGCGCCGACTTCGACCCGGACGCCTTCGCGCACGTGGCTCTGTGGGACGCCGAGCGCGAATGGATCGAGATGCGGCTGCGCTCCCGTACCGCGCAGACCGTGAAGGTGCCCGCGCTCGGTCTCGCCGTGGAGTTCGCGGCGGGCGAGGAACTGCGCACCGAGGTGTCCGCGAAGTTCCGGAAGGAGGGTGTGACCCGTGAACTCGCCGCGGTGGGCCTGGACCTGACCCACTGGTGGACGGACGAGCAGGGCCGGTTCGCGCTGTCGCTGAGCGTGGCGCGCTGAGTCAGCCGAGGTCCGGAGCGAGCGCCTCGGTGATCTTCCGGGAGGCCCTGCGGGCCTCGGTCGCCGGGTCCGCCCCGGTCAGCACCCGGGTCATGTACCGCTTGATCGGGTTGTCGGCCTCGACATCGGCCCACTGAGGGGTGTTCGGGGTCGCCCGGCCGTGCGCCGCGCCCACGGCCATGGCGGCGACCCCCGCCTCGTCCGCGACGGAGGCGGCGAGGGCGCTCCTGTTGGGCACGTAGTTCATGGTGCGGGCCAGTTCGGTGTCCCACTTGGCGCCGGTGAGCGCGCCCACCACGGCGGTGGCGGCGAACTGGTCCTTGGTGTTCTCCGGGACGACCAGGTCGGAGCCGCCGGTGAAGACCGTGCCGGGCCGTGCGGCGGTCGGGCCGGGCACCGGGAAGAAGCCCAGCTTGCCCGTCAGCCCCGGGTTCTGCCGCACGATCGCCTGGGCGAGCCCGGGTACGGCGACGATCTGGGCGACCTTGCCGCCGGCGAACACGCCGGCCTGCGGCGGGTGTTCCTCGTCGGCGTCCACCGGCCCCGCGCCCAGCGCCTGGAGCCGCCGGTAGAAGGCCATGCCACGCAGCGCGGCCGGGGTGTCCAGGGCACCCTCCCACACGTGGTCCCGCTGCCGGGCCAGATCGCCGCCCTCGTCCCAGATGAAGCCGGACAGGGTGTACCAGTCCTGGCCGGCCAGGTAGATGCCCTGGTCGCCACCGGTGTCGAGCCGCTCGGTGTCGGCGAGCCACTCGGCACGGGTGCGCGGCGGCCGGGTGATCCGGGCCCGGGCGAAGAGGTCCTTGCGGTAGATCACGACGCGGTTGGCCGCGTACCAGGGGATGCCGTACTGCTTGTTGCCGTCCTTGCCGGGTTCGGCGAGGCCGGGCAGCCAGGTGTCCATGTCCCAGTCGCGCATCGCGTCCAGCGTCAGGTCGGCGAGCCGGCCGCCGTCGGCGTACAGCGGCACCTGGGTGTTGCCGACCTCGATGACGTCGGGGCCGTGCCCGGAGTGGTCCTGGAGCGCGGCGCGCACCTTCTCGACGATGCCGGTCCACTGCTGGATGCGGATGTCCAGGCGCAGGTCCTGGTGGGTGCGTTCGAAGTCGGCGGTGAAGCGTTCGAGGAAGTCCGCCGAGGCGCTGTCCTGCATCAGCCACACGGTGACGGTCTTCCGCTCGTGCCCGCCCGGCAGCAGCCCGCAGGCGCCGAGGAGGGATCCGGTGACACAGAGGAGGGCGAGCAGGCGACGACGTCTCACGAGGGGTCCTGTTCTGTCTGGCCTGGGCGGTGCGGACAGGGCGGGGTCCCGGCGTGG
Organism: Streptomyces sp. NPDC127190; assembly: GCF_042672505.1. Classification (NCBI taxonomy): domain Bacteria; kingdom Bacillati; phylum Actinomycetota; class Actinomycetes; order Kitasatosporales; family Streptomycetaceae; genus Streptomyces; species Streptomyces sp. NPDC127190. The sequence goes on from NZ_JBHXVE010000022.1 coordinate 59,161, forward strand.
GGGGTCGAGCAGCCGGTGCTCGAACGGGGTGTGCTGGATTTTGGTATGGACCAATGCGGAGGTCAAGGTCCCGTGGGAATACGGCCCCTGGCCTCGACGCCGTGCGGGCCGGGCCCGGATGCGGCACCGTGGAACCATGTCGAACCACACATACCGGCTGACCGAGATCGTCGGCAGCTCCCACGAGGGCGTCGACCAGGCCATTCGCAACGGCATCGACCGTGCCGGCCAGACCCTGCGCAACCTGGACTGGTTCGAGGTGACGCAGATCCGCGGCCAGCTCGACAACGGGCACATCGAGCACTGGCAGGTGTGTATGAAGGTGGGCTTCCGCATCGAGGACGAGGACTGACCCGCCCGGGCGCCGGGCCGGGTCTCAGGTACGGCCCTCGCGCTCCTGGGCCTCCTCCAGGGCTGCCGACTTCACCGCCCACCGGGCCCGTACGACGGTGAACCCGGCGCGTTCGGCGTCGTCGCAGACGAGATCGTCGTCGTCCACCAGCATCCGGACCTCGCGGTCCCGGGCGAGCCGGCGCAGCGTCTCCAGTTTGGTGAACCGGGCCGGCCTGCGGTCGGAGTTGCTCCGCATGTGCACCCGCCCCTCGGGCAGCCCGTGCTGCGCGAGCCAGTCGAGGGTGTCCCGGCGACACCGCTCGGGGCGGCCCGTCAGATAGACGACCTCGCAGGTGAGGGCGGTCTCCACGGCCAGCGCCACCCCGCGCTCCAGCGGCGGGTCCTGGGGCGCGGCGGCGAAGAACGCGTCCCAGTCCTTCGGCCGCGTGGTCAGAAAGCGCTGCCGGTGGGCGGTGTCCGCGAGGGTGTTGTCGAGATCGAACACGGCGATCGGCCGTCTGCTGTCATCGCTCACACCCGAACCCTAACCAGCGCCCCCCACTTCGCCACGCCCCCGGCCATCCCGGTGCCGACCGGCACACAGTGGTCAACCACCTGTCAGCGCCCCGCACCCCACCATGCCACCCGCCCAGCCACCCTCCCGGCAGCGGGAATCCCCGGGACTCGTACGCGTTGAACCCTGTGTGAGCAGCGCACTGATCGACCGGACCCGGTTCTCCGTTCTCGACCGTTCCCGTACGCGCGAGGGCCGGCCGCCCGGTGAGGCGTTGCGGGACACCGTCGCGCTGGCGCGCGAGGTCGAGGCGCGCGGTTACCACCGCTTCTGGGTGTCCGAGCACCACGGTGTGCCCGGCGTCGCCGGTTCCGCGCCGACCGTGCTCGCGGCGGCGGTCGCCGGGGCCACCCGGAGGATCCGGGTCGGTACCGGCGGGGTGATGCTGCCCAACCACCGGCCCCTTGTCGTCGCCGAGCAGTTCGGGGTGCTGGAGGCGCTGTTCCCCGGCCGCATCGACATGGGGTTCGGCCGGTCCGTCGGCTTCACGGACGGGGTGCGCAGGGCGCTCGGCCGGGACCGGGGCGACGCCGAGGACTTCGCGGCACAGCTGGGCGAACTGCTGGAGTTCTTCACCGGGACCTCGCCCACCGGGGTGCACGCCCGCCCGTCCGAGGGTCTGCGCGTACCGCCGTTCGTGCTGGCGATCGGCGAGGGCGCCGCGATCGCCGCCCGCGCCGGTCTGCCCCTGGTCATCGGGGATCTGCGGGGCCGCGAGAAGCTGCTGCGCGGGATCGACCAGTACCGCTCGCTGTTCCGGGCCTCCCCCTGGGCGGCGGAGCCGTACGTCGTGGTCTCCGGCACCGTCGCGGTCGCCGGCACCGAGCAGGAGGCGCGCCGGCTGCTGGTGCCGGAGGCCTGGTCGATGGCGTACGCGCGCACCCATGGCACCTTCCCGCCCCTCGCCCCCGCCGAGGAGATCGAGGCCCGCGCGATGACCGTAAAGGAGCGGGACCTGTACGAGTCCGGGCTCGCCCGGCACATCGCCGGCACCGCCGAACAGGTCGCCCGGGAGCTGGAGACGGTGCTCAAGGAGACGGGCGCCGCCGAGATCCTGGTCACCACCAGCACATACGACCGTGCCGCGCTGCTGGACTCCTACCGGCGGCTCGCCGGGCTGTTCGCGCCCGGGTCCTGAGGGCCCGAGATGCGAACCGCGCCCGGCCCGGTGACCCTGGGAGGGAACCCAAGCGACGAGGAGGGCTGCCATGTCCATGCTGGACAAGCTCAAGGGTCTGCTCAAGGGCCACGAGGACCAGGCCCGGATGGGCGTCGACAAGGCCGGTGACGCCTTCGACGCGCGGACCGGGAACAAGTACCAGTCGCAGGTCGACGACGCACAGCGGCGCATCGACGAGCAGCTGGGCCGCGACCAGGGAAACCCCCCTCCGCAGGCTTGACCGGACATGGGCGGGTAGAGTCTTGCCCCCATGCACCACCCCCATGACCCGTACGTCCGCGTCCGCGGCGCCCGTGAGCACAACCTCAAGGGTGTCGACGTCGACATCCCGCGGGACGTCCTGGCCGTGTTCACCGGCGTGTCCGGCTCGGGGAAGTCGTCCCTGGCCTTCGGCACCCTCTACGCCGAGGCCCAGCGGCGCTACTTCGAGTCGGTCGCGCCGTACGCGCGCCGGCTGATCCACCAGGTCGGGGCGCCCAGGGTCGGCGAGATCACCGGGCTGCCGCCCGCGGTCTCCCTCCAGCAGCGGCGCTCCGCCCCCGGCTCCCGCTCCTCGGTCGGTACGGTCACCAACCTCTCCAACTCCCTGCGCATGCTGTTCTCGCGCGCCGGTGACTACCCGCCCGGCGCCGAGCGGCTCGATTCGGACGCGTTCTCGCCGAACACGGCGGCGGGTGCCTGCCCTGAGTGCCACGGCCTCGGCCAGGTGCACGAGACCACCGAGGAACTCCTGGTCCCCGATCCCACGCTGTCCGTCCGCGAGGGGGCCGTCGCCGCCTGGCCGGGCGCCTGGCAGGGCAAGAACCTGCGGGACATCCTGGACACGCTCGGGTACGACGTGGACCGGCCCTGGCGTGAACTGCCCGCAGAACAGCGCGAGTGGATCCTGTTCACCGACGAGCAGCCGGTCGTCACCGTGCACCCGGTACGGGACGCCGACCGCATCCAACGGCCGTACCAGGGCACGTACATGAGCGCCCGCAGGTATGTGCTGAAGACCTTCTCGGACACCAAGTCGGCCACGCTGCGGGCGAAGGCGGAGCGCTTCCTGACGAGCGCGCCCTGCCCGGCCTGCGGGGGCAGCCGGCTGCGGCCCGAGGCGCTGGCGGTGACCTTCGACGGGCGGACCATCGCCGAGCTGGCGGCGCTGCCGCTGACCGACCTGGCAGCGGTTCTCGCCGACAGCGGCGGCACCCGAACCGCCCAGGTCCTCACCGCGGACCTGGAGTCCCGGATCGCCCCCGTGGTCGAGCTGGGTCTCGGCTATCTCAGCCTCGACCGGGCCACCCCCACCCTCTCGGCGGGCGAGCTGCAACGGCTGCGGCTCGCCACACAGTTGCGCTCCGGGCTGTTCGGCGTGGTGTACGTGCTGGACGAGCCCTCCGCCGGACTGCACCCGGCGGACACCGAGGCGCTGCTGACGGTGCTGGACCGGCTGAAGGCGGCGGGGAACTCGGTGTTCGTGGTGGAGCACCACCTGGAGGTGGTGCGCGGCGCCGACTGGCTGGTGGACGTGGGCCCCGGGGCGGGCGAGCACGGCGGCCGGGTGCTGTACAGCGGGCCACCGGCCGAGCTGGCGTCGGTCGAGGAGTCGGCGACGGCCGCCTTCCTCTTCGACGAGTCACCGGGCCCGGCGCGGGCGGTCCGCGAGCCGCGCAGCTGGCTGACGGTGGGACCGGTGACCCGGCACAATCTGCGGGCGGTGACCGCCGCGTTCCCGCTCGGCGCGTTCACCGCCGTCACCGGTGTCTCCGGCTCCGGCAAGTCCACGCTCATCGGCGCGCTGACGGAGGAGGCGGAGGGCGTCGACCGGCTGGTCCGGGTCGACCAGAAGCCGATCGGGCGGACCCCGCGCTCCAATCTGGCCACGTACACCGGCCTGTTCGACGTCGTACGGAAGGTGTTCGCGGCGACCCCCGCGGCCGAGGAGCGCGGCTACGGCGTCGGGCGGTTCTCCTTCAACGTGGCCGGCGGGCGCTGTGAGACCTGCCAGGGCGAGGGGTTCGTCAGCGTCGAGCTGCTGTTCCTGCCGAGCACCTACGCGCCCTGCCCGGACTGCGGCGGCGCCCGCTACAACCCCGAGACGCTTCAGGTGACCTACCGGGGGCGCAGCATCGCCGAGGTGCTGGACCTGACCGTGGAGGCCGCCGCGGAGTTCTTCGCGGACAGCCCGGCCGCCGCGCGCAGCCTGGGCACACTGCTCGACGTGGGGCTCGGCTATCTCCGGCTCGGCCAGCCGGCGACCGAGCTGTCCGGCGGGGAGGCGCAGCGGATCAAGCTGGCCAGCGAGTTGCAGCGGGGCCGGCGCGGTCACACCCTGTACCTGCTCGACGAGCCGACGACCGGCTTGCATCCGGCCGATGTCGAGGTGCTGATGGACCGGCTGCACGGGCTGGTCGACGCCGGGCACACGGTCGTGGTGGTCGAGCACGACATGACGGTCGTCGCGGGCGCCGACTGGGTGATCGACCTCGGTCCGGGCGGCGGCGACCGGGGCGGCCGGATCGTGGCGGCCGGGCCGCCGCAGCAGGTGGCCACCGCGCCGGACAGTGCCACGGCGCCGTATCTGGCGCGGGTGCTGCCCTGAGTCCGGAGTGCGACGGGTGCCCAATGCATCAATGACGTAACCGAGTTGGGCATCCCGCGGTCCCATCCGTCGCTCGTGACCATACTGGTGATCGTGTCCTCATCACCCGATCTCTCGCCCGATCCCGCACCCGGTCTCGCACTCGACGACGGCACACCGGTCCGGTTCCTGCTCGCGCCCGGGGAGGGCGCGGCGGCCCTTCCCGCGGACGACGATCTGCCGGAGGGCATGGGCCGGGTGGTGCCGGTCGGCGCGGGCGGCCGCGCCGTCGCCAACTTCGCGGCCGCCGCACTGCGCGGCGCGCTGAGCCCCATCGGCCCGCTGCTCCAGGAGGTCCACGACGCCGCCACGGCGGTGCCCGACCCGCCCACCGAGCTGAGCGTGACCTTCGGTGTGCAGGTGGGCCAGGACCTCAAGTTCGGGGTCGTCGGGGCGGCCGGGCAGGCGCATCTCACCGTCACCGCCAGCTGGAAGCCGGGCCCGGGCCCCGCATCGACGCCCGCGGGGTGACGGGTGGGGTGGTTCGCTGCCGCGGGGGACGGCTTCGCCGATCCCTCCCTGCATGTCGTGTCGGTCCGGCGCGCCCATGACGGCAAGTCCGCCGGGGCGGGCTTCGTCCTGGGCCCGGACACGGTGCTCACCTGTGCGCATGTCGTCAACGCGGCGCTCGGCCGGGACATGTTCGACTCCCGGGCACCCGTCGTCGACGAGGTCACGGTCGATGTCTCTTACGACAGGCAGGCCAGACAGAGCCACCTCGCCCGGGTGGCGCACTGGATCCCGCCGCGCGCCCCGGACGGCGGCGCGGTGCGCGCGGGCAGCGTCGAGTGGCGCGGCGACCTGGCGGTGCTGCGGGTGGACGCGCCGGCCGCCGGGCTGCCGCCCGCGCCCCGCCAGGCCGCCCTGTCCGTCGGGCAGAAACTGGCCGCCTGGCACGGCAGCGGCAACCCCTCCACCCTCGCCCGGCTCACCGTCGCCGGTCTGCACGGCGCCCTGGCCTATGTGGACGGCGCGCCCACCGGCATGGCCGTCAGCCCCGGCTACAGCGGCGGCCCGCTGTGGTGCCGCAAGGAGCAGGCGGTGGTGGGGGTGGTCGTCGGGCACTTCCTGCCGGTGGACGCCGCCGGACGGCCGCTGCCGCCCAGCTTCCAGCAGGTCATCCGGCGCAGCTGGGTGCTGCCCTGGCAGGCCGTGGAGGCCGAACTGCGCCCGCTCGGTGCGCTGGACGGGCTGCGGCCGGAGCGGGTCGACCCCGACGACCACGCCTACTGGCTGCTGCTGCGGACCATCGAGGACGCGCTGCCCTCGCCCAGCACGCGGGGCGACTACGCGCGGCGGCTGGCCCGGCAGTGCGGGGTGGGGCACGGCAGTGACGTGGTGCCGCCCACCCCGGAGGAGTTCGCCGCGTTCCTGCTGACGCATCCGCGGGCGCTGGCCGCGCTGAGCGGGATCCTGCGCCGGGACGATCCCGGCGCCACCGACCGGCTGCTCCTGGCCGGCGCCCAGTCCCGCACGCCCCGGCTGCTGTCCCCGGCCGAGGACACCGAGCTGCGCGGGCACCTGCGCGCGCTCGGCCCCGCGCTGCTGAGCCGCTTCCCCGAGGTGGTCCGGGCCGCGCTGCCGCATCTCGCCGCCCGGCCCGGCGGCGGCACCGTGGAGGGGCTGCTCGACCAGCTGGAGGCCCTGTCCGGTGACGGCCGTGCGAGCGACGGGGAGCGCCGGGTCCCCGCCCTGCTGCGGGTGGTGGAGTACGTCGCCGCGCTGGCCCCGGACACCCAGCGGGCGCTGTTACGGATGTGGGCGGACGGGGTGGCCGCCCGGCTCGGCATCCAGCGCTCGGCGCTCGGCGAACGGCGCTACGACGCCCAGGAGTGGGCCCGTACGGCAGCCGGCCGGGACGCCCGGGTGCGGGTCCTGGTGCAGGTGACGAAGGCCGGCCGGAACCGGCACCGGCTGCGGATCTGGTGCGACGAGGGCGCCGGTCCGCGGCAGGTCTCCGCCGAGAGCACGACGTCGTACTCCGCCTCGGAGGCGGCCCGTGAGGTGCTGCGCGTCCTGGACTCGCTCACCCCGCCGGCCGAGGACGAACGGCCGCCCCTGGTGGAGGTGCTGGTGGACCGCAGCGCGCTGAACCTGCCCGTGGACGAGTGGGCGGTCCGGGACCCGGCCGAACTGGTGCCCGGGGTGCTGGGGGTGGAGTTCCCGCTGGTCGTGAACTGCCCGGAACTCCTGCGCCGCAACGGCCGGTTCGTCTCCCGCTGGCGCAGCCGCTGGAGCCGCCTGGACTCCGGCAAGACGCTGGTCGTGGACGAGCCGCTGGACCGGGACACGCTCTACTCCCGGCTTGTCAACCAACTCGACACGGTACGCGTCTCCGTGGACGTACCCCCCGGGCCGCCCCGGGACCGCATCGTGCAGACCTGTCTGGCACTGGGCATACCTGTGGTGATGTGGGACCGCCGGGAGGACGGGGGTTCGCACAGCGTCCGGCACATGGAGCGGGTCGCCACCCGCGAACTGCCCGACGGCGTCCACCACTACCGCGCCAACGCCCAGGCCAATCCACCCGAGTTCCCCGGGCGTCCGGTCCTCGCCTGGGCCGACGCCGACCGCACCGTGCCCCGACTGCACCTGTCCGAACCCCAGGAGGGCCCATGACGTCCGGTTCCGACGCCGACTGGCGGCTGTTCCGGGGTGACGGCACCCCCCGGGCCGTCGCCCTGCCCGCGGCGCCGCCCTGGCGCCGCTTCACCCCGGAGCGCGCCCGGCGCCCCGGACTGCCGTACGTGATCGACCCGCGGCACGCCGACATCGTCAACGCGGCACTGCACCTGCGCCGTCCGCTGCTGGTGACCGGCCCCGCGGGCACCGGCAAGTCCTCCCTGGCCCGGGCCGTCGCGCACGAGCTGTGCCTCGGCGAGCTGCTGCGCTGGTCCGTCACCAGCCGCTCGACCGTGCCGGACGCGCTGTACGTGTACGACGCCATCGGCCGGCTGCGCGAGACCACGCTGAGCCGGGACCGCGGCGAGAGTGAGCCGTCCATCGGCCAGTTCATCCGGCTCGGCCCGCTCGGTACGGCGCTGGTGGCGTCGGCCGCGCCGCGCTGTCTGCTCATCGACGAGATGGACAAGGGCGACGTCGACCTGCCCAACGACCTGCTCACCGTGTTCGAGGAGGGCTACTTCGAGATCAAGGAGCTGGTCCGGCTGCCGGAGGGCACCGCCGACGTGGAGGTGCAGACCTCCGACCACCGGGGCACGGTCCGGGTGCACCAGGGGCTGGTGCAGTGCGCGGAGTTCCCCGTCGTGATCATCACCAGCAACGGGGAGCGGGACTTCCCGCCCGCCTTCCTGCGCCGCTGTCTCCGGCTGGAGCTGCCCGTGCCGGACGAGGAGCGGCTGCGCACCATCGTCGCCGCGCACCTCGGCGAGGAGGCGCTGCGGGAGGCGGACGACCTGATCGACGTGTTCCTGCGCCGCCGCGCGCTCGGCGAACTCGCCACCGACCAGCTGCTCAACGCCGTGTTCCTGCGCACCGGAGGTATCGACCTGGACGCCGACGGCCTGCTGGACGCCGTACTGCACCAGCTCACCGGGGCGTTGTGACCGTGCCGGGCGGGGGTGAGCGGATCGCCGAGGTGCTGCGGGTGCTGGCCGCCTGCGGCCGTGACCTGGACGCGGAGCAGGTCCTCGACGTGCTGTGGCTCGCCCGCCGGCTGCCCGCGGGCGCGGAGGCGCCGCTGCTGCGGGAGCCGCCGCCCACGCCGGGCCGTCCGGCCGAGGTGCCGGCCCCCGAGCCCGGCGAGACCGCCCCGCAGCCGCCCACGCCGACCCCGGACGACCCGGATCTGCCCGACCTCACCTCGCCCTCCCTGTACGGGGCGGCCGACGAGGGCACCGCCGTGGAGGTGCGGCTCGCCGCGTCCGCCCCCGAGCCCCGGCGGGCGATGCCGGTGCGGGTGCCGGAGGACAAGGCACTCGCCGACGAGCTGGAGCTGGGCCGGGCGCTCCGGCCGCTGCGGCGCCGCCTGGACAGCCGCCACCGCACCGAGATCGACGAGGAGCGCACCGCCGCGCAGCTCGCCGAGACGGGCCTCGCCGATGTGGTGGAGCGGCCGGTGCGGGAGCGCTGGCTGAATCTGGTGCTGCTGGTGGACGACGGTCTGTCGATGCTGCTGTGGCACCGGCTGGGCGCCGAACTGCGCACCCTGCTCGAACGGCTGGGCGCCTTCGGCACCACCCGGGTCCTCGGCCTCGACTCCCGCGGGTCCCGCGCGCCCTGTCTGCGCGCCCGCCCGTTCCGGCCGGACAGCGGCGCCCTGCCGCTGAGCACGGTGAACGATCCCTCCGGCCGCACCCTGGTGCTGGTCGTCAGCGACGGCATGGGCTCCGCCTGGCGGTCCGGCGCCCTGCACCGGCTGCTGGCGCGGTGGGCGGCGCACGGACCGGTCGCCGTCGTGCAGACGCTGCCGCCGGACATGTGGGAGGCGTCCGGGATCGCCGCGGAACGCTGGCAGGTCACCACGCGGCGGATCGGCGGCGCCAACACGGCCTGGGAGATCAGCGATCCGGTGCTGCCGGAGTTCGACGGCGTGCCGGTGCCGGTCCTGGAGCCGTCCGCCGAGTCGCTGCGCGGCTGGGCCCGGCTGCTCGCCTCCCCCGGCACCACCGTGGAACTGCCCCTGCTGACCCGCCCCGACCCGTACGGCAGCGTGACCGCCGCCCGGGGGCTGACCAGCGCCCAGCACTTCCGGGACGCGGCCACCCCGGAGGCGTACCGGCTGGCGGCGCATCTCGCGGCGGTCTCGCCGCTGTCGGTGCCGGTGATGCGGCTGGTGCAGTCGGCGGTGCCCTGGCCGGCCACCACCTCGCATCTCGCGGAGGTGTTCCTGGGCGGCCTGGTCCGGCCGCACCCGGCGCCGGTGCCCGGCCCGCTGCCCGTCAAGCACCGGGTGTTCGACTTCTCCGAGGAGTCCAAGGCGGTGCTCCTGGACTCGGTGCCACAGGCCGAACTGCTGCGCACCAGCCGGCGGATCGGCGCGCACCTGGAGGAACTCGCGGGCAACTCCCCCGACTTCCCGGCCTGGCTGGCGCATCCGGACGGCTCCGCCCGTCTGCCCGGCACCCACCAGCCGTTCACCAGTGTGGAGCGCCGGCTGCTCGCCCGTTTCGGGGTGTCGTTCGAGCGGACGCCGGGACTGCCCGGTTCCCGGACGGAGGCCGCCGCGCCGTCCGGCGACGACTGGATGCCGCTCACCGACGCGGACCCGGTCCGGCTCGGCGGCTACACCCTGCACGACCGGCGCCGGGGCCGCCGTACCGTGCTCTACCGGGGCGTGGACCGCAACGGCGGCGAGGCGGTGCTGCGCGTTCCGCGGCCCGATCTGCCGGCGGCCAACGCCCAGTTGATCGAGGTGGAGGCGGAGGCGCTCGCCCGGTTGCAGGGGCAGTACGCGCCGGCGCTGCTCGCGACCGGGCTCTCCGACTCCCCGCCGTGGCTCGCGATGGCACCGGTCCGCGACGGCGACACCACCGGGGAACCGCAGCGGCTGTCGGAGGTGTTCGCCCGCTCCCTCCAGCGCGGCACCGCGCCGTTCGACCTGGTGCGCGGGCTGCTGGTCTCGTGGCATCTGGCGAACGCGCTGGCGCTGTGCCACGCCGGCGGCCTGGTGCCCGCCGACTTCGGCATGGACAGCGTCTATGTGCTGCGCCGCACCGTGATCCTCGCCGATCTGTCCGACTACGCCGTCGACGGCCGCTGGGTGGGCCCGGGTTCCGCGCCGACCGTCGCGGACAGCATGCGGGCGCTGGGCTCGCTGCTCCAGCTGATCAGCAGCAAGGCCGGCGTGGACGTGCCCAACCTGCCGGAGGGCATGCATCTGTGGCAGGGCGACGGCTGGGAGCCGCTGCGCGTTCTCGTGCTGCGCTGTCTGGGCGACGACCCGGCCGCCCGGCCCACCGCCAGCGAGGTCGCCGACGCGCTCGCCAAGTACATCGCGCTGGCCCGGGCGCGGTTCGCGGGCGACGTCCCGGTGCCGGGCCCGCAGGCCGGCACGCGGCCGCCGGAGCCCGTGCCGCTCACCCCGCCGAAGCCGGCCGTGCGGGCCGAACCGCTGCTGGCCCTGCCCCGCTTCGGCACCGCGCGCAGAGAAGCGCTGGGCCGCCTGGCGCGGCTGCGCGCCCCGCTGCGGCACAGCCTGCGGGTGACGCTGATCGGCGCCGGCCACTACAGCGGCCGGGCCACCGCGACGATGGCGCTCGGCTCCCTGCTGGCCGGGGTGCGGGCCGAGCCGGTGCTCGCCTTCGACGGGGCCGCCACCGAGGGCGCGCTCGCCTCCTTCCTGCCGCGCGACCGCAACCGGGCGGTGCCCCGGGACCTGGCCGCCCTGCCGTTGGAGCCGTCGTACGAGGAGATCCGGGCGCTCACCACCCGGCTGCCCTCCGGCCTGGAGGTGCTCGCGATCCGCCGGGGGCACAACGGGCCCAACTCCACGCACGCCCAGGAGTATGTGCGGGTGCTGGCCCATACGGCGCCGTACTACTCCCTTGTGCTGACCGACTGGGCGCCCGTCCGGCTGACCCCGTCGGCGGACGTGGTCCTGGACCTCACCGACCGGCTGGTGGTGTGCTGCGGCACCACGCACTGGCTCCAGGGCGCCGTGGTGCGCACCTTCGAGGAGCTGCGGGCGGCCGGCCGGCACCGTCTGGCGGACCAGGCGGTCGTCGTGGACACCCGGACGGACGGCTCCAGCCGGCGCGGGGTGCCCAGGGACGTCCACCGGCAGCTGAACATCCGGCCGGAGCAGGTGGTGCAGGTGCCCTTCGACACCGCGCTCCAGTCACCGCGGTGGGAGCTGAAGGACCTGCGCACGGCCACCGTCCAGGCCTATCTGCGGCTGGCGGAGCAGGTCGTACGGCCGGTTTAGGGCCTTTCTCTCGGATCAGGTCGGCTGCGGCGCGGGCGCCTTCTGGCCCACCCGAGCGGGGTCCGGCACGGTGTGCGTCCGGTCCGGTTCGCCCACGCGGGCGGGCTGGGCGGCCCTGGCGAGGGATGCGCGGGTGGGGTGGCGGCCGGGCGGGATGGCCGGGAGGATCTCCACCTCGGCCCTCAGGTCCCGGGCGCGGGCGACCCGCCACAGGGAGGCGAACAGGGTGTCCTCGCCGACGAACGCGGCCGCGGTGCCGGGTCCGCCGCCGTCCTGCCGGTACCGCAGGCGGACCGGCTGTACCGGCACGTCCGCGTCCAGCGCCGCCTGGAAGACGGCCCGGCGGAAGGGGCCGTGGGCCCGCCCGCACCAGGTGCTGCCCTCGGGGAACGCGGTCACGGCCGCCCCTTCGCGCAGCGCGGCCGCGATCCGCCCGACCGTCCCGGGCAGCGCGCGCAGCCGGTCGCGTTCGATGAACAGCGCTCCGCCGCGCGCGGCGAGCGCGCCGGCCACGGGCCACCGCCGGACCTCGGCCTTGGCGAGCATCCGGGCCGGGCGTACGGCGGTGAGCAGCGGGATGTCCAGCCAGGAGACGTGGTTGGCGACCAGCAGCACCCCGCCGGCCGGCACGGCGGTGCCGGTGAAGCGGACCCGGACCCCGATGGCCCGGACGATCGCCCGGCACCACCGCCCGACCCATGCTGCGGGGATCCTCCCGCCGAGCGGCGACAGCACGATCCCGGCCAGCACCAGGGCCGCGACCGCGGTGAGCCGCAGCACGGCCCGAGGTACGGCCGCGGCGGCCCGGGCCCGTTCCACGCAGGCGCCCGGGGTGCAGGGCGCGCTGGGCAGCCAGACGCTCATCAGGCGGGCACGAGGGAGAGGAAGTGCCGCAGATAGCGCGGGTTGACCCGGCGCATCGACAGCAGCACATACAGGTCGGCGACGCCGAAGTCCGGGTCGTGCGCGGGCTCCCCGCACACCCAGGCGCCGAGGCGGAGGTAGCCGCGCAGCAGGGCGGGCAGTTCCGTCCGGTCGGCGGGGGCCTCGGCACCCGGGTGCCACGGCAGCAGCGGCCGTACCCGGAACTCCTCGGGCGCCATGTGCCGCTCGCGTACCCGGTGCCAGGTGGCGGTGGCGAGGGCACCGCCGTCGGCGAGCGGCACCGAGCAGCAGCCGGCCAGCCACTCATGGCCCCGGTCGGTCATGTAGCGGGCGATGCCGGCCCAGATCAGGCCGATGACGGCGCCGTCGCGGTGGTCGGGGTGCACACAGGAGCGGCCGACCTCGACCAGGCCCGGGCGGATGGCGTCCAGTGCGCCCAGCTCGAACTCGCCCTCGGAGTAGAGCCGGCCGGCGACCGCGGCCCGCTCCGGCGGCAGCAGCCGGTAGGTGCCGACGACCTGCCCGGTCGCGGTGGAGCGGACGAGCAGGTGGTCGCAGTAGGCGTCGAAGGCGTCGGTGTCGTACCCCGGCTCCGGGCCGGCCACCAGGGCGCCCAGCTCACCGGCGAAGACATCGTGCCGCAGCCGCTGCGCGGCGCGCACGTCGGCCTCGTCCCGGGCGAGGGTGACGGTGTAGCCGGCGGGCGCCGCGGGCTGCGGGGGGCGGTGGAGCGTGGACAGGCCGGTCATGGCTCTCTCCTGGTCGTGGGCCGGTACGGCGACAGGGGCGGCGGGCTGGTGGCGCACGGCCCGCTGTCTCTGTTCTTCCGACGCCGGTTGGCCGGTGTGTGACCGCGACCGGGAGAGTGGATGTGGGAATGCTGAACGCCGGGATGCGACGGGTCCCGGAAAACCAGACGGGACCGGGAGGAGCACCTCTCCCGGTCCCGCCCGTTCACCTTCCCCGGCGAACGTCGACTGCAAGCGTCCCGCGCTACCGCTTGCCGACCTTCCGGGTGGCCCGCAGCCACTCCTTGTTCATGCTGGTGATGGAGACCAGCGGGATGCCCTTGGGGCACGCGGTCGCGCACTCACCGGCCAGCGTGCACCCGCCGAAGCCCTCGGCGTCCATCTGCGACACCATGTCCAGCACCCGCGTCTCCCGCTCGGGCGCCCCCTGCGGCAGCACGTTCAGGTGGTTGATCTTCGCGGAGGTGAACAGCATCGCCGCGCCGTTCGGGCACGCGGCCACGCAGGCCCCGCACCCGATGCACTCCGCGTGCTCGAACGCGAAGTCGGCGTCGGCCTTGGGCACCGGCGTGGCATGCGCCTCGGGCGCGGAGCCGGTCGGTGCGGTGATGTAGCCGCCGGCCTGGATGATCCGGTCGAACGCCGACCGGTCGACCACCAGGTCCTTGATCACCGGGAACGCGGCGGCCCGCCACGGCTCGATGTCGATCGTGTCGCCGTCCTTGAAGGACCGCATGTGCAGCTGGCAGGTGGTGGTGCGCTCGGGGCCGTGCGCGTCACCGTTGATCACCAGCGAACAGGCGCCGCAGATGCCCTCGCGGCAGTCGTGGTCGAAGGCGACCGGGTCCTCGCCGGACAGGATGAGCTGTTCGTTGAGGAGGTCCAGCATCTCCAGGAAGGACATGTCGGACGAGATGCCGTCCACCTCGTAAGTGGACATCGCTCCTTCGGCGTCGGCGTTCTTCTGCCGCCAGACGCGCAGGGTGAGCTTCATGCGTAGCTCCGCTGGGTGGGGTGGACGTACTCGAAGACCAGGTCTTCCTTGTGCAGGACGGGGGCGGCACCCGTGTCGGTGAACTCCCAGGCCGCCGCGTAGCCGAACTCGTCGTCCTTGCGGGCCGCCTCGCCGTCCGGGGTCTGGGACTCCTCGCGGAAGTGGCCGCCGCAGGACTCGCTGCGGTGCAGCGCGTCGAGGCACATCAGCTCGGCGAGTTCGAGGTAGTCGACGATCCGGTTGGCCTTCTCCAGCGACTGGTTGAACTCCTCGCCGGTGCCGGGGACCTTGATGCGCTGCCAGAACTCCTCGCGGATCTGCGGGATCCGCTGGAGCGCCTTGCGCAGCCCGGCGTCGGTGCGCGCCATGCCGCAGAACTCCCACATGAGTTCACCGATCTCGCGGTGGAAGGAGTCGGGGGTGCGGTCGCCGTCCACCGCGAGCAGCCGCTGGATGCGGTCCTCGGTCTCGGTGAGCACCTCCCGCACGGCGGGGTGGTCGTCGGTCACGGCCTCCTGGTGCGGGTTGCGGGCCAGGTAGTCGTTGATGGTGGCGGGCAGCACGAAGTAGCCGTCGGCGAGGCCCTGCATCAGCGCCGAGGCGCCGAGCCGGTTGGCGCCGTGGTCGGAGAAGTTGGCCTCGCCGATCGCGAACAGGCCCGGGACGGTGGTCTGGAGGTCGTAGTCGACCCACAGCCCGCCCATCGTGTAGTGCACGGCCGGGTAGATCCGCATCGGCACCCGGTACGGATCCTCGTCGGTGATCCGCTGGTACATGTCGAAGAGGTTGCCGTACTTGGCCTCGACGGCCTTGCGGCCCATGCGCTTGATGGCGTCGGCGAAGTCCAGGTAGACACCCTGCCCGCCGGGGCCGACCCCGCGTCCCTCGTCGCAGACGTTCTTCGCGGCGCGGGAGGCGATGTCACGCGGCACGAGGTTGCCGAAGGACGGGTAGATGCGCTCCAGGTAGTAGTCGCGCTCGTCCTCGGGGATCTCGTTCGGCGGCCGGTTGTCGCCCTCGGCCTTGGGCACCCAGATACGGCCGTCGTTGCGCAGCGACTCGCTCATCAGGGTCAGCTTGGACTGGTGGTCGCCGGTGCGCGGGATGCAGGTCGGGTGGATCTGGGTGAAGCAGGGGTTGGCGAAGTAGGCGCCGCGCCGGTGCGCCCGCCAGATGGCGGTCGCGTTGGAGTTCATGGCGTTCGTCGACAGGTAGAACACGTTGCCGTAGCCGCCGCTGGCCAGCACCACGGCGTCCGCGAAGTACGTGTCGATCTTCCCGGTGATCAGGTCCCGGGCCACGATGCCGCGCGCCCGCCCGTCCACGACGATCAGGTCCAGCATCTCGGTGCGCGCGTGCAGCTCCACGTTGCCGGCCGCGATCTGCCGGGACAGCGCCTGGTAGGCGCCGAGGAGCAGCTGCTGGCCCGTCTGGCCGCGGGCGTAGAAGGTGCGGGAGACCTGGACACCGCCGAAGGAGCGGGTGTCGAGCAGACCGCCGTACTCCCGGGCGAAGGGCACGCCCTGCGCCACGCACTGGTCGATGATCTCGACGGAGATCTGTGCGAGCCGGTGGACGTTGGACTCGCGGGCGCGGAAGTCGCCGCCCTTGACGGTGTCGTAGAACAGCCGGTGGATCGAGTCGCCGTCGTTGCGGTAGTTCTTCGCCGCGTTGATGCCGCCCTGGGCGGCGATGGAGTGGGCACGGCGCGGGGAGTCCTGGTAGCAGAACTGGACGACGTGGTAGCCCTGTTCGGCGAGGGTCGCGCCCGCGGAGCCGCCGGCGAGTCCGGTGCCGACGACGATGATCGTGTGCTTGCGCCGGTTGGCCGGGTTGACGAGCTTGGCCTCGAAGCGGCGCTTGTCCCAGCGCTCGTGGATCGGGCCGGACGGGGCCTTGGTGTCGGTGACCGGCTCGCCCGTCGTGTAGTTCACGTATTCGGTCATGTCAGCTCACCACTCCGGTCATGACGCCCACCGGTACGGCGATGAAGCCGGCCGTGAGCAGCAACGCGAGGACGTTCGCGACGATCTTCAGGGCGCGGTCCCGGGCGCGGCTGCCGACGCCGAGGGTCTGGGCGGCGCTCCAGAAGCCGTGCCGGATGTGCAGTCCGAGCGCGAGCATCGCGACGATGTAGATGACGTTGCCGTACCAGGTGGAGAAGGTGTCCACGACGTTCTGGTACGGGTGGCCCTCCTGGAAGCCGCCGGAGTGCACGGTGCCGGTGGTGAGGTCCAGGATGTGCCAGACGACGAACAGGCCGAGGATGACCCCGCCCCAGCGCATGGTGCGGGTCGCGTAGCTCGCCCGGGGCCGTGCATGCACGTACTTGCTGGGCCGTGCCTTGACGTCACGGCGGCTGAGCTGGTACGCGGACGTGGCGTGGGCCACCACGGCGACGACCAGGACGATCCGGATGAGCCAGAGCGTCCACTCGTAGTGCATGAAGGGTTCGCCGATGGTGCGCAGCCAGTGGGCGTAGTGGTTGAACTCGCCCGCCCCGAAGTAGATCTTCAGGTTCCCGATCATGTGCGCGACCAGGTAGAGCAGCATGATCAGGCCGCTGACGGCCATCACCGTCTTCTTGCCGACGGAGGAGTCCCACAGTGTGCGCGCCATGGACGGCCGTCGGTCCGTCCGCGTTGCCAGAGCCATGGAACAGCACGCTAGGGCCGAACGGCCTTATCAGTCCAAGAGATGCACCAGCTTGTTTCCATAGGGAGAGGCTATCGTGGCTGCATGCAGCTCCAGCAGCTCCAGTACTTCGTCGCCGTGGCCGAGACCCGGCACTTCACCCGTGCCGCCGAACTGACCCATGTCGCCCAGCCGTCACTCTCCCAACAGATCAGGGCGCTGGAGCGGGAGCTGGGCGCGGATCTGTTCCTGCGGGCCCGGGGCAACATCACGCTCACCGACGCGGGAGAGGCGCTGCTGCCGCTCGCCCGCCGCATTCTGGCCGACGCGGACACGGCCCGGCACGAGGTGCAGGAGCTGGTGCAGCTGCGGCGCGGCCGGGTGCGGCTCGGGGCGACGCCCAGCCTCTGCACCGGCCTGCTGCCGGACGTGCTGCGGGCCTTCCACGACCGCTACCCGGGCATCCGGCTGCTGATCGAGGAGGGCGGCTCGCACGACCTGGTACGGGAGCTGGCGCGCGGCGCGCTCGATCTCGCCCTGGTCGTCCTGCCGCTGCCGACCCCCGCACCCGCGCTGTCGACGGTGGAGCTGCTGCGCGAGGAGCTGGTGGTGGTGTCCTCCCCCGAGGTGCCGGCGCCCGGTCGCGGCAGACGGGCGGTGAGCATCGCCGATCTGGAGACCGAGCGCCTGGTGATGTTCCGGCACGGCTACGACCTGCGCGAACTCACCGTGGCCGCGTGCCGCTCCGCCGGGTTCGAGCCGGAGTTCGCGGTGGAGGGCGGCGAGATGGACGCGGTGCTGGGCTTCGCCCGGGCGGGGCTCGGCGTGGCGGTCGTACCGCGGATGGTCGCCACGCGGTCCGGGCAGGGCCTGCGGGTGACACCGCTCGCCCGCCCGGGACTGCACCGGACCATCGCGCTGGCCCACCGCAGCGATGTGGCCCCGCCCCGGGCGGCCCAGGAACTCCAGCGCATGCTCCTGGAACGCTGACCGGGGCATGCGGCCCTAGCGGTGCCTGCCCTGGTACAGGTGGGCGTTCACGCGGACCTGGAGGAAGCGGTTGACGAGGCCGAGGCCGATGCCGACGGGGATCGCCGTGTACCAGGGCACCAGCAGCAGGCACAGCACCAGCGCGACCGAGCCGACGGCCAGGGGCACGGCGACGGAGGGGGGCGCGGCCGGCGCAACGGTCACGGGCGGGGTGCGCGGCGCCTGGGCGGGAACGGGTGGGGTGCGCGGTGGCCGGGGCAGCGGGGCGGGGATCGTGGGTGCGGGCGGGGTGTCGTACGGGGTAGGGCCCTCCAGGGGGCCGGCGGCCGTCGCCGTGGCCGTGGGGTCCGGGGACGCGGCGACGGCGCGGGCGCGCACATCGGCCTGGGCGCCGGCCGGCTGCGCGCTGCGCCCTCGCGGGGGTGCGGTGAGTGCCGTCAGACGGGTGCGGACCTCCGCCGCGGTCGCGGGGCGGGCGGCGGGGTCCTTGGCCAGCAGGTCGAGGATCAGCTGTTCCAGGGCGGGCGGCAGTCCGGGCCGCAGCCGGCCGGGCGGCTGGGGCGGCTCCTCGATGTGCTTGAGCAGCAGCGAGTGCCAGGCGCCGGCCTGGAAAGGGGGCCGTCCGGTGACGAGTTCGTAGAGGATGCAGCCGAGCGAGTACAGGTCGGTGCGGGCGTCCACCGGGACGTCCCCGCGGGCCTGCTCCGGCGACATGTAGGCGGGCGTGCCCACGATCTGGCCGGTGACGGTGAGCGTGGTCGTCGCGCCGGGCCCCTCCAGCAGGCGGGCGATGCCGAAGTCCAGCACCTTCACCTGGCGGTCCGCGGGGTCCTC
This sequence comes from Streptomyces sp. NPDC127190, assembly GCF_042672505.1. Taxonomy (NCBI): domain Bacteria; kingdom Bacillati; phylum Actinomycetota; class Actinomycetes; order Kitasatosporales; family Streptomycetaceae; genus Streptomyces; species Streptomyces sp. NPDC127190. The sequence goes on from NZ_JBHXVE010000022.1 coordinate 77,846, forward strand.
GCCCTCGTCGCCGGTGACGAGCACATTGCCCGGCTTCATGTCCCGGTGCACCACCCCGGCGGCATGGGCGGTGCCCAGCGCCCGGCACATCTGGCCGGCCCAGCGCAGCGTGTCGGCCGTCGAGGGCAGCCCCTCGCTGATCACCCCGGCCAGCGAGCGGCCCCGCACCAGCTCCATGACCAGGTACGGCACCTCCTCACCCGGGTCCCGGCGGGCCATGCCCAGCTCGTGGACGGTGACGATGTGCGGGCTGGACAGCCGGGCGGCGGCCCGGGCCTCCCGTACGAACCGGGCGGCGAGGCTCGGGTCCCGCTCGGCGGTGAGCACGGTGAGCAGCTTGACCGCCACCTCGCGGTGCAGATGCCCGTCGTGCGCCCGCCACACCTCGCCCATGCCGCCCGCGCCGATCCGCTCCGTCAGCCGGTAGCGCCCGTCCAACAGCCCCTGAGGCACGCTCTTCCCCCCACTCGCCCCATGTCAGCCCGTCGCGTCCACCAGTGCCAGCTGGTGCAGGCGCTCCGGTGGGCCGGGGCGAGCGTAGTACCAGCCCTGGGCCGTGTCGCAGCCCAGTATCCGCAACTGCTCGGCCTGCGCGCCGGTTTCCACTCCCTCGACGGTGACGGCGAGATCGAGGCTGTGGGCCAGCGAGACGATCCCCTCGACGATCTTGAGGTCGACGGGGTCGGCCGGGAACTGCTGCATGCCCTGGGTGAAGGAGCGGTCCAGTTTCAGGATGCTCACCGGCAGCCGGCGCAGGTTGGCGAGGTTCGAGTAGCCGGTGCCGAAGTCGTCCAGGGCGATGTCCACGCCCATCTCGGCCAGCCGGCGCAGCGGTTTGAGCAGGTCGTCGTCGGCGCCGATCAGGGCCGACTCGGTGACCTCCAGACACAGGGCGTCCGGGGTGACCCCCGCGCGTTCGAGGATGTCCACCGTGTCCTGGACGAGACCGGGATGGCTGAGCTGGCAGGGCGAGAGATTGACGTTGATGCGCAGCGGTCCGGCGCTGGTCTGCTCGCCGTAGCGTTCGCGCCACTCGCGGGCCTGGCGGACCGACTCCTGGAGGACCCAGCGGCCCAGCGGCACGATCAGGCCGGTGTGCTCGGCGAGCGGGATGAACCGGTCCGGGCCGAGGACGCCGTGCTGCGGATGCAGCCAGCGCACCAGGGCCTCGGCGCCGCGCACGCTGCCGTCGCCGAGGTGGACGAGCGGCTGGTACTCGATGAAGAACTCGCCGCGCTCCAGGGCCGTCGGCAGGGCGGTGGTGAGGCCGTGCCGGGTGATGGCGCGGGCGTCGGCCTCGGGGTCGGCCAGCTCGAAGCGGTTGCCGCCCGCCGACTTCGCCCGGTACATGGTGATGTCCGCGCTGCGCAGGACCTCCGCCGCCGTGCGCTCGCCCGCCGGGCCCTCGACGATGCCGAGGCTGCCGCGCACCAGCAGGTCCCGGCCGTCGATGCTGATCGGGGTGACCAGCGCGTTCATGATCCGCTCGGCCAGTTCGTCCACCGAGCGCTCGGTGCCGGGGCCGGTGGTCAGGGCGACGAACTCGTCGCCGCCGAGCCGGGCGACCATCTCGCCGGGCGCGGTCGCGCAGGACTGGAGCCGGTCGGCGACCTCCACCAGCAGCCGGTCGCCGGCCGCGTGGCCGAGGCTGTCGTTGATGGTCTTGAAGCCGTCCAGGTCGAGATAGCACAGGCCGAAGCGCTGGCCCTCGCCCGCGTTGAGGACCTTCTCCAGACGCTCGAAGAACAGGGTGCGGTTGGGCAGTCCGGTCAGGGCGTCGTGGGTGGCCTCGTAGCGCAGCCGGAGGTTGAGCAGCCGCCGCTCGGTGGTGTCCTCCATGAGGGCGAGCTGGTACTGCGGCCTGCCGTCGGCGTCGCGCAGCAGGGAGACCGTCAGGTTGGTCCACAGGACCGTGCCGTCCTGGCGGTTGAACGCCTTCTCCAGGTGGTAGTGCTCGCGTTCGCCGTTGACCAGTTCGTCGTAGAGCTTCCAGGTCTGCGGGGCGTCCTCGGGGTGCGTCCAGTCCTGCACCCGGCGGCCGCGCAGCGACTGGTCGGTGAGCCCGAACATGCGCAGCAGCGCCTCGTTGACCTGGAGGACGTTGCCGTCGAGGTCGGCGATGCCGATCCCTATCGCGGCGCCCTCGAAGACCGCGCGGAAGCGGGCCTCGCTGGCGTGCAGCGCCTGGGCCACCACGCCCTGCGCCTGCAACGCGGCCTGGGCGATGGCCTCCTGCTCGGCGAGGGTGCGGCGGCGCAGCGCCTGGGCGTAGCCGGCGGCCATCGCGTGCTGCAACCGCGAGGAGCGCATGCGCAGTTCCTCCTGCGGGCCGTCCTCGCCGCAGTAGAGCACCAGGTACGCGTCGACGCAGTCCAGGGTGCGGTTCAGCGTCTCGGGGTCGGTGCAGTGCGCCTCGACCAGGGCGGCGCCGACCGCCTTGGCCCCGTCCGCGTCGAAGCTGCGGGCCAGCAGCAGCTCGCTCAGCCGGCGGGCGAGCGGAAGCAGTTGCTCCTCGAATTCCACGCGTGTGAGTGACGTCGAGGTCACCGGGTAGAGCGCCCGGCTCCAGATCGTCGTCAGCCGGCGCAGTCTGTCCTCCGGCCCGTCCGGTTCCGCGCTCACGCCGAACGCCCCACGCCGGCGAACCCGGAGAAGGCATACGGATCCTCGTCCTCCGGCGCCGAATCCGGGCGCCAGTGCGGCATCGGCACCAGTCCGGGTTCCACCATGTCGTACCCCTCGAAGAACCGCGCGATCTCCTCGCGCGAGCGCATGATCAGCGGGTTGCGAATGTCCTTGTATACGTCCACCGCGCCCTCGGCCCGATCAGCCGGCACCGGGATTCCCTCGTACGAGGCATGGGTGAGCACCAGCAGGCTGCCGGGGGCGAGCGCGTCGCGCAGCTCGGCGACCGCAGCGTAGGGGTCGTCCGCGTCTTCCACGAAGTGCAGTATGGCAACGAGCAGCAGGGCCACTGGTCGGTTCAGGTCGATCAGCCGCTGTACCTCGGGGCTGTCGAGGATCTCCTTGGGGCCCAGCAGATCGGCGGCGACCACGTCCGCGTCGGGGTTGCCCGCGAGCACGGCCCGGCTGTGCTCGACGGCCACCGGGTCGTGGTCCACGTACACGACATGGGCTCCGGGTACGGCCGCCTGCGCCACCTCGTGGACATTGCCGAAGGTGGGGATGCCGGAGCCGATGTCGAGGAACTGGGTGATGCCCTCGGCGGCCGCGAACCGCACCGCCCGGCGCATGAACGCCCGGTTGGCCTGCATGATCTTGGGCAGGCCCGGCATGAACTCCAGCGCCCTGCGGGCCGCTTCCCGGTCGACCTCGAAGTTGTGCGAACCGCCCAGGTAGTAGTCGTAGATCCGCGAGACGCTCGGCACCGAGATGTCGATGCTCCGTGGGGCCCAGGCGGGACGCTCCATGTATCTCTCCAAGGCGTGGACAACAGTCGTAGGCGATCCGGTGTTCGAGCAGAGGCTACTGATCGCCCGCGAAAGGAGCGACCTGAACCGGAAATTGACCGTCCGTTCCCGGTCACTGCCTGCGGCAAGTGCCCGGACGACCCCGTTGCGTGAAGGTTCCGGAACGCAGCGGTCCGCCCCCTCCGTGCGGTGCGGAGGGGGCGGACCTTCGGCCGGGTGCCGGGCGGGCGGGTGATCGACCCGGGGAGGTGATCTACTTGCCCGGCGCGCCGACCGGCTTGCCGTCGGGCGAGACGGCGTACCAGGTGCCGCCCACGCCCTGACCGTTGATGTCGCCGGGGGTCTTGTCCCCGGAGAAGGTGTAGACGGGCCAGCAGTTGACGGTCATCTGCTTCACTCCGTCGGGACGGGTGAAGCCCATCAGGCCCTTCTTCTTGACGCCCTTGGTGTCGTCGGCGCTCACGACGCCGACGGCCGGCCACTTCTCCAGGCAGGCGCCGGTGCAGTGGGAGACGGGCTTCGGCCAGGCCTGGTCCTTCAGGAAGCGGTAGACCGTCATGCCGTTCCTGTCGACGACGATGTCACCGAGCTTGGCGTCCTTGCGGACGGACAGACCGGGCAGCTCGGACAGGGATGCCTTCTTGCCGTCGGGTGCGAGGGCGAACCACTTGCCGCCCACGCCCTGGCCCTTCACATCACCGGCCTTGGCGTCCTTGGCGTAACGGTAGGCGGGCCAGCCGGCGATGGTGAGCTGCTTGCTGCCGTCGGCGCGGGTGACCTCGCCGAGCAGCGCCTTGTCGATGCCGGCACCGGCGGTGGCGTCGTCGGCGGGCACCGGGGGCCAGGTGGTGGCGCAGTCCCCGGAGCAGTTGGACTTGGGCGGGTTGGCGGTGTCCTCGTCGAAGCGGTACAGGGTCATGCCGGCGCCGTCGGTCACCACCTTGCCCAGCTCGGCGTTGGTGGCCGCGGTCAGCTTGCCCGCCGGGGCGCCGGGGGCGGCCGAGCCGGAACTCTGGTTGCCGTCGGCGCCGTAGCCGTTGCCCGTGCCGGTGCCGGTGCCCGCGCTGCCGTAGTCGCCCGCCGCGGCCGTGGCGCCCACGTTCTGGGCGGAGGACGCGGGAGCGGAGGCGTTGTCCTGACCGCACGCCGTCGTCAGCGCCAGCACCGCCGCGGCCGCGGCCCCCAGTGAGGCGGTCCGCCAGGAGGTCTTCATCGTCAACTCCACATCATCGCCTGGATGTTGCAGCGCCTTGCCGCGCCGCCGCACGGACATGGGTACGCGGCGCGGGGGCCGGAGCGTTCAACGGGAGACGGAATTTCTTGCCGGAACCTGGGACGCCGGTCAAACCTCAGGGTGCCCGTTGTCCCTCTTTCGGATCAATCTGGGCGCGCTCCGGCGTGCGACGGTGCTCCGCGCCCCATGATCTTCGTCGTGCCTGGACCCGAAACGACCCGATGCGCGCCCGCCACACGGGTGTTGACCCTCTTGACACTGACCTGGACCCTGGTGGGCTGCCCGGTCGGCAGCGCGTCGGCCGACGCGTGTGCGTACGCCTCGACGGGACCGGACGGCACCGTGGCGGTGGCCTGGGCCGGCGGCCGGCACTGGCCGACTCCCCCGCCCTGCCCCGCGCCCACCCCGCCCCCGTGCCCGCCCACGCCGACCCCCACCCCCACACCGACCCCCACGCCCACTCCCACGCCCACCCCGCCCCCCACGCCGAAGCCACCGCCCCCGCCGAAGCCGAAGCCGAAGCCGACACCCAGGCCCCGGCCGAAGCCACCCGCCCCGGCGCCGCCCGCACCCCGGCCGACCCCCACCCCCACGCCCACACCCACCCCGCCCCCCGCACCGAAGCCACCGCCCCCGCCCCCGCCGAAGCCGAAGCCCAGGCCCACCCCGCGGCCCTCGGTGACCCCGGTGAGCTACCCGGCGTACCACCCGCACCCGGTCGCCCACTCCGCACCCGGCCACACCACGCCGGTCACCTACGTCCTGCTCATCACCGTCCCGGCGATCGTCGCCGTCGCGGCCCTGCGGCCGCGCTGACCCGCCGGCCCGCCCCACCCCCGGAGGTATCCGTTGTCGGATTGGCTTGTTCTCGTCCTCGCGATGCTGGCCGCCTGTGCCGTGGTGGTCGTCGTGACCGTCCTACGGCACAAGCGCGCCCCCGAGGACGAGGACCCCAGCGAGACCCCGGACGTCATCGAGTACATGACCATGTGGATCGGGGTCGTGTACGCGATCGTCCTGGGCCTGGCCATCGCGGGGGTGTGGGAGGCCCGCAACTCCGCCCAGGACTATGTGCAGAGCGAGGCCCAGGCGCTGCACGAGATCTCGGAACGGGTCCGGGTCTACCCGCCGGACGTCCGCGACCGCGTCCGGGCCGACGTCGACGCCTATGTCGGCTATGTGGTGCGCACCGAGTGGCCGGCGATGTCACGCGAGGAGCAGGTCACCGGCCGCGGCTCCGAACTGCTCCAGAAGGTCCGCCAGGACGTCACCGACTACCAGCCGAAGAACGACTTCGAGGCGCAGGCCTACCAGCCGCTGCTGGACCAGATGACCGCCGCCGACCAGGCGCGCAACGCCCGCGCCGACTCCACCGGGGCGACCATGCCGCCGGTGGTGTGGTGGGGGCTGCTCACCGGCGCGGTGATCACCGTCGGCATGGTGTTCGCACTCCAGATCCGGCGCACCAAGCGGGAGCTGGTGCTGGCCGGGTTGTTCTCCGCGACCATCGCCTTCATGCTGTTCCTCATCTGGGACTTCGACGCGCCGTTCAGCCGGGGCATCGCGGTGACCGCGGAACCGTTCCTCAATCTGTTCCCGTCCGTCACCGGGTAGCCCCCCGGCCGCAGCAGTGTTTTCACCCTGACGGCGGACACCCGTCCCCCGTTCGCGTTACTGCGATCGCGCGGGTGTACGGATGTTTCTAGCGTTCCGCTCATCGAGGTGCACATCTCGCGCCTGGCGGAAGAAGGTCCGCGGCTGCTCCTCGGGGACCGGAGGAAACACCATGCGCGCGATACGCCTCGCGTCGGCCGCACTGCTGGGCCTCGGCGCCCTCGCCGTGTGCGCGCCGGCGGTCATGGCCGGCGACGACCACGATGTCACACCGTTCGGCTTCCGGATCACACCGACCACGGTGGCCGCGGGCGAGACGGTGAGCCTGCGGTTCGACCGGGACGGCAGTGGCTGCCGGGGCACCGCCACGGTGTCCTCCGGGATCTTCGACACCGTGCGGATTCCGCCGGGGCGCTCCTCGGCGACCGCCGTGGTCGACCGGGGCGCCCGGCCGGCGACCGCGTACTCGGTCACGTTCGAGTGTGACGGGACGCGGGGCAGCACGGACCTCACCATCGGCGGCGGCCGCGACGACGGCTACCAGCGGCCCGGGCAGAGCGAGCCGGTCGACCCGGTCGATCCGGTGCAGCGCGGGGTGCGGGCCGGCACCGGCGGCAGCATCGGCGGGTTCGACCCGGGGCGGATCGCCCTGGGCGCGGCCCTGATCACCGGCTCGGCGGCCGCGGCCTACCACTTCACCCACCGCCGGTCCACGGGGCACGGCGGCTGACCGGCCGCACCGGCTGCGGGTGGGCGGACCGCAGCCGCACCGGACGGACGGCTCAGAGGCCTCGCTCGCCGCGGCGGCGCAGCCAGAAGAACGCCCCGCCGATCAGCGCCGTGCCCACCAGACCGCCGCCGATGGCCATGTCGGCCGGGGTGGCGCCGGTGGTCGTACCGCCGCCGACACCGCCGTGCACCCCGCCGATGACGGTGAAGGCCGCCGGGCGGGTCAGGCTCCGGCCGTCGCAGCGGACCGTCAGGTCGTACCGGCCGGGGCGGGCGTCCCGGTCGATGGTGGCGATCGCCCGCGCCGTGTCGTCGCGGAACGGCGACAGCGGGGCGGTGCCGAAGGCGCGGGAGAAGATGCTGCCGCCGCGGCAGCCGCCCACGGTGACCGTGAGCCGGCCTCCGGCAGCGATCACGCTGGGGGTGGCCGCGATGTTCCGCGGGCCGCCGTCGTCCCGTCCGCCGCCCCAGTTGTCGTTCCGGTCGCCCCAGTTGTCGTCCCGGTCGCCGTCGCCGCGGTTGTTGTCACCCCGGTTGCCGTCACCCCGGTTGCCGTCGCCGCGATTGCCGTCGCCCCGGTTGTTGTCACCCCGGTTGCCGTCGCCCCGCCCCCCGAAGTCGTCCCCGCGGCCCCGCCCGCCGAAGTCGTCGCCCCGGCCGCGGCCCCCGAAGTCGTCCCCCCGTCCCGGGTCGCGGAAGGGGCCGGTGCCGTTGAAGTGGCCGTTGAAGGTGCCGCTGAAGCTGCTGCCGGTGTCGGGTCCGATGTTGGTGTTGTTGTTGGACGGGCCGCCCCCGTTGCCCATGCCGTCCGCGACGGCCACAGGGGCGGCGAGCCCGAGCACGGCGGCCGCGGCGACCGCGGCCGCCAGGGCACGTTGGTTTCGCATGTGATCCTCCGCGGGAGGCCGGCCGGGTCCCGTACCCGGTCGATCGGCGAGAAAGCACCTCCCGGGAAGACCCTCGGGCGCGCGGAACACGCCCGCATGTCGAGAATGGTCCGTCCTGGTGATACGCCACACCGTGCGGAAAGCACACAATCGGATATTCTCGCAGGTCACGGACCGTCAGAAATTTCCTGCGAACGGCAACTCGGATGGCGCACCGGAGATACTCCGGGCCACCCGTTCGCCGGTCGACCCGTCGCCCGTCGCGCGCGCGGGACTTAGCGTTTTCCCATGCGCGACGACGGGGCGCATGCCGCGTCGAGAGGGGATGGCGAATGTCTGCGACCGAGCTGTCCGAGCTTGCCGAAGAGGAGGAGCGGCGGAGGAAGCGCGCCCCGTGGGGCGTGATAGCGCTTGTTCTGCTGACCGGTCTGGCGCTCATTCGGAATGGTTCGGGGGAGTTCGATGTCGGCCCGCCGCAGCCGGCCTCGGCCGCGGCTCCGGACAGCCGCGGCACCGCGGACCTGCTCGGTGGCGCGCCCGCCCCGCTGCCGTTCTCCGCGGTGGACCGGGTGCGGATCCCGGCGATCCGGGTGGACGCCCCGGTGATGCCGGTCGGCCTGGACCCGGACGGCTGGGTCGGCGCTCCGCCGCCGGAGGACCCCAATCTGGCCGGCTGGTTCACCGGCGCGGTCTCCCCCGGCGAGAAGGGCACCGCCGTCGTGGTCGGCCATGTCGACAACAAGCAGGGGCCGGCGGTGTTCTACGGACTCGGGGCGCTGAAGAAGGGAAACCGGGTCGAGATTCTGCGCCATGACGGAAAGACCGCGGTGTTCGAGGTCTATGGAATCGAGGTCTTCGAGAAGAGCCATTTCCCCGGGGACCGGGTGTACGGCTCGAAGGGCGACCCGGAGCTCCGGGTCATCACCTGCGGAGGCGGCTTTTCGAAGCAGAACGGCTACGACGGGAATGTCGTGGGGGGGGGGGGCGCGCGCGCGGGGGGGGGGGCGGGGGGGGGGGGCGGACGCCGCGGGGCGGCGCGGCGCTCGGTCTCGGTCGCCCG
>NZ_JBHXVE010000022.1:86810-134081 GCF_042672505.1 Streptomyces sp. NPDC127190
CGCCGCGGGGTGTTGGGGGGGGGGGGCCCGGGGGGTGGGGGGGGGGGGGGGGGGGCCCCCCCCCCCCCCGGGGAGGGTCAGCAGGTCATACGCGTCTGCGCGGCACGGTGAGGTGATAGCCGTTGTCGAGCAGATAGGGCAGGTACTCGCGGATCGCGCGGACACTCTGCGAGCGGTCGCCCCCGGCGTCGTGGGAGAGCACCACGACACCGGGGGCGGCGCCGCTCTCCACCCGGTCGACGATCGTGCTCGTGCCCGGGGTCATCCAGTCCGTGGTGTCGACGGTCCAGGCCATCGGCTCCATGCCCATCTCGGCGCCCAGCTGGAAGGCGGCGCGGTTCCAGGCGCCGTAGGGGGCGCGGAACCACTGCGGGCGTTCGCCGTAGGCGTCCTCGATGATGTCGCTGGTGCTCTCCATCTCGGAGCGGATCTCGCGGCGGTTGAGGGTGGTCAGCAGCGGGTGGGTCCAGGTGTGGTTGCCCACGACATGGCCCTCGTCGGCCATCCGGGCCACCAGCTCCTTGTTGTCGACGACGCACTCGCCGCACAGGAAGAACATGGCGCGGACGTCGTACCGGGCGAGGGTGTCCAGGATGTGCGGGGTGTAGTCCGGGTGGGGACCGTCGTCGAAGGTCAGCATCATGTGCCGGCCGCGCCCGGAGATGCGCAGGATGGGCTCGTTGCGCACCTTGAGCCTGCGGGGTGCGGTGGGCGGCGGGCCGTAGCCGGTGAGCGGCTGGAGCCGGAAGGCGGAGGACTTGAGGGCCTGGCGGGCCTGTGGTCCGGCGACGGGGGCGGGAGCGGAGGCGGGGGCGGTCTCCTCGCCGCCGGCCGCGAGGACGGCTCCGGCGGTTCCCGCGGCTCCCAGGGCGGCCGCACCGGCGAGGAGCATCCGGCGTCGTGTGAACAACTGATCCTTCTGCATGACTCATCAGTCGCCCGGCGAACCTCCGGGCCACCACAACGGCACCGGTGCGGCGGGGGGAAAGCACCCGGTCGGAGCAGTCCCGCGGCGGTGTGGAACCCGGTGGGGGGTTCTGATAGTCATTCAGTCCGCGGAATTTCCGGAGACTGCCGGGACGGCCGGCAACGGGCAGGGGGGCGAGGGAAGTTGGTGCAGGGGGGAGCGGACGGGCCGCGGCGCAGCGGTCCGGCGGTGGTGCTGCTGGGCGCGGCCCAGGTGCTGGTCGTCTTCGACACCACGGTGTTCACGATGGGGCTGCCCCGGATCATGTACCGGTCGGGGCTGGACTTCACCGGACTGGTCTGGCTGCTGACCGTGTACAGCGTGTGCTTCGCCGCGCTGCCGGTGCTCGCGACGGCGCTCGGCCGGGCGTTCGGGCAGCGGCGGGTGCTGATGGCCGGGCTGGCGCTGTCCAGCGCGGCCGCGGTGGTGCCGGCGGTGACGGCGGACGCCACGCTGCTGCTGGCCTCGCGGGCGGTGCAGGGGATCGCGGCGGCGGTCATCACGGCCGGTGCGCTGGCCCTGATCGACGCCACGCATGCCGAGGGGCCGGGCCGGGACCGGGCGCTGAACGTGCACTTCGCGGTGGTCGCCGGTGCCGGGCCGGCCGTGCTGCTGCCGACGCTGATGCTGCTGGACCTCACCCGGCCCCCGGAGACGGTGTTCTGGGTGCAGGCCGCGGCCGGACTGCTGCTCCTGCTGCTGACCCCGTTCACGCTCGGCGAGTCCGAGCCCGTGCCGGATGCCGCCGGACGGGTGGGCCGGGCGGCGCTGGCCGTCGTACCGCTGGGTTTCCTGGCGTGGTTCACGGACTGGCTGGGGAACCACAGCACGTCCGCGACCACGGTCATCGCCGTCGCGGTGGCCGGTGCGCTGGTGCCGTCCGCGCTGGGCTGGTTCGGCCGGCGCGAGCAGATGCCCGAGCTGCTCGCCCGGCTGGGCCGGGAGCGGGCCGCGTTCGGCGCGTACACGGTGGTGGTGCTGCTGGCGTCCGGGCTGGCCGGTTTCATGTTCGCGCTCACGCTCGCCCTCCAGGAGATCGGCGGGCTGTCGCCGATGCAGGTCGGCTGGACGATGCTGTCGACCGTCGCCGGTCTGGTGCTGGGCTGTCTGGTGCTGCCCCGGCTGGCCGGGGCGGCCGGGATCGGGCCGACGGTGGCCGGGGCGTGCGGTGTGGCGGCCGCCGGGTTTCTGCTGCTGACGCTGGAGGACTCGTTCGGGGCCGGCGATGTGCTGCTGCCGCTGCTGCTGGTCGGCTTCGGCTGCGGGGTGCTGGCCCTGCCGGCGGCGTTCGCGCGGTCCGGCAGCGGTGCGCTGCCGCAGGGGCTCAACGCGTCCCGGCAGCTGGGCGCCGGTCTGGGCGTGTCGCTGTTCGACGGGATCTTCACCGCGGCGCAGCAGAAGATGCCCTCGGGCGGGACGGTCGCGTTCAAGGACTACAAGAGGTACTTCCTCGGCGCGGTCCGGGACGGCTTCGTCCTCGGGGTGGCCCTGGCGCTGACCGCCGCCGTGATCGCGCTGCTGACGCTGTCCCGGCGGTCCCTCCCGGAGCCCGCCGGGGACCCGGGGGTCAGCGGCGGCGCACCAACGGGAACGGCAGGGTCTCCCGGATCGTCAGCCCCGTCAGGAACATGACGAGCCGGTCGACGCCGATGCCGAGGCCGCCCGTCGGCGGCATCGCGTACTCCAGGGCCTGGAGGAAGTCCTCGTCCAGCTCCATCGCCTCGGGGTCGCCGCCCGCGGCCAGCAGGGACTGCTCGGTGAGACGGCGGCGCTGTTCGACGGGGTCGGTCAGCTCCGAGTAGGCGGTGCCGAGTTCGGTGCCGAAGGCGACCAGGTCCCAGCGTTCGGCGAGCCGCGGGTCGGTGCGGTGCTGCCGGGTGAGCGGGGAGACGTCGGTCGGGAAGTCCTTGTAGAAGGTGGGCAGCCGGGTGTGCTGTTCGATGAGCCGCTCGTACATCTCCAGCACGACGTCGCCGGGGGTGTCGTCCGCGGTGTACGGCACTCCGGTGCGGTCGCACAGTCGGTGCAGCCTCAGCAGTTCGGTGCCGGGGCCGATCTCCTCGCCCAGCGTCTCGGACAGGGCGCCGTACACGGTCTTGACCTGCCAGGCGCCGGAGATGTCGTACTCCTGGCCGTCCTTGTGGGCCACCGGGGAGCCGAAAGCGGCGGTGGCGGCGGCCTGGACCAGCTCCCGGGTGAGGTCGAGCATGACGTCGTAGTCGGCGTACGCCTGGTAGGCCTCGAGCATCGTGAACTCGGGGTTGTGCTTGTAGGAGACGCCCTCGTTGCGGAAGGTGCGGCCCAGTTCGAAGACCTTCTCCAGGCCGCCGACGCACAGCCGTTTCAGATACAGCTCGGGGGCGATGCGCAGATAGAGGCCGAGGTCGTAGGCGTTGCTGTGGGTGGTGAAGGGCCGGGCGTTGGCGCCGCCGTGCACCTGCTGGAGCATCGGTGTCTCGACCTCCAGGTAGCCGCGGTCGAGGAGGGTCTGACGCAGCGCCTGTACGGCGGCGGAACGGGCGCGGAGCACGGCGCGGGCGTCCGGGCTGGTGATCAGGTCGAGATGACGGCGGCGGACCTTGGTCTCGGGGTCGGTCAGGCCCCGGCGCTTGTCCGGCAGCGGGTGCAGGCACTTGCCGGTGAGCTGCCAGGAGGTGACGAAGAGGGTGGGTTCGCCCCGGTCGCTCGGGCGGGTGCGGCCGCTCGCGGTGATGTGGTCGCCGATGTCGGTGTCGGCGGTGAACCGGTCGAGGGCGGCGGCGCCGGTCGTGTCGCGGGTGAGGGCGATCTGGTGGTCGCCGGACCAGTCGCGCAGCACGGCGAAGACGATGCCGCCGAAGTCACGCACCAGCATGACGCGTCCGGCCACGGTGACGTCCGTGTCCGGGGGCAGGCCGGCCAGGGCGTGGGTGGGGGCGGGGACGCCGACGGGGTAGGGGTCGGTGCCGGTGGCGCGCAGCCGGTCCAGGGTGCGGTGCCGGACGCGGACCTGGTCGGGCAGGCCCGCGTCCGGGGCTGCGGGCCCGGCCTGGTCCCCTCCGTCGAGGCCGAGCGCCGTCAGGGACGGCAGCCCGTGGGTGGTGGCGGGCCGCTGTCCGGTCTTCTTCGGGTGCCCCTTTCCCCAGAGCTTGCGCAGGGACGGTACGGAGACGAAGCCCTCGGCGATCCCGGAGGCGAGGCCGATGCGGGCGAGGGCGCCGGTGTCGCCGTAGCAGAGGAACCGGGGGTACCACTCGGGGTGGTACTTGGCGTTGGAGCGGTACAGGGCCTCCAGTTGCCACCAGCGGGAGAAGAACAGCAGCAGGCGTCGCCAGAGCCTGAGGACCGGTCCGGCGCCGATGCGGGCGCCCTCCTCGAAGACGGACCGGAAGACGGCGAAGTTCAGCGAGATCCGGCGTACGCCCAGTTTGGGGGCGGCGGCGCACAGTTCGGCGACCATGAACTCCATCACCCCGTTGGGTGCGGACCGGTCACGGCGCATCAGGTCCAGGGAGATGCCGTCGCAGCCCCAGGGCACGAAGGAGAGCAGGGCGAGGAGCCGGCCGTCCTCGCCGAGGGCCTCGACGAGCAGGCAGTCGCCGTCGGCGGGGTCGCCGAGCCGGTCCAGGGCCATGGAGAAGCCGCGTTCGGTCTCGGTGTCGCGCCAGGCGTCCGCCTTGTCGACGATCTCCTCCATCTCGCGTTCGGTGAGGGTGGCGTGGCGGCGGATCCGGGTGGTGGCGCCGGTACGGCGGACCCGGTGCACGGCCTGCCGGGTGACCCGCATCTCGCGGCCGTCCAGGTCGAAGTCGGCGACGTGCACGATGGCCTCGTCGCCCAGTTGCAGGGCGCCGAGCCCGGCGCGGGCGTAGGCGCGGGCGCCGTCCTCGGAGGCGCCCATCACGGCGGGCGCCCAGGCGTAGCGGCGGGCCACGTCCAGCCAGGCGGCGATGGCGTGCGGCCAGGCCTCCGTGTCGCCGACGGGGTCGCCGCTGGCGAGGCAGACACCGGCCTCGACACGGTAGGTGACGGCGGCCTTGCCGCTGGGCGAGAAGACGACGGCCTTGTCCCGGCGGGTGGCGAAGTAGCCGAGGGAGTCGCGTGCGCCGTAGGCCCCGAGCAGGGCGCGGATGCGGGCCTCCTCGTCGTCGTGCAGGGCGGCTTCCAGGCGCTGGGAGCGGAACAGGGTGGCGGCGGCGTTGAGCAGGGCGAGCGCGCCGAGCAGGCCGAGGACGAAGGTGACCTGGCGCGGCGGCCGCCCGTCGAAGGAGCTTGCCGAGACGAGTCCGCCGCACACCCGGTCGGCCGCCCAGGCCAGGTGCTGGTCGGCCGGGAGCGTGCCGGGGAACAGCAGGACCAGGCCCCAGCCCAGCAGGATCGCCACGACGAGTCCGCCCAGCAGCACGGTGAGCGCCCGCCACACCGCGCCGCGGCGGGAGGCGGCGTAGAACTCACCGCGGGCCACCACCAGCAGGAGCAGCAGCAGGGCGCACAGCACGAGGGACGGCAGTGACTGCGCGTACAGCCCGAGGGCCATGCCCAGGGCATCGCTGAGGACGAGCAGGCCGAGGTAGACGACGACCAGCCACCAGGCGACCTTCTTGCGGGCCGCGGTGGCCGCGGCCAGCAGGAACAGGAAGACGGCGTAGGCGAGGTTCGCGCTGATCGGGACCAGCAGCAGGTCGAGGGCGTGGACGACGGGGCGGAGCAGCCGGCGCAGCGGCTCGACGATCGCGAGTACGGCGCACAGCAGGCCCAGCGCGGCGAAGAGGGTCCCGAAGGCCTCCGGCACCCAGCCGAGGCGGCCGCCGGCGGCCGGGCGTATCGGGGCCGCGCCGTCCCGCCGTGCGGGGTGCTCCGCGGTGGCAGTCATGGTTCCGACTGTAGGAAGGGGCCGGGCCGCTCGCCCGTCGAGCGGGCCCGGCGGGCGGGGGGAACAGGGGGTTCCGATAGCCTCGGGCCGTGACGGAACAGCATCGGTTCGAGCGGGGCACGGACGGTCCGAAGGTGATTCTGGTCGGGGTGGACGGCTCCGACTCCTCGATGCGGGCGGCCGCCTACGCGAGCGGGCTCGCCCGGCGCCAGCATGCGCTGCTGGCGGTGGTGTACGTGCAGCCGGTACTGGCCGCCGGGACGGCGCTCGGGGTGCCGGTGGTGGACCCGGCCGAGGAGATCGCCGAGGACCTGGTCGCCCAGATCCGGGCGGCGGCCGAGCGGGCCAAGGGGATGTTCGAGGTGCGCTGGGAGTTCCACACCTTCCGCGGCGACCCCTACACCGGCCTGGTGAAGGCGGCCGAGGACCTGAAGGCGGACGCGGTGGTGGTGGGCACCTCGGAACAGGCGGGACACCGGATCATCGGCTCGGTGGCGGTGCGGCTGGTCAAGGCCGGCCGCTGGCCGGTGACGGTGGTGCCGTAGGCACGGGCAGGGCGTCGCGCGGAGGCGGGGTGTGGGGGCGGTGAGCGGCGGGGTGCGGGGCCGGGGGCGGTGATGCCGATTCCGGTGAGCCGGTGGAACCGGTGCCAGGGCAGCGCTCGGGCGTGCCGAGTGCCCGTTGGGCCGTAGGGCCACGCGGCAGCGCGACCGCAGCAGCGGGCGCGGAGGCTGGGAGCCGGGGAGGCACTAAGCGGCGAGGCGCGGGGCCAGGGGGCGCTGAGGCCGATTCCGGTGAGCCGGTGGAACCGATGCCGGGGCAGCGCTCGGGCATGCCGAGTCCCCGTTGGGCCGTAGGGCCACGCGGCAGCGCGACCGCAGCAACGGGCGCGGAGGCTGGGAGCCGGGGGGGCGCTAAGCGGCGAGGCGCGGGGCCAGGGGGCGCTGAGGCCGATTCCGGCGAGCCGGTGGAACCGATGCCGGGGCAGCGCTCGGGCATGCCGAGTCCCCGTTGGGCCGTAGGGCCACGCGGCAGCGCGACCGCAGCAACGGGCACAGGCGCGGGGGCTGGGAGCGGGGGGCGGTGACGTGCGGGGCGGGCTTTCCCGGGCCGCCCGGCAATAGGGCCGGAGGTGGTCCGGGTGTGATGTGCGTGGCGTCTTCCGTAGGGGTGCCGGGTGGGCCATCATGATCCGCCGTCAGCCGTTTGCCGTCGGGGAAGAGGTGAGGCGCATGGACCGGCTCCGCGCGGGTGAGGGGATTCTCCGCCGCAAACCCATCGAGCACATCGAGGAGACCGAGGTCGCCGAGGGCCCCCGGCTGGAGCGGTCGCTCGGGCTGTTGCAGCTGACCGCGATCGGCGTCGGCGGCATCATCGGAGCGGGCATCTTCACGCTGGCCGGCACGGTCGCCAACGGCATCGCCGGGCCCGCGGTGGTGGTGTCCTTCCTCATCGCCGGCCTGGCGAGCGCCTGCGCCGCGCTGTCGTACGCCGAGTTCGCGGGGCTGATCCCGAAGGCGGGGTCGGCGTACACCTACGGCTACGCGGTGCTCGGCGAGTTCGCGGGCTGGTTCATCGGCTGGGACCTGCTGCTGGAGTACACCGCGATCGTGGCGGTGGTGGCGATCGGCATCTCCGGCTACTTCGGCTTCCTGGTCCAGGAGATGGGCGCGAACCTGCCGCAGTGGATGCTGGGCGCGCCGGGGACCGGGAGCGGGCACCGGGTCGATCTGTTCGCGGCCGCGCTGTGCCTGCTGATCGCCTGGCTGCTGAACCTGGGCATCCGCAGCGCGGCCCGCTTCGAGACGGTGGTGGTGGTGCTGAAGGTCCTGGTGGTGCTCCTGGTGATCGGGGTGGGCGTGTTCCACATCGACACCGCGAACTACCACCCGTTCTTCCCGTACGGCATCAGCGGTGCCTTCACCGGTGCGGCGACGGTGTTCTTCGCGGTGTTCGGCTACGACGCGATGTCGACGGCGGCCGAGGAGTCGAAGGACGCCCAGCGGCACATGCCCAAGGCGATCATCTACTCGCTGGCGATCTCGATGGTGCTGTACGTGGCGGCCTGCCTGGTGCTGACCGGCATGCAGAACTACAAGGACATCGACAAGAAGAGCGGCTTCTCCACGGCGTTCAAGTCGGTGGGGCTGGACCGGCTGGCGGACGTGATCGCGGTGGGCGCGATCATCGGCATCCTCACTGTCATGTTCACGTTCATGTTGGGGGTTACTCGTGTCTGGTTCTCCATGTCCCGGGACGGACTGCTCCCCCGCTGGTTCGCCAAGACGCACCCCACCCGGCATGTGCCGACCCGGGTGACCTGGATCGTCGGGGTGGCGTCGGCGGCCATCGCCGGGTTCGTCCCGATCGCCGAGGCGGCCGAACTGACCAACATCGGCATCCTGCTGGCGTTCGTCGTGGTGTGCGCGGCCGTGATCGTGCTGCGCTACCGGCAGCCGGAGCTGCCGCGCACCTTCCGCACGCCGTGGATGCCGGTCGTGCCGGCGCTGGGGGTCGTCTTCTCGATCTGGCTGATCACGTTCCTCCAGTGGCAGACGTGGGTGCGGTTCGCGGTGTGGTTCGTGATCGGGTGCGCGATCTACTTCACCTACTCGTACCGGCGGTCGGCACTGGCCACCCGGCCCCCGGCGGCCTGAGCAACACCGGCACCGGCACCGGCACCGCTCACTCCCCCATGACCAGGCCGTCCTTGGCGGCCCCCCGGCTGAGCACCACGTCCCGGATGCGGTCGCGCACCCCCTCCAGGTCGGCGCCGTCGGCGACGGCCCGGTTGAGGTTCACGACCCGGCCGGCGTCGAGGTCGTACAGCTGCGGCACGAACTCGGCCTTGGCGACCCGCCAGCGGCCGCCGGGGCGCGCGGGCGGGGCGAAGGTGAAGCGGGCGAGGGTGGACTCGTTGCCGCGCGGGTCCTGGACGCCCCGGTCGTTGTACATCTCGCCGGCGATCTGGTCGCCCATGCCGTAGACCACCCAGGTGCCGTTGACCTTCTCGTAGGCCTGCGGGATGTGGGCGTGGGTGCCGAGGATCAGGTCGATGTCCGGGCGGCCGCCGGTGGTGGCGGCGGTGAGCCGCCGGGCGAGGGCGAGCTGCTGACGGTCGGGGTCGTCCTGCCACTCGGTGCCCCAGTGCACGGAGAGGACGACCACGTCGGCGCCGGCCCGTCGGGCGGCACGGGCGTCGGCGATCATCCGCTCCGGGTCGATCAGCCGGACCGCCCAGGGCTCGCCGGGGGGCTGCGGGTTGCCGTTGGTGTCGAAGGTGTACGCCAGATGGGCGACCTTGGCCGGGCCCGCCCGGTAGACGGTGACCGAGCCGGCCTCGGTCTCGGTGCGGGCGGTGCCGGCGTGCTTCAGACCCGCCGCGTCCAGGGCGTCGAGGGTGCGCTCGATGCCGGGGGCGCCGTCGTCCAGGGAGTGGTTGGAGGCGGTGGAGCAGCCGTCGTAGCCGGTGGCGGCGAGGGCCTGGGCGATCTGCGGCGGGGACTTGAAGACCGGGTAGCCGGAGTAGTCGCCGTCGGCGCCGTAGACGGTCTCCATGTGGCACAGCGCCAGATCGGCGCGGGAGACGACGGGTTCGACACCGGAGAGCATGGGCCGGAAGTCGTAGCCGTCGCCTTCGGCGTCGTAGGCGGCACGGTCGATGACGGAGGTGTGCGGCAGCACGTCCCCGGAGGCGACCAGGGTGAAGCCGCGGTCCGCCGCGGGGGCCGGGCGGCCCTGCCCGGCGGACTCCTGGCGCTCCTGGTTCTGACAGGCGGCCGCGGCCGCGAGGACGGCGGTCAGGGCCAGGGCCACCTGCTTTCTGCGTCCGATCATCAGCTCACCCCGGGTCGTCGAACAGGCGTACACGCTGTACGACATAGGTATCGATGTCGCATTTATCGATGTCGTATTTACCGACAAAGGGAGGGCGGGACTGTCAGGGTGAAGCTGACGCACCGGACAAATGACCCGGACGCACTCATCCACCCCCGCCCAGGACCGCCCGGGGCGCCCTGGACCGCTCGTCCGACCGCTCGTCGGACCGTTCGCCGACCCGATCGACCGTCCGGCGCACGGCCGGGCCCGCTCCCTGTCCGTCGCCCGCGGGCCTGCGCTGCGATACGGCCATGACGGCCGGAACCTCACTCCACCCCGGGACGACGACCGCCGAGCACGAGCTGGCCGCGCTCCAGCGCGAGCACGGCGGCCCCCTGTTCGCCCTGCTCCACCGGCTCTGCGACGGCGACCGGCAGCGCGCCGAGGACCTCGTGCAGGAGACTCTGCTGCGGGCCTGGCAGCATCCCGAGGCACTGCACGCCGCGGACTTCGACTCGGTACGGCCCTGGCTGCTGACCGTCGCCCGGCGGCTCGCGATCGACGCCCGGCGGGCCCGGGAGGCGCGCCCCCGCGAGATCGGCGACGCGGTGCCCGAGGACGCGCGGGTCACCGCCGACCACGCCGAGCAGGCCACCGCGGCGCTCGATGTGCGCAGGGCTGTGAAAACGCTCACCCCGGAACACCGTGACGTGCTCGTACTCGTGTACTTCCGCGGGGCGAGTGTGGCGGAAGCGGCGGAAACCCTCGGCATTCCACCGGGTACCGTGAAGTCCCGCGCCTACTACGGGCTGCGCGCTCTGCGCCGGGTCCTGCCCGGTTATGCGACCGACCTGCGGTGAAACCGAAGGCAGCGCAAAGCCTTCGCAAAGCGCCTTGCTGAGGCCCCCGTCGGGGCAATGGGCTGTCCTCATCCACGTTCCGGGCGGGATGGCGGCCCAGGGGGTTCGGACGACGCGCACGCACCGGAGGAAGGGCAGGAAGGGATGCTGCACAGAGGTCACGAGAGCACGGACGGCACCGGTGGCGGGGAACTGGCCGTCCCGATGGCCTGGTTGTACGCCGAGTACATCGCCGACGAACTGCTGCGCACCGGGGATCTGATGCCGCCGGCGTCCTTCGAGTTCCGGGCCGGCCGGGACGCCCTGGCGCTGACCGTCTTCCTGTCCGACACCGACGGGGAGCTGTCCGGCATCCGGGTGATCTCCCAGCTGGAGAAGTGGCTGTCGCTGACCGCCTACGACCAGCCGTGGCAGGACTGGGTGCGCACCCGCATGGCCGAGCTGACCGAGCGGGCGGCCGCCGCCGGCACCGCCTCGCCCGACCTGGCGCTCGCCGACCAGGCCTGGCGCTGGCTGGAGCAGACCGAGCTGCTCGCGCCGGACCTGGACGCGGTGCCGGGCGGCGGGGCACTGACCGGCGAGGAGGAGGGCCCACAGGTATGGACCCCTGCCTGGCGGCTCGGCCTCCCCCTCGGCCACCTGGCGATCCACCTCTTCTGACCCCCTGCACCTTCCACCCCCCGGCTCCCCACCCACCGGTTCTTCAGCCTGCCTCTTACGGCCCGCGATCTTCCGGGCACGCCTCTGACTGCCCGCGCCCTTCCGGCCCGCGCCGACCTCCCTGAGACTTTTTCGGGAAAGCGACCAATCCGCCGGGCCGGCCGCTCCGAATCCTCTGAGCGTGATTCTCGGCCTGGCTTGAGTGATTCGGCTGTCGGCTGCGTACGAATGGGAGCAAGGAGTAACCCCACCCCCACTCACCGGCACGAGGATTCGGCATGAGGTCCCTGGAAAGGCATCGCGACGTCGGCGCATACGCGCTCGGCGTGCTGGACGAGGCGGAGGCCTTCCGCTTCGAGGACCACCTCATGGAGTGCCCCCGGTGCGCGGCGCAGGTGACCGAATTCCGCCCCACCGCACGCCAGTTGTCGCTCTACCGCCGGGCCACGCCGCGCTGGGTGCAGCCCCTGGCGCACCCCGGCCACCGGCTGCTGGAACGACTGCTCGCCGAGCTGACGCACCGGCGCCGGGCGGCGCGCCGCCGGCTGCTGTACGGCCTGGCCGCCTCGGTGGTGCTGGCCGCGGCCGGCTCGGGGATCACGGCCTTCGCCGGCCAGGGGGCGCCGGCCGCTCGGGTCAGCGCGGCGACCGATCCGCACACCGGGGTGTGGGCCGAGGTCACGGCCGCGGACGGGGACTCGGGCAGCCGGCTGCTGCTGCGGGTGAAGGACGGCACCGGACCGCACACCTGCCGACTGGTGGCCGTGGGCCGCGACGGCTCCGAACAGGTCGTCGGCACCTGGCAGGAGTCCGGCCACGGCACCGCCGTCTTCACCGGACTCGGCTCCACCGCCCTGCACCCGGACCAGATCGCCCACTTCGACGTGCGCACCGCCGACGGCCAGCCCCTGGTGACCGTCAAGGCGCCCTGAAGCCTCTGCCGCCCCGCCCGCTCACTTCAGCAGCCGGGACAGCCGCCGGTCCGCGAGCGGCTTGCCGCCCGTCTGGCAGGTGGGGCAGTACTGGAGCGAGGAGTCGCTGAAGGAGACCTCGCGGATGGTGTCGCCGCACACCGGGCAGGGCTCGCCGGTGCGGCCGTGGACACGCAGCCCGCTCTTCTTCTCCGCCTTCAGCCGCCCGGCGGCCGTGCCCCGCGAGCGCTCGACCGCCTCGGTGAGGGTGGTGCGCAGAGCCTCGTACAGCTGGTGGGTCTCCTCGGGGGTGAGGGAGGCGGCGAGCTTGAACGGGGACATCTTCGCCGCGTGCAGGATCTCGTCGCTGTAGGCGTTGCCGACGCCCGCGATCAGGGACTGGTCGCGCAGCGCGCCCTTCAGCTGCCGCCGCTCGTCCGTCAGCAGGGCGGCGAAGCGGGCCTCGTCGAAACCGGCGGCGAGCGGGTCCGGGCCCAGCCGGGCGATACCGGGCACCTCCTGCGGGTCGCGGACCACGTACACCGCGAGGCGCTTCTGGGTGCCGGCCTCGGTCAGGTCGAAGCCCTCGCCGCCGTCCAGCGCCACGCGCAGCGCGAGCGGGCCCTTGCCGGGGCGGGGCGGGGTGTCCGGCAGCCGGTCCTTCCACTGGAGCCAGCCCGCGCGGGCCAGGTGGGTCACCAGGTGCAGCCCGCTGTCCGCGGCGATGTCGAGGAACTTGCCGTACCGGCGTACGGCCGTCACGGTGCCGCCCTCGAGGGCGCCGACCGGTGGGTCGTACGTCTTCAGGACGCTGATCGCGACCGGCAGCACCCGCACCACCCGGCGGCCGGCCAGGTGGTCGGCGAGGAAGTCCGCCAGCGCTTCCACTTCGGGCAGTTCCGGCATACGTCCAGGGTGCCATCCGGTGCCGGCACCGCCAGCCGGGACTCAGCCGCCCGGGACGCGGAACTCGCACCACACCGCCTTGCCGCTGCCGCGCGCCTCCACCCCCCAGCCGTCGGCGAGCATCTCCACCAGGAACAGACCGCGGCCGGAGACGCCGTCCTCGCCCGCCTCGCGGCGGCGCGGCAGGGCGCTGGAGGAGTCCTCCACCTCGATCCGGAGCCTGCGGTCACTGCCGGCCAGCTCCCGCAGGGTGACGATCGCCGAGCCCTCGGTGTGCATCAGCGCATTGGTGACCAGCTCGTCGGCGACCAGCTCGATCTCGTCGGCCCGGTCACCCGCGCCCCACACCCCGACCGCGGCACGGATCATGTGCCGGGCCTGGGTGAGGGCGTCCGGGTCGCCGGGGGCCACATGCTGCTGGAGCCGTCCGCCCGGCCCGGCGGCCTCCGGCTCCTGGCGGTGCAGCAGGAGCAGGGCCACGTCGTCGTCGCCGCCGCGCTCCTCGGCCAGCTGGATCAGCCGGTCGGCCAGGGCGCGCACGTCCTCCGGGCCGGCGCAGATGTGCTCCACGAGACTGCGTACACCGTCGTCCAGGTCGGTGCCGGGCTGTTCGACCAGCCCGTCGGTGCACAGCAGCAGGGTCTGTCCGGGGTCGAGTTCCAGGGTGCCGACCGGGTACTCCAGGCGTCCGAACTCGGCGGACAGGCCGAGCGGCAGCCCGCCGTCGACCTGGATGCGCCGGCAGGTGCCGTCGGTGTCCCGGATGAACGGGTCGATGTGCCCGGCGCGCACCACCTGCACCACTCCGGTGGACAGGTCGGCCTCCGCGTACAGGCAGGTGGCGAAGCGGTCGGTGTCCAGTTCGTGCAGGAAGACGGAGGCGCGGGCCATCACGGTGGCCGGGGTGTGGCCCTCGGCGGCGTAGGCGCGCAGCACGATCCGCAGCTGCCCCATCACGGCGGCCGCGTGGGTGTCATGGCCCTGGACGTCGCCGATGACCGCGCCGACCCGGCCGCCGGGCAGCGGGATGAGGTCGTACCAGTCGCCGCCGATGTCCCGGCCGAGGGTGCCACCGGCGGTGGCGGCGCGGTAGCGGACGGCGATGTCGGCGCCGGGGACGCTGGGGATGGTGCGGGGCAGCATGGCCTGCTGGAGGCCCTGGGCGAGGTCTTTCTCCTGCTCGTAGAGCATGGCCCGCTGGAGGCTCTGCGCGATGCTGCTGCCGAGCGCGACCAGCACCGCGCGCTCTTCGGCGGAGAAGCCGCGCCGGTCGTTGTAGAGCAGCCCGATACCGCCGATCGGGCGAGCCTGGGCGATCAGCGGGAGGTAGGCGGCCGAGGTGATGTGCAGATCGGTGAGGTGCGGCCAGAGGATCGGGTAGTCCTCGGCGAACTCCTCCGGGGACTCGATGAACCGCGGTACGAGGGTGCGGACGACCTCGCTCATCGGATACGGCTCGTCGATCCGGGTGACCTCCGTGCCGGGCACCGAGGCGTAGGCGGGGCCCTCCGCGACGAGCCGGATCCGGCCCGCCTCGACCAGTCCCATCACCAGGCTGGCCGCGCCGACGTTGCGGATGCCGTGGGTGTCCTTGAGGACCTCGATGACGTCCTGGACGGTGCGGGCGTGGGCGAGGGCCGCGGAGATGGCCTGGACGACGTTGGTCTGCTGGCGGAACGCCTCGTCCTGGGCGGTGCGCACGGTGCGGGCCACGCTGTCGGTGAGTTCCTCGGTGGCGTCGCGGACCACGCCGACGACCCGGCGCGGGCGGCCGGTGCCGTCCCGGCGGATGTAGCCCTGGGTGTGGGTCCAGCGCGTGCTGCCGTCCTGGCGGCGGATGCGGAAGTAGGCGCCGTAGTTCTCGCTGCCGTCCTTGATGGCGCGGGCCACCACCGCGTCCAGCCGGGCCAGCTCGGGCTGGGGCACGCGGGCGGTCAGCGACTCGATGCGGCCGTCGAATTCGTCCGGCCGCATGTCGAACACCCGGTGCGCCTGGGCGTCCATGTGGTATTGGCCCGTGTCCAGGTCCCAGTCGAAGGTGCCCATGTGGTTGAGCTCCAGGATCGGGTCCGGATGGGCGGGCCAGTCCTCCGGGAGTGACAGGGCACTCGCTCCCCGATCAGCCATGCGCCCACCTTGCCAGGATTTGGCCGATTCTTCGACCCGGTCGACCGGTTGGGTGCGCGAGACGCCCCATCAGGCCATCTCCGCACCGTCCACTTATCATCACTCTGAGTGATTCCCCACCATGATGGGCATCACTCCCGTCCGGGCGGCAACTCGAAGCACAGGCCATGAGGGAGACGACCGAGGCGTGGACTGGTTCACCGCACCCGACTACTGGCTGACCCGGCTGGTCTTCCAGCGGGCCCTGGCCGGCGTGTACCTGTTCGCGTTCCTGACGGCCGCACGGCAGTTCCGCGCCCTGCTCGGCGAGCGCGGCATGCTGCCGGTCCCCCGGTTCGTGGCGCGGGTGCCCTTCAAGCGGGCTCCGAGCCTGTTCCAGCTGCACTACTCCGACCGGTTCTTCGCGGGGTGCGCCTGGGCCGGCTGCGCGGTCTCGGCGGCCCTGCTGGCCGGTGCGGACTCGCTGCTGCCGCTGTGGGCCGGGATCCTGCTGTGGCTGGTGCCGTGGGCGCTGTATCTGTCGATCGTCAACGTGGGACAGACCTGGTACGCGTTCGGCTGGGAGTCGCTGCTGCTGGAGACGGGCTTCCTCGCCGCGTTCCTCGGCAACGGCACGGTGGCTCCGCCGATCGTCGTGCTGTTCCTGCTGCGCTGGATCCTCTTCCGCGTCGAGTTCGGCGCGGGGCTGATCAAGCTGCGCGGCGACGCGTGCTGGCGCAAGCTGACCTGCCTGGACTACCACCACGAGACGCAGCCCATGCCGGGCCCGCTGAGCTGGTTCTTCCACCATCTGCCGAAGCCGCTGCACCGGGTGGAGGTGGCCGCCAACCACGTCACCCAGTTGGCCGTACCGGTGCTGCTGTTCACCCCGCAGCCGATCGCCTCGGGCGCCGCCGCGCTGATGATCGTCACCCAGCTGTGGCTGGTCCTCTCGGGCAACTTCTCCTGGCTGAACTGGATCACCATCGTGCTCGCGCTGTCCGCGCTGCGGCTCCCGGCGACCGCGCCGCAGGTCCCGGCGGCACCGCTGTGGTACGAGGTGCTGGTGCTCGCCGTCGCCGCGCTGCTGCTCTTCCTCAGCTACCGCCCGGTGGCGAACATGGTCTCCCGGCGCCAGGTGATGAACCGCTCCTTCGACCCGCTGCACCTGGTGAACACCTACGGCGCGTTCGGCAGCGTCAGCCGGGTCCGCTACGAGGTCGTGGTCGAGGGCACGCTGGACGAGGTGCCGCGGGAGGACTCGGACTGGCGGGAGTACGAGTTCCGGGGCAAGCCCGGCGATCCCCGGCGCTGGCCGCGCCAGTTCGCGCCGTACCATCTGCGCCTGGACTGGCTGATGTGGTTCGCGGCACTGTCCCCGGCCTACGCCGGCGACTGGTTCGGCCCCCTGGTGGAACGCCTGCTGGAGAACGACCGCGACACCCTGCGGCTGCTGCGCCGCTCCCCCTTCCCGCCGGACACCCCGCCCCGGCACATCCGCGCCCGCCTCTTCCGCTACCGCTACACCACCTGGCAGCAGCTGCGGCAGACGGGCGCCTGCTGGGAGCGGACGTATGTACGCGAGTACCTTCCGCCGACCCGCTTGGCGGGGGCCGTACGGCAGTCGTAGGCGGGGACAGGGGGGTGGGCGGGACCGGGCTACCGCCGGTCGAGCGCCCTGTCGAGGGTGAGGGCGGCGTCGATGAGGGCGAGATGGGTGAACGCCTGGGGGAAGTTGCCCAGTTGGCGGCCGGTCGGGTCGATCTCCTCCGAGTACAGGCCCAGATGGTTGGCGTACCCCATCATCTTCTCGAACACCAGCCGTGCCATGTCCGTCCGCCCCGCACGGACGAGAGCGTCCACGTACATGAACGTGCACAGCGAGAAGGTGCCCTCCGAGCCGCGCAGTCCGTCGGGCGACGCCTCCGGGTTGTAGCGGTAGACGAGGCTGTCACAGACCAGTTCCCGGTCGATGGCGTCCAGCGTCGAGGCCCACATCGAGTCCTCGGGGCTGACGAACCCGACCGTCGCCATGCGCAGCAGTGAGGAGTCCAGCACCTCACTGCCGTAGTGCTGGATGAAGGCCTGCCGTTCCTCGCTCCACCCCTTCGCCATGACCTGTTCGTAGACGGCGTCCCGCTCGGTCTGCCAGCGTCCGGCCGCCGACGGCCAGCCGTTCGCCTCGGTGAGCCGCAGCGCGCGGTCGAACGCCACCCACGACATGACCCGGCCGTAGGTGAAGTCCTGGCGACCGCCGCGGGTCTCCCAGATCCCCTCCTCCGCCTGGTCCCAGTGGTCGGCGAGCCAGTCCAGGTCCTCCCGGATCGACGTCCATCCCTTGTGCCCGACCTGGATTCCGCGCTGCTGCGCGAAGTAGATGCTGTCCAGGGCCTCGCCGTAGATGTCCAGCTGGAGCTGTGCCGCGGCGCCGTTGCCGATCCGTACCGGCGCGGAGCCCGCATAGCCCTCCCAGTGGTCGAGGATCTGCTCCTCCAGGTCGGACGAGCCGTCGACCTTGTACATGATGTTGAGCGGGCCCGTGGTCCCGCCGCTGCCGGCCCGCTCCTTGACCCGGTCGGCCAGCCAGCGGATGAACGCCCGGGCCTCCTCCGTGAAGCCCAGCCCGAGCAGCGCGTAGACGGAGAAGGAGGCGTCCCGGATCCAGGTGAAGCGGTAGTCCCAGTTGCGCTCGCCGCCCAGTTGCTCCGGGAGAGCCGTCGTCGGGGCGGCCACCACGGCGCCGCTCGGGGCGAACGTCATGAGTTTCAGTGTGATCGCGGAACGGTGCACCATCTCCCGCCAGCGTCCGGTGTAGCGCGACTGCGCCAGCCAGGAGCGCCAGAACGCCACGGTCTCGTCGAAGAGCCGTTGGTATGCGTCCAGGCGGACCTCGGCGGGTGGTCCCTCGGCGCCCGTCTCCAGCACCAGTCCGCGCTGCTGGCCGGCCTGCAACGCCAGCGACAGTTGCAGGTCGGCACCCTGGTCGGTGAGTACGTCGATCAGCCGCTCGTCCTCCGGTTCGCGGATGGGGTGCACGGTGAGCGCCGCGCCGTCCTCCGCGGCGAAGACCGCTCCGTGCTGGGTGATGTGCAGCTCGTGCTTGCTGCGGCCGTAGTCGAACCGCGGGGAGATCTCCACCTGGAAGGTCATGCTGCCGCGCACGCAACGGATCAGACGCACCAGCCGGTGGCGGGAGGTGGCCCGTGTACCGGTCACGGGCATGAAGTCGACCACCTCGCCCGCGCCCGCCTCGGTCATGAACCGGGTCACCAGCACCGCCGTGTCGGGCAGGTACAGCTGCTTGGTCGCATGCGTCCGGTGCACCGGCCGGACCGTGCAGTGCCCGCCGTTCTGCTTGTCCAGCAGCGCCCCGAAGACGCTCGGCGAGTCGAACCGCGGGGAGCAGAACCAGTCGACCGCTCCCTCGGTGGTCACGAGCGCGGCGGTTTGCAGATCGCCGATGAGACCGTGGTTCTCGATCAGCGGGTAACCGTCCATCGGGGCGCCCCCTTCGGTGCCGGCTTCACCTGGACGCACGGCACGGGAATGGACAGTGAGCACCTTCCTTTCCATCAAAGCACTCGGGGGATGACCCGCAACACGGCTGCCCGGCGGGCGCAGGGGCCGTACCCGGTGCATGCCCACGGCTCACGGCTCACGCGGCGATCGTGAGGGTTCCGGCGTATCGTTGGTGACGCGGCAGTGGTCTGCGCGCCAGGCTTTTGCCGGCAGCGACACCGACTCGCAGCTTGATCATCGAACCCCTCGAACCATCTACGGCCTCTACAACTGGGTGCGCGACGGGGCCCTGACGGCCATGGGGGTGGCGAAGGCCGGCATGCGGCGCTGCTTCGAGGAGATCCAGGCCTCGGCCGTCGACGGCATCGAGAAGCCGAACGAGCTCGTGCCCGCCCACTACAAGCTGGCCGCCGAGATCAAGTCGAGCGACAAGGTCCCCGTGGACGACCTGTCCGCCCTGCCGCCACGCCGGTCCCCGGTTGCGCCTGGCAGAGGAGGAGTGACTGCCTCATGTACGCGAAGTTCCCCCAGGGGGCGACGAAGCGCACCGACCCCGAGGCCGCGGCGAACGTCCTCTATGACGCCGTCATCGTCGGCGGCGGGATCTCCGGCTCCCTCATCGCCCTGCGGCTGAGCAACGCCGGCAAGCGGGTGCTGATGCTCGAAGCGGGTCCGGCGGAGGACCTCACCCTGAGGGGATACGAGCGCTATCTCGACCGGTTCTACTCGGCCATCAGCAAGGACAACCAGGCCCCCTACCCGGCCGTACCCAACGCCCCGATGCCCCGTGGCACCGACGCTCGGCCCATCACTCCGGGGGCGCCCGACGCCTCCTCCTACATCGTCCAGAGCGGGCCCTTCGCCACCGACACCACCTACACGCGGGTCCTCGGCGGCACCACCATGCACTGGGAGGGCAAGACGCTGCGCATGCTGCCCGAGGACTTCCGGATGCGCACGCTCTACGGCGAGGGGGCGGACTGGCCGCTCAGCTACGAGGACCTCGCCCCCTACTACAACGAGGCGGAACGCGAGATCGGGGTCTCCGCCGACGTGGCGGACCAGGCGTACCTCGGGATCGCCTTCGACGAGGGCTATGTGTACCCCATGAAGGGGCTGCCCCTGTCCTACCTGGACCGGATGGTCGCCAGGGACGTCGACGGGATGCCTGTCGAACTCGACGGGGAGCACCGGGAGTTGCGGGTCCGGCCGTTCCCGCAGGGCCGGAACGGGATACCGAACCCGGCCTACGACGGCGGGAAGGGCTACATGCCGCGGGGGGCGGTGAGCGCGTACCAGGTCGAGGTCGGCGGGCGGTGCCAGGGCAACAACAACTGCGTGCCCCTCTGCCCGGTGCAGGCCAAGTACAACGCCGGGAAGACGCTCGCACTGGCCCTCCAGAGCGGCCGGGTCGACCTGGTGGCGCAGGCGGTGGCCTACAAGGTGCACATCGACGAGCACACGCGCCGGGTGACCGAGATCGAGTACCGCCGCTATGCGCGGCCCGACAGCCCCGGCTTCACCCCGGCGAGGGCCCGCGGCCGGCTGTACGTCCTCGCCGCCAACGCGGTGGAGAACCCCCGGCTGATGCTGGCCTCGGGACTGCGCGGTTCGAGCGGCCTGATGGGGCGGAACTTCATGGACCACGCCTATCTGCTGGCGTGGGGCCTGCTGCCGAAGGTGGCCGGCACCTTCCGTGGCACGAACTGCACCGGCGGCATCACCGACCTGCGCGGGGGCCGCTTCCGCAGCCGCCAGGCGGCGTTCAGCATCGACATCCACAACGACGGCTGGGGCTGGGCCCGGGGCGCGCCGATGACCGATCTCATCGACCTGGTCGACTCCGCCGGCCGCTACGGCGAGTCCCTCCGCCAGGGCCTGGTGGACCGGGTGTCCCGCCAGCTTCAGCTGGCGTTCATGGTCGAGGTGCCCGCCGACCCGAGCAACCGGGTCACCGTGAGCCCCGACTTCACCGACCAGCTGGGGAACATGCGGCCCGTCCTCAGCTACGGGATCCCCGAGTACACGATGCGGGGGGTGGCGTACGCCCGGCAGCTGTCGAAACGGATCTTCGCCCGGCTCGGCGCCGAGGACCACACCGTGTACGACCCGAACTTCTGGGGCTACACCGTCCACGACGGAGTGGGGTACGAGATCCGCGGGGGCAACCATCTCGCCGGCACCCACCTGATGGGCGCCACCCCAAAGACCTCGGTGGTCGACGCGGACCAGCGGTGCTGGGACCACGAGAACCTGTACCTGGTGGGCGGGGGCAGCATGCCCACCGTGGGCACCTCGAACGTGACGCTCACCGTCGCCGCCCTGTGCCTGCGCAGCGCCCGGGCCATGCTGGCCCAGCTCGACTCCGAGACCGCACCGATCAACGCGACCTCAGGGGAGGTGGCCCGGTGACCGCGTCGACCATCGAGAACCGCGACGACCTGATCAGCTACCTGAACGCGGCGATGGCGCTGGAACACGCGACCATCCCCCCGTACCTGACCGCGTACTACTCCATCCGCTCGACCACCAACTCCGACGCCGCCCACATCATCCGGGTGGCCGCGGTGGAGGAGATGCTGCACCTGACCCTCGTCGCCAACGTGCTGAACGCCATCGGAGGGAGCCCCGACCTGACCCGTCCCGGCTTCGTACCGTCGTATCCGGCCTATCTGCCGGACGGCGAGGACGACTTCACCGTCGATCTGCGGCCGTTCTCCCGGGAGGCGGTGGAGACGTTCTGCAAGATCGAGCGACCGGGCAAGGCCCCCAGTGCCGACGCACGGCTGCTGAGGACACCGGCCGGCGCGACTCCGCTCCTCATCTCCAGTCCCACGGCCGAGGGGCTGCGCTTCTACAGCATCGGCGAGTTCTACGAGGAGATCATCGAGGGGATCGAAAGGGTGGCGGCCGACGACCCCAAGCTCTTCTGCGGGGACCCGGCCCTCCAGGTGGGGCCCGAGTACTTCTACTCGGGCGGCGGGGTGATGATCGTCGTCTCCGACCTCGACTCGGCCCAGCGGGCGCTGCGTTTCATCGCCGCCCAGGGCGAGGGCCTCGATGCGGGCATGTACGACGCGGACGGGGAGCTGGCCCACTACTACCGGTTCCGGCAGCTGCTCCTCGAGCGCTACTACCAGGTCGGCGACCACCCCGATGAACCGTCGGGGCCCGCGCTGAGCATCGACTGGGACGATGTGTACCGGGTGAAGGTGAGCACCCGGCTGACCGACTACCCGGCGGGATCGGAGCTGGCCCGTGTCGCCCGGGACTTCAACGCCGACTACGGGGCCTTCCTCGCCCTGCTGACCAAGGCGCTCAACGGGCAGCCGGACCTCCTGGAGGAGGCCGTCTGCGAGATGTTCCGTCTGCGGGACGGGTTCAACCGGCTGGTGCGCACTCCCCTGCCGGGCAGCGGCGGTCTGCACGCCGCTCCCACCTTCGAGATTCCGGCCCCGGCCGGGCCCGATCCGCAGGGCCCGGCGGGTGCCGGCGGGACCGTCGAGGGGGTGACGAGATGACCGCCCCGTCGTTCGAGGAGTTCCTCTGCCTGTCGGTCGACCTCACCGCCTTCGAGGAGACCGATCTGCTGGGCACCGGCATGGCCCACACCTATCTGGCGAAAGTGCGGGCCGCCTGCGGCGACGAGATCGTCACCGCCCTGCTGGAAGCGCACCGGGCGGCCCGGGCCGAGGCAGCGGGTGACGCCGGAGACCGTGCCCGGACCCCGCTCGACCGGGATGCGTTCGACGTGGCCCTGCGCCACCGCGTCTTCAGCGACGACCGGCTCGGCCCGGTGGCCCGCAATGTGATCAAGCTCTGGTACGCCGGGATGTGGTACGCGCTGCCGCCCGAGTGGGTCGACCGCCACGGGGCCCACACCGCGGCCCGCACCTCCACGGTCACCGCCGCCTCCTATCAGGAAGGGCTGCTGTGGCGGGCCATCGGGGCCAATCCCCCCGGTGCCAAGGCACCCGGATACGGCTCCTGGGCCCAGCCGCCCCGTATCCCGGAGCGCTACCTGAAAGGGGCGACAGGATGAGGGATCCGGCCGACCGCCTCAGCCCGGACACGGTGAAGCTCGGCGTCTGCTGCACCTTGTGGTGGAACGACGACTTCCCCGGCATCGACGCCGGTATCCCCTTCGGCCAGGCCGTGAGCGAGATGGCGCTCGCCGGCTTCGAGGGATGCAGTATCGGGCACAAGTACCCGACGGACGCCGCGGAGCTCAAGGCCGCTCTCGATCTGCGCGGCCTGCGGGTCTCCGAGCCCTGGACGAGCACGTACTTCACCATCAGCAGGATGCGGCGGAAGACGATCGCCGCCTTCGAGGAGACGCTGGCCCATATCAGGGCACTGGGGGGGACCGAGCTGGTCGTGGCCGAGTTCGGCGCCTCGTCGCATCTGCTTCCGGTGGACGTGTTCGCCAACCGCCCGGTCTTCACCGACGCCCAGTGGGACGACCTGACGTCGGGCCTGGACGAGCTGGGCAAGATCGCTAGCTCGGCCGGGATGAGGCTCAGCTATCACCACCACATGGGCACCGGCGTCATGACCCGGGCCGACATTGACCGGCTGATGGAATCGACCGACCCGCACCTGGTCCATCTGCTGCTCGACACCGGACACGCGGCCTTCGCCGGCGACGACCCGCTGCTGGTGGCCCGGGCCCACGCCGACCGCATCGGCCACGTCCACCTGAAGAGCATCCGGCCCGAGGTCGTGAAACGGGTGCGCGACGAGGGCCTTTCCTTCCAGGAGGCCATCGCGCTCGGCGTCTTCACCGTGCCCGGAGACGGCGCGATCGACTTCCGGCCCATCCTCGACGTGCTGGCCGCAGCGCACTACCAGGGGTGGCTGGTGGTGGAGGCGGAGCAGGATCCGAACAAGGCCGTTCCGCTCGAGTACGCCAAGAAGGCCCGCGCCTACCTCACCGACGTTCTGGGCTGGTGACGATGAACGCGAAACGACGAGACGTGTTCTTCAGCTTCTTCATGTTCACGGCCGACCTGCGGCCGCTGGACGCACGGTACACGCGCACCCTGGTCGATCACCTGGACGCCCTGACCGCCATGGGCTACGACGGCTTCGACGTGCATATCGCCGCACAGCCCCCGAACGTCGTGCACAAGCTCGAGGTCGACAGCTACATCCGCCTCAGGAAGGCCTTCGACCAGGCCGGGTTCGGCGGGGTCAGGTTCACCACCAATGTGGGGACCACGCGGACCTTCGACCCGACGTCGCCGTACGAGGAGCAGCGCAGGCAGGCTCTGTCCTACCTGAAGTCACGCGTCGACATCACGAGCGTCCTGGGCGGCGGCTCGATCATGTCCGGGCCGTTCCTCTACCCCTACGGGGTCTTTCCGGTCACCGACACCGATGAGCCGATCTGGAGCGACGCCCTGCAAGACTGGATGAAGCCGCGCTACGACGCGGCGCGTTCCGTCTTCGAAGAGCTGGTGGAATACGCCACCGCGCAACAGGTGAAGCTCGCCGTCGAACCCGTCAAGAGCTGGGAGACACCGCCACCCAACATGGTCTCGGAGGCACTGGACTTCCTCGAGGGCCTGGAGCACCCGCAGGGCGGCGTGACGTTCGACACCGCGCAGCTCGTGATGGAGAGCCGGGGTCCGTCGGTCTTCAAGGAGAACGTCAGGCGAGCCGTGGAACAGCAGCGGCTCTACTACGTCCATATCTCTGCCCCCGACCGGGGCGCGGTGAAGGACAGCTGGATCCCTTGGGACACCGTCCTGAACGAGATCGAGCCGGTGTATCAGGGGCCGTACCTGATCGAAGTGTTCAACGCGATCCCGCCGTTCGACCGCTCCATGCGCATGGCACGCCGGCGGTTCTGGCGACCGGGCGAGGACGACCCGGTGCCCGGCAGGGACAGCGCCTACGACGTCGCAGAGGCCGCGTTGGAGGAGCTGCGCTCGCGGATCCCATAGCCTCCGGGAGGTTTCGCATGCCGGGTCAGCTGTCAGATCCCATCGTCATGGTCGTGAAGCAGACGGGCGATGTCCGTATTCACACGTTCGTCGCGTCCTTCGCGTACAGCAATATCGCGAATGCCACGCACATCATAGAAACCAAGAACCAGCTGGTCCTCATCGACGGACAGTTCCTCGTCCCCTATGCGAGAGCGTTCCGGGACTACGCGGACAGCCTGGGAAAGCCGATCGAGCGGCTGTACCTCTCCCACCGGCACCCCGACCACTGGTTCGGTCTGGGGACCGCGTTCACCGACATCACGGTCTACGCGCTGTCCGAAACCATGGCCTTCATCCACGACCATGGGGAGGAGTCGAGAAGCGACCACTGGAAACTCGGTGACCTCGCCCCGGAGCGCATAGTCGTGCCGAAAGAAGTCGCCCGTCCCGGTGCGGAGACGATCGACGGGGTCAGGTATGTCCTCGACCGGGTGACGGATACCGAGATCGACTACCACCTCACCGTGGAACTCCCCGACCTGGGCGTGTTCTTCGCTCAGGACCTGGTCTACAGCGGCACCCATCTTTATCTGACGAAACACATGGACCACTGGATTCGGGTGCTGCAAGGAATCCTGGCGTCGGACTGCGAGTTGATCATGCCGGGCCACGGCCTGCCCGCCGACAAGAACGAGGTCGCCCGCAACATCGAGTACCTCGCTGCCGCACAACAGGCCATCGGCAACGGGCTGGGGGACGACGCCTTCAAGGAATTCCTGCTGCAACGGTATCCGGAGCGGAAGTGCCCGGGAATCTTCGACATCTACATGCCCCGGCTGTTCGGCGGCGCGAGCGACTACTGACCACGGAGGTGTTCCGCCATGAACGAGGGCTGCACTGTAGGACGATACCTGGTGGACCGCCTGCGCCAGCTCGGTCTGGAGCACCTGTTCGCCATCGCGGGCGACTACTCGATAGAGTGGCTGAACCGGTATGTCGCGCCCAACGGAATCGACATCGTCGAGGAAGTCAACGAGGTGAACGCCGGTTATGCGGCGGACGGCTATGCAAGGATGAAGGGAATCGGCGCCCTCTGCGTCACCTACTCCGCGGGGGCACTGTGTGCCGTGAACGCTGTCGCCGGCGCGTATGTCGAGAAGGTGCCGCTGGTGCTGATCAACGGCACACCGAGCGTCAAGAAGACCATCACCTTCGAGCAGACCGGCTTCAGTGCGCATCACTTCATCAGCGGACGCCAGACGGATCTTCAGTCGTTCGAGCACCTGACGGTCGCGGCCATACGGATCGACAATCCGGACCTCGCGCCGACGTTGATAGATTACGCGCTGACCCAGTGCATCAGCGAGCGGCGTCCGATCTATATCGAGCTGCTCCAGGACATGGTCGACCTGGAGTGCGAGCAGCCGAGAGGTGAGCTGAAGCCGGCCAGGATCCTGTCGGACGAGACCAGCCTGCAACAGTCGGTGGACAGGATCTGCGCACGGCTCGAAAGCGCCGAGAACCCGCTCATCTGGCTCGGTGTGGAGATCGACCGGTTCGGCCTCCAGGACAAGGCCCTGAGTCTGATCCACCAACTCAATATCCCGTTCGTCACGGAACTCCTGAGCAAGGCGGTCGTCTCCGAGGACGACGGGCTGTTCGTCGGCGTGCTCGACGGCCAGGCGTCCTCGACGGCCGTGACGACTCTGGCCGACCAGTCCGACTTCATTCTGGCCCTCGGCGTGTGGCTGACGGACATCAACTCGCTGGGCTGGGACCCGGACTATGACAAGACGGCGTTCGCGTCGTTCGACGCGGTCAAGTTCGGAACCTTTTTCGGTGGCCAGGTCGCGCTCGAGCACCTGGTCGACGACATCCTGGCGAGGCAGATCGAACGCAGAGAGCGGAAGCTCCCGGACAAGCCGGCGCACAGCGTGCCGACCGGG
This sequence comes from Streptomyces sp. NPDC127190, assembly GCF_042672505.1. NCBI lineage: Bacteria > Bacillati > Actinomycetota > Actinomycetes > Kitasatosporales > Streptomycetaceae > Streptomyces > Streptomyces sp. NPDC127190. The sequence continues at coordinate 113,287 of NZ_JBHXVE010000022.1, forward strand.
GGCGATACCGACGTCATCACGTACCAGGGGTTCTACACCTACATCCAGCAGTACGTCGACACGAACACCATCGTCAGCGCCGACGCGAGCATGAACTATTTCGGGAGCCTGCTGCTCGATGTGCCCAGGCCGAGAGGGTTCGTCGTACAGTCGTCGTACTCGTCGATCGGCTACAGCGGGCCGGCCGCGACGGGGATCTGCCTGGCGAAGGGCCCCGAACAGAGGGTCCTGGTCTTCTCGGGTGACGGCGGCTTCCAGATGACCGCCCAATGCCTCTCGACACAGACCCGGTTCGGGCTCGACCCGATCATCTTCGTCATCGACAACGGCGTCTACGCCGTGGAGCAGTGGCTCGCCGACGCAGGGGTGTTCCATTCCGACGAGCCGTTCTACAAGCCCTGCCTGCTGCACCGGTGGAGGTACAGCAAACTGGCAGAGGTCTTCGGCTGCCGGGGGTGGGAAGTGGGGACGTACGGCGAGTTGCGGGATGCCGTGACGGGCGCGCTGGAGAACACCGACGGCCCGTCCCTCATCCAGGTGCATGTGCCCGACAAGACGATCCCCGACAATGCGAACTGGAAGGCCCATTGACGGGTGCCAGGGCAGCCTCGTACTACGGTCGGAGCATGGTTGATCGGATCCCTCCCCCGCCTTCCCCGGCTTCCCCGGCGTCCTCCGCCTCGCTCCACGACTTCGCGACCTGGACGCCCGTGCTGCGGCTGCTGCGGGGCAGCGCTGCGGCCGGGCAGGACGCGGCCGGTCTCCGCGTCGCGGGGAACATAGGCCGGCACGGCTGGAGTCTGCCCGTGCGGCACCGGCGGCGGCCGGGCCGGGCCGCGCAGTACGAGGACATGCGCGAGGAGGTCGAGGCCGTGGAGCGGGTGCAGGGCGCGCTCGCGGAAGCCGGCATCGGTGACATCTCGTTCACGGCGCAGACGGCACCGGACGGCAGGACGGTACTGCGGCTGCTCGCCCCCAGTCCGGCCGTGGAGCCCGGCCTCGGCAGGCCGCATCCGGGGGCGCTCGTGCTGGTCGAGGGCGCCGTGCCCGAGCCGTGGCGCCGCGGACCCGAACCGGTGCCGGGGGCGGTGCCGGCCCCGTCCGCCGACGTACGGCTCCTGCACCGCACGCTCCGCGAGCGGCTGCCCGGCGCCGTCGGCGCGACGGAGGAGGAGATCGCGGCGGCCGAAGCGCGCCTTTGCATCGCCCTGCCCGAGGAGCTGAAGGCGCTCTACCGGGTGACCCGGGCCCGCTGGGAGGACTGGGGTGACGACGACGAGGCGGCGGAACGCGAGTGCAGAGCGGTCGGCTGCGAACTCTTCCCGCTCGACGACCTCTACGTCGCCGTCGCGTCGTCCCGGCGCTGCCCCTGGCGGTTCGCGGCCAAGGAAGCGGTCGTCACCCCGCCGGACGCCGCCGTGCAGGGCCTGGTCGGCTCCCCCGGCTGGATCGTGTTCGGGGACAACGGCGGCGGCGACCGGCTGGCCGTCGATCTGACGCCCGGCCCACGCGGCCACCTGGGGCAGATCATCATGATCGGCCATGAGGAGAACATCGGCGCCGCACTGATCGCCGACTCGCTGACCGATCTGGTGCTGGGCCGGCACGTCGAGCACGGCAGAGGCTCGCAAGGTACGGGCGGGCCGGAGGCGGTGGCGTACGTCAACAGCAGTGGCGTTGGCGTGCCCGGTGTCGAGGCCGCCGCGCACCCCGGCCTGGAGGTCCTGTCCATCGGGGTGTGGGACGCCGAACCGCTCAGCCTGGCCCCGGTCGTCGGGCTGCCCCGGCTGCGGACCCTCACCGCCTACCCCGGCACGCTGGCCGATCCGCTGGAGATCGCCGCTCTCACCGGGCTGGAGTTCCTGGAACTCGGTCCCGCGGACTGGCGCCGCCTCCTGGATGCCGAAGCCGTGCCGCGCACCCTGTCGGCCGCCGCCGTCTCGGTGTACGGCACCGAGGATCCGCTGCCGGTCGTGGCGCTCGCCAATGAACTGCTGGCCCTGTGGGACCGGCCCCCGATCATCCAGACCGCCCTCGAAGGAGACCTCGGGCCGCTGCCGTGATGGCGCGGGGCGCGCAGCAGCGAGACCCGGACCGTGGTGGTCGTACCCCGCCCACCGGGTCCGCGGACGGTACGCCCGCCCGCCTCTCGACGTGGCGGCGCGGAGGCGGCACAGTTCTCCCTGCACCGTGCTTGATACCAGCGAGTAGTCGAGGAGTGCCGTGGGGAACTGGGCCGGGCGGAGCGCCATCGAGATCGCCGACGCCGTGCGCGGGAAGCGGGTCACGCCCCGGGAGGTGGTGGCCGAGCACCTCGCGCGGATCGAGCGGCTCGACGGACGGATCGAGGCGTTCCGGAAGGTCCGCGGCGCGGCGGCGCTCGCCGAGGCGGACGAGGTGGCCGCCCGTTCCGACCTCGCCGAACTGCCGCTCGCCGGTGTGCCGGTGGCGGTGAAGGACAATCTGGCCGTGCGCGGTGAGGCGTGCCGGAACGGCTCGGCCGCCACCGCCGACACACCGGCCGCCGAGGACCATGTCACGGTGGCCCGGCTGCGGGCCGCCGGTGCGGTCGTGGTGGGTCTGACGAACGTGCCCGAGCTGTGTGTCTTCGGCACCACGGAGGGGGTGTACGGCACCACGCGCAATCCGTGGGATCCCTCCCGTACGGCGGGCGGTTCCTCCGGGGGCAGCGCGGCCGCGGTGGCCGCGGGGCTGGTGCCGCTGGCGCTCGGCAACGACGGCATGGGCTCGCTGCGCATCCCGGCCGCCAACTGCGGCCTGGTGACGCTGAAGCCGGGACACGGGGTGCTGCCGGCGGGGATCGGCAACGGCGACTGGTTCGGTATGTCGGAGAACGGTCCGCTGGCCACGACGGTGGCGGATCTGCGGCTGATGCTCGGTGTGCTGGGCGGCACGGACGTCCCGGCGGCGGACGAGCCGGCCCGTCTGACGATCGCCGTGGGGCTGCGCAGTCCGCTCGCCGGGGTGCGCGTGAGCCGCCCGTACACGACCGCGGTGCGGCAGGCGGCGGGGCTGCTGGCGCGGGCCGGGCACCGGGTGCGGCGGGCCGAGCCGCCGTACCCGCTGTCGTTGGGCGTGACCTCGCTCCAGCACTGGACGGCGGGTACGGCGGTGGACGCGGCGGCGCTGGATCCGGCGCGGCTGGCCCCGCGGACCCGGGTGCACGCGGCGGTGGGCCGGCGGTTCGTCCGCACGGTGCGCACCGGCGACGGCCGGGAGCGGCTGCGGAACCGGCTGCTGCCGTTCCTGACCGAGCACGACGTGCTGCTCACCCCGGCGCTGGCCCGGCGTTCCCCGCAGGCCGGGCCGTGGCACCAGCACGGCTGGCTGCGCAATGTGCTGGCCAACACGGCGTACTCGCCGTTCACCCCGCCGTGGAACCTGACGGGCTGGCCCGCGATGTCCGTCCCCTTCGGCACCCTGCCCTCGGGCGCACCGTGCGCCGTCCAGCTCGTCGGCCGCCCGGGCACGGAAGCCACCCTGCTGGCCGTGGCGGAGGAGCTGGAGCGGCTGCACCCCTGGCGGCGGACGGCGCCGGTGGCGGGCTAGCGGCGCCGTCCCGGGGACGCCCCCCTAGGCGAACACCGCCTTGACCAGGGTCTGCTTCACCTTCTCGAACGTCCCGGCCATGGTGGGCAGGTCCATTTCGGCGTCCCCGGAGGTCAGCGAGCCGGTCAGGGTCTTGGTGCCGTCGGGCGTGCTGTACATCAGCGCGCCCCAGCCCCAGAACCCTCCGTTGTGGTGGAGGACGGTGCCGCCGCCGTCCAGTTCCTCCACGAACACGCCCAGTCCGTAACCCATCGTGGGGTCCGGGACGCGCATTTCGGCCAGCAGCTCGGACGGGATGAGCGTGCCGCCGTTCAGTGCGGCGAAGAACGTGTGGAGGTCCCGGCTGGTCGAGATCATGTCGCCGGCGGCGGATATCCAGGAGGGGTTGAAGCGGGTGGTGTCGATCACCTTCCACCGGCCGGCGTCGTCGTAGCCGTAGTAGCCGTGGGCGTGCGGCTCGGGGATCTCCTCGCCGGTCTCCGGCAGCAGGGTGCCCGTCAGCCGAAGCGGGCCCAGGATCAGCCGGTGCGTCTCCTCCGGCAGCGAGCGGCCGGTGACCTGCTCGATCAGCAGCCTGGCCAGGACGTAGTTGGTGTTGGAGTAGCTCCAGGCCGTCCCCGGCTCGAACCGCGCCGGCTTCGCCAGCGCGCCCCGCACCAGCTCCTCCGGCCGGTAGGTCGCATGCTGGAGGCCCGCCCACTCCTTGCCCCATCCGGCGACCACACCGGCCTCGACCGACCCGTCCTGGGAGAACTCGCCGGTGAAGTTGAACAGCCCGCTGGTGTGCTGGAGGAGCATCCGTACCGTGATCCGCCGGTCGAGCCCGAACTCGGGCAGGTGGTCGGCCACCAGGTCCTCGAGGCCGAGCCGGCCCTCGGCCACCAGCTTCAGGACGACGGTCGCGACGAAGGTCTTGGTGGCGCTGCCGACCCTGAAGTGCCCGTCGGTCGGCGGCTTCGCGGTCCGGCCCAGCTCGCTCACCCCGGCGCTGCCGACCCACTCTCCGAGTTCGTCGTTCACGCGCAGCTGCACGCCGGCGAAACCGGCGTCGACGATCTCCTGCATGGCCTTCCGCAGCTCGGGGCGGTCCTGCGCGGCGGCGGTGTTCTGCTCGCTCATGGTGATTCCCTCATCTCGCGTCGGCGGGTATGAGAGGAGCCTGGACCCTGCCCCAAGGTCAAGGTCAAGGCGACAGATGAGGGCTAGGCTCGCCCCATGGCAGACGGGCTCACGATCGGTCAGGCGGCGGCTTTCGTCGGTATCACCGTCAAGACGGTGCGGCACTACCACCGGCTCGGCCTGGTCGCCGAGCCGGAACGGGACCATTCCGGCTACCGGCGCTACGGGTCAGCCGATCTGCTGCGCCTTGTCCAGGTCAGGGCCCTGGCGGGGGCGGGCGTGCCGCTGGCCGAGATCGGCGAGCTGCTCGACGCCGAGCCCGAGCGGTTCGCCACCGCCCTGGACGACGTCCGCCGCCGGCTCACCGCACAGATCGAGGAGCTGACCGCCCGCCGCGACACCCTGCACCGGCTCGCCCACGGCGATCGGGCCCTGCTGCCCGACCGGGCCTGCGCGGTCCTGGACCGACTCGCCGAGCTCGGCTTCAGCCCCGACCACGTCACCACCCAGCGGGAGGCCCTGGTGCTGTCGCGGGCGCTGGCTCCGGAGGTCTTCGACCTCTTCCTGGTCAACCTCGAACACCGGCTCGGCGACCCCGAGTTCGTCGAGCTGACCAAGCGCGGCTGGGAGGCGCGGTCCTGGGATCCCGACGACCCGCGGATCGAGGAGCTGGCCTCCGCGGTGGCCGCCAACCTGCTGGCCGACCGCGCGCTGCTGACGATGCCGACCGTACGACGGCACCGGCCCGACGCGGCCTCCCGGTACGGCGTGGTCAACCATCATCGGGAGGACGAGGCACCGTCCATCGCACGGCTGAACACGCTGATCGAAGGGCATCTGCGCGCGGCGGGCATCGAGGTTCCGCGTCAGTGACGGACCCCAGGGCCTGTCTTTCGGATCTTGCCGGCGTCCGAAAGACAGGCCCTAGTCCAGGGCGCGGTACATGATGTGCAGACCCACCGGTCCGTGCCGGGGGTGGTCGAACGCCGCCGGGACCGTGCCGAGGACGGTGAAGCCGAGGGAGGTCCACAGGCGGACGGCGGGGTTGGTTTCCACCACGGCGTTGAAGACCATCGCGCGGTAGCCGTGCGTGCGGGCCTCGGCCAGGACGTGCTCGGCGAGGGCGCGGCCGATGCCGCGGCCGGTGTGGTCCGGGTCGACCATGAAGCCGGCGTTGGCCACGCGGGCCGCGGGTCCGCCGTAGTTGGCGGTGAGATAGGCGGAGCCGACCACGGTGCCGTCGTGGTCCTCGGCGACGTAGACGCGCTTGGCCGGGGCCATCCACAGTGCGCGGGCCGCTTCCTGGGTGGTGTCGGGGTCCCAGGAGTAGGTCTCGGCGGCGGCGACGATGCGGTGCCAGAAAGGCCAGATCCGCTGCCAGTCCTCGGCCACGGCTTCTCTGATCTGCATGGGCGTGAGTCTGTCATGTCACGCCCATGCGTGCGCCATCGTGCGGAGGTGGCCCGGGGGTCAGTCCACGCTGGGCAGGATGTGGGGTTCGGCGAGGTCGTCCTCGTAGCCGGCGAGGCGGATCGGGGCCGACCGGGCCCAGACGTCGAGGCTGCCGATCTCTCCGGGCCGCCGGCCCGTGCGCTCCGTGCGTTCCTTGGGGCGCTGTTCGGGATTCGTCTTCTCCGGTGTCACCGCGCACTCCTTATGTGTCGGGTCACCCTTGGGGCATACCGGACAGCTTGCGTTCCGGCGGTCAACGCCCGCTCAGGTCTGGATACAGGGCCAGTTCGGACGCGGTGGCGCCGGTACCTCATGCGGAGCAGGCCGTTGTCGACCGGCTCGCCCCGGGACGGACGGTGGGTGTGGGTGGGCCCCCTGACTGCTGTCCGTCCACCTCAGGTTAACCAAATGAGCGCCCCTGCGCTCGATAGGGAGCGCAAACTTGGTGTAACTATCGCGCTAAGCCCAGCCCCTCAATACCCCTCAATATGCCGCTATTTGTAACCAAGCGCAGCACATGAGGGGTCGACTGAATCACCCGTCCGGCCTACGTGTGCGAACGTCCGGTCACCACTTGCCGGGCGCGTAGTCCTTCATGAAGACGCCGTAGAGGTCCTCGCCGGCCTCGCCGCGGACGATCGGGTCGTATACGCGAGCGGCGCCGTCGACCAGGTCGAGCGGGGCGTGGAAACCTTCCTCGGCCAGCCGCAGCTTGTCGAAGTGCGGGCGCTCGTCGGTGATCCAGCCGGTGTCGACGGAGGTCATGAGGATGCCGTCGGTCCGGAACATCTCGTCGGCGCTGGTCCGCGTGACCATGTTCATGGCCGCCTTGGCGGCGTTGGTGTTGGGGTGACCGGCGCCCTTGTAGCCGCGGTTGAAGACGCCCTCCATCGCCGAGACGTTGACGACGTACGAGCGCCCGCTGGACGCCTTCCGCGCGGCCTCGGCCATCGCCGGGCGCAGCGTGCTGATGAGGATGAACGGCGCGGTGTAGTTGCACAGCTGGGTCTCGAGCAGCTCGACCGGGGAGATCTGCTCGATGGTCTGCACCCAGGTGTTGCTCTCGACGACGTCGGGGAGGAGGCCGCCGGCGTCGATGGCGGTGCCGTCCAGGTGCCGGGCGACGCTGGCGTTGCCCGCGACCAGGGCGAGGTCGGCGACCTTCTGCGCCTCCAGGCCGCTGGTGCCGACGGGCAGCGCGGCGATGCCGTCGACGGCGCCGGAGTTGAAGGCGCCGATGACCTGGTGGGCGGGGAGTTCACCGGCGGGCAGCGGGGCGTTCTCGCCCTCGACCAGGGCCGCGTAGGCGGAGGGCAGCCGGCGCACGGTCTGGGTGGCGTTGTTGATCAGGATGTCGAGCGGGCCGGCCTCGGCGACCTGCTCGGACAGGGCCACGGCCTGCGCCGGGTCGCGCAGGTCGATGCCGACGACCTCCAGCCGGTGCAGCCAGTCCGCCGAGTCCTCCATCGCCTTGAACCGGCGGATGGCGTCCTTGGGGAAGCGCGTGGTGATGGTGGTGTGCGCGCCGTCCCGCAGCAGCCGCAGCGCGATGTACATGCCGATCTTGGCGCGGCCGCCGGTGAGCAGGGCGCGCTTGCCGGTGAGGTCGGCGCGGGCGTCCCGCTTGGTCCGGTTCAGCCGGGCGCACTCGGGACAGAGCTGGTGGTAGAAGTAGTCGACCTCGACATAGCGGGTCTTGCAGGTGTAGCAGGAGCGCGGGCGCTGGAGTATGCCCGCGATCCTTCCCTCCTCGACCTTGGAGGAGGGCAGGATGCCCTCGGTCTCGTCGTCGATGCGCTCGGCGGAGCCGGTGGCGGTGGCCTCGGTGACCGCCTTGTCGTGCGCGGTCTTGGCGGCCCGGCGCTCCTGGCGGCGGCGCTGCTTCACCGTGCGGTAGATGTGCGAGGTGGCCCGGCGCACCGTGATGGCGTCGGGGTGGTCCACGTCGAGCCGGTCCAGCTCCTCCAGCACGCTCAGGCAGACGGCGAGCCGCTCCGGGTCGATACCGGGGCCGTAGACGACCTCGTCCATGGCCGTGGGGCCGTCTTCTGTCACCGTCATCGCGCTGCCGCTTCCCTGATCACCCGCGCAGCGCTCCGACTCGCGCCCGCTTTCGAACGCTGAATTTTACGAAGCGGTGGGCCCGGCCACCAAACCCGTGATCAGAACCGGGTCTGCCGGGGCTTTTTTGGGGCTGGTGGGGCCTTTGGGGCTGGTGGGGCGGACCGGCTCCGCCCCACCTCCCGCCATCGTGGCTCAGGCCTGGCAGGCCACCAGCAGCGACCCGACCTCCTCCACCACCGCCCGCGCGAACACGTCCAGGTCCGGCACGGCCTGTGCGTCGGCGACCAGGCCGTAGTGGACCCGGCCGCGGTAGGTGGAGATCGCCACCGCCAGGGACTGCCCGGGCGCGAGCGGCGCCAGCGGATACACCTCGGCCAGTTCGTGGCCCCCGAGCCGGAGCCCGGTCCCCGGCAGCGGCACGCTGGTGACGAGGATGTCGAACCACAGCCGGGCGGCCTGGCCGACCAGCGGGCCGCCGAGCCGGTGGCCGAGCGCGGGGACATGGTCGGCGAGCAGGGCGACGGCACCCGCGCCCCGGTCGGGGCCCGCGTCCTTGTTCCGGACCATCGCGGCCCGCACGGCACCGAGGCGGTGGAGCGGGTCGGGTTCGTCCACCGGCAGCGGTATCAGGTAGCCGGAGAGCCGGTTGCCCTGCGGCTGCGCGGTGCGCGGGCGGCGCCGCGAGACGGGGATCAGGGCGCGGGGCGCCACCCCTTTGCTGCCGTCGCCGCGCTCGTCCAGCCAGCGGCGCAGCGCACCGGCGACGACGGCGATGAGGACGTCGTTCACGGTGCCGCCGACGGTCTTGCGCACCCGGTGCACATCGTCGATGTCGAGGACGACCCCGGCGGTGCGGCGGGTGCCGCTGGGTGGGGAGGTGAGCGCGGAGGTCGGGCGCATGCCGAGGGTCGAGCGGGCCAGCGAGGCGCCGATGTCCAGGGCCCGGCCGACGTCGGACAGGGCGCCCCTGACCAGCTCGGGGACGAGTCCGGGCAGCCGGCGCACGTCGGCCAGCAGGCCGCGTGGCGGTTCGATGGCCCGGGGTGGGCGCTCGGGCAGGTCGATGGGGTCCAGGACGCCGGCGGCGAGCTTGAGCGCGCGCAGCCCGTCGGCGAGCGCGTGGTGGAACTTGAACAGCACCGCGAAGGACACCCCGTCCTCGCCGGGCAGTACGTGCGCCTCCCACGGTGGCCGGCCGCGCTCCAGCGGGCGCTCCATCAGCCGGCCGGCGACCGCCTGGAAGTCGCCGGTGGGGGCGTGCAGCCGGACGTGGTGCAGCGGGTCGAAGTCCGGGTCGGGTTCCCGGGCGGCGGCGCCGAAGGCGAGCGGCTGCCAGACGTCCCGGATGCGCATGCGCAGCCCGGGGACGGCGGCGGCGCGGGCGGCGAGCAGGTCGGCGGCGTGCGCTCCCGCGGTCGGCGAGTGCGCGCCGAAGACACCGAGCGCACCGAGGTGCATCGGGTGCCGGTCGGACTCCATGTTCCAGAACGCCAGGTCGAGGGGAGCGAGCAGATCGGAAGTCAAGGGCTTGCCTCACACGTCGGCGACGGATGCACAGCAGTCAATCCCTGTCCGCCGATTACGGTCAAGTACGATCAAGTTACGCACCGTTAACGGCGGATTAAGTCCCGCCCCTGGAACGGGGCGGAACTCGGCAAACAGCTGGTCACCTCAGTACGGGCGGGGCCGCCTCGGGTGACGTACCCCACTCGGACGGGCGCGGGCCGACCGTGAACGCGAGGGAGCGCAGCGAGCGCAGCGCGCCCGTCGTCACATAGGTCCGTGCCTGCGGCCGTCCGTCGGCGCGCACGTCCTGGATGTAGCGGTCGGCGGCGGAGGTGCCGGGCGCCGTGACCGTCAGCCGGCCGCTCGGCCACCAGCGGCGGTCGAGGGCGAGGTCGACCCGGTCGAAGACCGGGGTGGACAGGCCCCAGGTGTCGTAGCCGGGCTGGATCGGGAACAGGCCGATGGACGACAACACGTTCCACGCGGACATCGTGCCGAGGTCGTCGTTGCCGGTCATGCCGGTGGGACCGTCGGTGAACAGGGTCAGGGCCGCGTGCACGACATCGGTGGTCTTCCAGGGCCGGCCGGTGGCCAGGTAGGTGTACGGCGCGATGAGGTCGGGCTCGTTCATCGGGTTGTACACGGCCGCGTTGTAGTAGGCGTACGGGTCTCCGTGCACCCACACCTCGCGGGCGGTGCGCGCCGGGTCGGCGAGCAGCCGGTCGTAGGCGAAGAAGCGGTCGAGGCGCTGGTTCGCGGCGCTCCTGCCGCCGATCAGGTCGATCATGCCGGGCAGGTCCTGCGGGACGAGCCACTGGTACTGCCAGGGCGTGCCCTCGTGGAAGCCGGTCCCGCGGGCCGGGTCGGCCGGGCCGGTGAAGGCGCCGGAGGCGTCGCGCGCCCGGAAGAAGCCGGTGGCCGGGTCGAAGACGTTCCGGTAGTTGCGCGACCGGGCCGCGTACCGCGCGGCGTCCCCCTCGTGGCCGAGACCGCGGGCCATCTGGGCGAGCATCGCGTCGGCGAGGGCGTACTCCAGGGTGACCGAGCCGCCGTGGTGGTAGTCGGAGTCGCCCATCTTGGCGTACGGGCGGTCCTTGATGTACGGCGCGAACCCGTGCTCGATGTACTCGGCGTTGGCCTCGCGGCCGATGCCCGGGTAGTCGGCGGGCGGCACCCCGTCGGCGTTCTTCCGGAGCACGCGGTAGGCCCGCTCCTCGAACCCCTTGAGCAGGCCCGTCTGGTAGGCGGTGGTCAGGAAGGGGGTGACCGGGTCCCCGCTCATCACGTTCGTCTCGACCGGCCCGTACCCCCACTTGGGCAGCCAGCCGCCGTCCTCGTCGACCGCGAGCAGCGACCGGGCCATGTCCCGGGTCTCGCGCGGCGCGAGCAGCGCGAGCAGCTGGACCTGGGTGCGGTAGGTGTCCCACAGCGACCAGTTCTGGTAGTACGTGTAGCCGTCCGCGTGATGGGTGCGGCGGTCCCAGCCGGTGTAGCGGCCGTCGGCGTCGCTGCCGACGTTCGGCGCCAGGAACGACCGGTACAGCGAGGAGTAGAAGGTACGGCGCAGGGTGCCCGTGCCGCCCTGGACCCGCACGGCGGAGAGCCGCCGCTCCCACTGCCCGCGCGCCCGTTCGCGCACGGCGTCGAAGGAACGCCCGCCCTCGGCGCGCAGATTGGTGGCGGCGCCGCGCGCGTCGACGTACGACAGCGCGGTGGTCGCCTCGACGGTGCGGTCCCGGGTGGTGTCGAAGCGGACGTAGGCGCCGCCCGTCCCGCTGCGCGCGCCCGGGGTGACGGCCGGGCCGTCCCAGGTGCCGTACGCCGTGAAGGGCCGGTTGAAGCGGGTGATGGTGTACACGGTGTACGGGCCGGTGTCCCGGCAGAAGCCGTGGCCGGTGATCTCCGTGCGCACGGTGCGGTCGTCGAGGATCTCGACCCTGCTGCCGCCCGGCTTGTGCAGTGCCTGGGCCGCGTTCAGCAGGACGTTGGCCTTGTCGGTGGCGGGGAAGGTGTAGCGCTGCACGCCGGTGCGCGCGGTCGCGGTCAGTTCGGCGCGGATGCCGGAGGCGAGGCCGACGCGGTAGTAGCCGGGGCTCGCCTCCTCGTCCCGGTGCGAGAAGGCGGCCGCGTACCGGGCGGCGTCCGTCTGGGTGACCTCGCCGGTGGTGGGCAGGACGGGCAGGTCGCCGCCGATCCGGCAGCCGACGCCGGAGAGGTGGACGAGGGAGAAGCCGCGGATGCGGTCCTGGGTGTAGTCGTAGCCGGTGCTGTGCCCGGTGTCCGGGGAGAGTTGGACCATGCCGAAGGGCACGGCCGCGCCCGGGAAGGTGTTGCCCTCGTTCTGGCTCCCGATGAAGGGGTTCACCAGGTCGGCGAGGTGGCCGTCGGTCCGCTCGGCGGCCCGTGCGGCGGGGGTGGCGATCAGCGCGGACGCTGCCATCACCCCGGCCAGGCACAGCCGTGTGCGCCGGGTCCCTCTCATGTCGGATGACCTCCGGAGGTTCGACATCGTTGCCTGCATCCTGAGGGCCGGGCGGCGCAAACCCGGGCAACCGACAGGAATCACACGGAACGCGTCGCCCGCACCGGGCGCGCCCATGGCGAGACAACCTCCGTACGCACGGGACCTGAGCCCCGCGAGGAACCACCCGAACATGCCGCAGCCGCCGCCCAGTTGGGCCCGGGAGGACCGTGCGGAACTCCCCGGTCCGGACGCGGCACACGGGCGCGACGGCCCCACGACCGTGCTCGCCTGCCTGGCCGAACCTGCGGACCGCGGGGTGGACGGCGGCCGGCCGGGGCTCAGGGGACCCGCTGGCCCTTCCCCAGGGCGATCACCCCGCCCTTGGAGACCGTGTACAGCTCGGCGTCCCGCTCCGGGTTGACGCCGATCGTCGCGCCCGGCGGAACCTCCACGTTCTTGTCCAGGACGGCGCCCCGGACCACGGCGCCGCGGCCGATGTGCACGTTGTCGTGGAGCACCGAGCCCTGGACGACCGCGCCGGGGTCGACGCGCACCCCGGGCGAGAGCACCGAACGGGTGACCTGGCCGCGGATCAGGCAGCCCGCGCTGATGATGGACTCGCCGGCGATGCCGCCCGCGTTGAAGCGGGCCGGGGACAGCTGGCCCGAGTGGGTGTAGATGGGCCACTGGCGGTTGTAGAGGTTGAACGCGGGCCGCTCGGCGATGAGGTCCATGTGCGCCTCGTAGTAGGCGTCCAGCGTGCCCACGTCCCGCCAGTAGCCCTGGTCGCGGGTGGTCTCGCCGGGCACGTGGTTGTCCTCGAAGTCGTACAGCCCGGCCTCGCCGCGGGCGGTCAGCCGGGGCAGGATCGAGCCGCCCATGTCGTGCACGGAGCTCTCGTCCTCGGCATCCCTGTGTAGCGCATCGATCAGCGCCTTGGTGGTGAAGACGTAGTTGCCCATCGAGGCGAACACGGTTTCGGGGTCGTCGGGCAGCCCGGGCGGATCGGCGGGCTTCTCCAGGAAGCGCTCCACGGTACGGCCGTCCGAGCCCGGTGTGATCACCCCGAACGCGGAGGACTCCGCGCGCGGCACCCGGATGCCGGCGACGGTCACCCCCGCGCCGCTCTCGGCGTGCTGGGCGATCATCTGCCGCGGGTCCATGCGGTAGACGTGGTCGGCGCCGAACACGGCCACGAACTCGGGCTGTTCGTCGTGGACGAGGTTGAGGGACTGAAGGATCGCGTCGGCGCTGCCCAGGTACCAGCGCGGGCCGAGCCGCTGCTGGGCCGGGACGGGGGTGACGTAGTTGCCGAGCAGGCTGGACATCCGCCAGGTGGTGGTGATGTGCCGGTCCAGCGAGTGCGACTTGTACTGGGTCAGCACACAGATGCGCAGGATGTCGGCGTTGACGAGGTTGGACAGCACGAAGTCGACGAGCCGGTAGGTGCCGCCGAAGGTGACCGCGGGTTTGGCACGGTCGGCGGTCAACGGCATCAGGCGCTTGCCCTCCCCGCCCGCCAGCACGATCCCGAGCACCGAAGGCTTTCCACGACGCATGGCCGCTCCCCTCACCCTGCTTGAACCATGGCTGCCCCGCGCAGACGGCGCTACGCCTGCTTGAGGACGTCCTCGTAGAGCGCCGCGGTACGGCGGGCCACCGCGTCCCAGCCGAACTCCCCGGCCGCGCGCTCCCGTCCGGCCTCGCCCATCCGCCGGGCCGCGGCCGGATCGCCGAGCACGGCGTCGAGCGCCCCGGCGAGACGCGCGGGGAAGGCGTCGTCCATGTCGACCAGCACGCCCGTACGGCCGTCGTCCACCACCTCGGGTATCCCGCCGACCCGGGAGGCGACGACCGGGGTGCCACAGGCCATCGCCTCAAGGTTGACGATGCCGAGCGGCTCGTACACCGAGGGACAGACGAACACGGCGGCGTGCGTGAGGAGTTGGACCACCTCGGTGCGCGGCAGCATCTGCGGGATCCAGAACACCCCCGCGCGCACCCGGCCCAGTTCGGCGAACAGCTCCCGGAACTCCCGGTCCAGCTCCGGTGTGTCGGGCGCGCCAGCGCACAGCACTACCTGGACTCCCGGGTCGATGTCCCGTACCGCGCGCAGCAGGTGGGGAACGCCCTTCTGCCGGGTGATCCGGCCGACGAACAGGACGTACGGGCGGGTGGGGTCGATGCCGTGCCGGAGCAGGGCGTCGGTGCCGGGATGGGGCCGGTAGAGGCGGGTGTCGATGCCGTTGTGGACGACGTGGACGCGGGCCGGGTCCAGGGCGGGGTAGCACTCCAGGATGTCCGCGCGCATGGCGCCGGAGACCGCGATGACCGCGTCGGCCGCCTCCAGCGCGGTCCGCTCGGCCCAGCCGGACAGCGCGTAGCCGCCGCCGAGCTGCTCGGTCTTCCAGGGGCGCAGCGGCTCCAGCGAGTGGGCGGTCGCCACGTGCGGGACGCCGTACAGCAGCTTGGCGACATGGCCGGCGAGGTTGGCGTACCAGGTGTGGGAGTGGACGAGTTCGCGGCCCTCCAGCGCGGCGGCCATGGCGAGGTCGACCGAGAAGGTGCGCAGTGCGTCGTTCGAGCCGTCGAGGGCGGCCCAGGGGCGATGGCGTACGACGCCCACGCCGCGGCCCTCGCCCCAGCAGTGCACCTCCAGGTCGACCAGGGCGGCCAGTTCCCGGGCGAGGAACTCCACATGGACCCCGGCGCCGCCGTACACGTCCGGGGGGTACTCCCGGGTCAGCAGTCCCACTCGCACCCGACAACCCCCTGGTCTCGGCGGCAGGTTCCTCTCATGGTCACCCAGATGCGGCGCCCGGGGAAGAGCGCGGGGGCCGGGTGAAGCAGCAGTCGCCGCAGACCCCGCCGCCGGGCACCCGGTAGTACAGGCAGCAGCTGCGGCGGCGGAACGCCGTCCCGGTGCGGGTGCCGGTGGCGCGCAGCAGCGGATGGGCGAAGAGTTCCGCGGTGAGGCCCTGGGTCCTGGCGGCGAGGTCGGTACGGCCGTGGGCGCGGGCCCAGCGGTCCAGTTCCCGGGCGGTCGCGGCGAGCGCGGAGCCCGCGTTGCCCCACAGCAGGCCCGCCGCGACACCGTGACGGCCGGTCAGGGCCTGGGCCAACGGCTCCAGATGGCCGTGCAGCACGGCGTCGGCGAGGCCGGCCGCGTCCCCGGGGAGCGGGCGCACCTCGGTGAGCCACAGGTCGTCGGGGGCGGAGGCGAGCGGGTCCCAGCGCAGCAGCCGCGGGTCGAGGTCGGGCAGCCGGCCGTACCGGACGGCGCAGCCGAGGGCCGCCGACCACAGCCGGGCGGCCAGCCCCTGCTGCCCGATGGACGCGGCGACCCGCGGCTCGGTGGTGCGCAGCCGGCCGGCGACGGTGGTGACGCGCAGCGTCAGCGGGTCGCCGTACCCCGGCACCGGCACGCCCGCGTAGGCCTCGGCGAGGGTCGGCAGCGCACCGGGGTGCTCCCCCGCGGGGGCGGTGGTGCGCAGCACGAAGAAGCCGCCCAGCGGGCGGAGTGCGGCGAGTTCGGGATCGAGGTCGAGGTCCACGACAGGTACAGGTACCAGGCCGGGCGGTGGCCGCGGGCGCCGGGTCCGCGCTCACCCTTGCGGCCGCCGCATCGGTGCGGGCGGGTGAGCGGCGCGGATCCGCACCCAAAGGATGATCACCGGGCCGGTGTACTCCATCGGCAGTAGGAGGCATTGTGTGCTCAGGTACGACGACGGGAGGGGGCGCGGGCGGGCAGAGTGTGCGCCATGGAAGCCGACCGTACGCCGTGCCGGGCTCTGGGCCCACGCCCCCCGCAGGGGAGACGCCGATGAGCGCCCTCGCGTTGTCCGTGCTGCTGTCGTTCGTGTCCGCGCTCGCCTACGCGGGCGGCGCGATCGTGCAGGAGCGGGTCGCGGTGTCCTCCCCCGGCGGTGCCTGTCTGCCGCTGCGCCGGCCGGGCTGGTGGGGGGCGCTGGCGCTCAACGGCGCCGGTGGCGTGCTGCATGTCGTCGCGCTGGCCTACGGCCCGCTGAGCATCGTGCAGCCGCTCGGCGCGCTGACCATCGTGCTGGCGCTGCCGCTGGCGGCGGTGTGCGTCGGGCGCCGGGCCGGGGCGACGGCCTGGCGGGGCGCGGTCATGGCCACGGTCGGCCTCGCCGGACTGCTGTCCCTGGTCGGTTCCTCCGGCGAGCACTCCCTCGGCGCGCCGCAGCGGTTGGCCGTCGCGCTGCTCACCGGCGGGGCGGTGGCGGCGCTGCTGTGCGCGGGGCTGGCCGCGCACCGGCATCCGGCGGTCCGCAGCGTGCTGCTGGCGACCGCCGCCGGTACGGCGTTCGGCAGCTCGTCGGTGTTCACCAAGACCGCCGCCGTCGACTGGGCGAGCGGGTTAGGCGGCCGCGAGCTGTTCTGCTGCGCGGTCATCGCCCTGTTCGCCATCGCCGGTGTGCTGCTGTCGCAGGCGTCGTACCGGGGTGGTGGGCTGGCCGCCCCGCTGGCCACGCTGACCGTGGCCAACCCGGTGCTGGCCGCCGCGGTGGGCATTCTGATGTTCGGCGAGTCGTTCCGGTACGGCGCCACCGGCACCCTGCTGGCACTGGGCTGCGGGGTGCTGGCGGCGGGGGGTCTGATCATGCTGACGACGGAGCGGATCGAGGCCACCGCCGAGCCCCCGGCGGCCGTGGAGGTGCCGGTGTCCGTGGAGGTGCCGGGGCAGCGGACGGCGCCGGGGACGACAGGGGCGTCGGCCGGGCGCGGCAGGGCGGCGGACGAGCCGCACGGGCCCGCCGTACGGGAGGAGTTGCGCGTCCCGCCCCCGGGCGAGAACGGAGACTGGGACGCGAACGGGAACGGGGACGGAGGCGAGGACGGGTACGGGTACGGAGTGGACGCGGCCGACGGCGAGAAGCCGGCCGGCCGCGTATCGGGCGTGCCGTACGTCCCCGAGCCGACGCCGCCCCGACACCGGGCGCGGGTCAGATCCTGACGCCGTGGGCCCGGAGGTAGGCGAGCGGGTCGATGTCCGAGCCGAACGCGGGTCCGGTGCGCACCTCGAAGTGCAGGTGCGGGCCCGTGACATTGCCGGTGGAGCCGGAGCGGCCGATGCGCTGGCCGCCGGTGACCCGCTGGCCGACCCGCACGGAGATGGCCGACAGATGGGCGTACTGGGTGTAGCGGCCGTCGGCGTGCCGGATCTCCACCTGGTAGCCGTAGGAGCCGCCCCAGCCCGCCGCCACCACCTGCCCGGCCTCCGCCGCCCGCACCGTGGTGCCGGTCGGCACGAGGAAGTCGATGCCGGTGTGGTACCCCTTCGACCAGTGCGAGCCGGCCACCCGGTAGCCGGTGCCGATGGGCGCGTCGACCGGGGCGACGACGGTGTGGCCGGGGGTCCGGGGCCGGTGCGGGGTGGTCCTGTGCCCCGCGTGCTCCTTCTTCCCGGGTGACGTGGGGCCGGCCGTCGGGGTGCCGCGCAGGCTGAGCCGCTGCCCCGGCAGGATCAGGTCGGGATCGGCGCCGATGGTCGCGCGGTTGCCCGCGTAGAGGCCGCGCCAGCCGCCCCGGACGTGGTGGCCGTCGGCGATCCCGGAGAGGGTGTCGCCGGGCACGACCGTGTACATCTCGGCCCGTCCCGCGCGCGACTGGGGGGTGGTGTGCGGCTGTACGTCCTTCACTGAGCTGCTGCCGGCCGGGTGGGCCGCGACGGTCTCGGTGTGCGCGCCGCCGCCGTCCCTGGTCAGTCCCGCGCGCACCGAGCACACCGGCCAGGCGCCGGGTCCCTGTCCGTCGAGGACCTTCTCGGCGACGGCGATCTGCTCGCCCCGGCCGGCGAGGTCGGCGCGCGGCGCGTACCGGGTGCCGCCGTACGCCTCCCAGGTGGACTGGGTGAACTGAAGGCCCCCGTAATAGCCGTTGCCCGTGTTGATGCCCCAGTCGCCGCTGGACTCGCACGCGGCGACCTTGTTCCAGGTGGCCGCGTCGGCGGCGTCGGCGCTGCCCGCGGCGACCAGCGGGAGGGCGAGGCCGGCGCCGCCCGCGGTGACGGTCAGTGAGGCGCGGTTGATCCTGTTCGGCTGGAACCGGCGATGCCGGCCGCGTACGGCCATGTCCGATTATCCCCTCGGCATGCGTCAGGAGGGGCCACAGCCAACCACCGCGAACAGGCCATGACAAGAGAACAATCCGGCCTCGTGCGCGGTCCAAGTGGCCGGGAACGCATCCTCTTTGACCGGCTGCCCCGAAGACTGAGGCCAGAAGCGGTGCTTCCCGTATGTGTGTGGGGCGGGTCGGATGTGCGCTCGCCGGGACGGCACGCCAGGATGGGCGAGGGCCCGTACTGACGGAGCCGTAGTCACCAAGCAGCCAGGGAGCAGGCGGTATGAGCACTTCAGCGCAGATCGGCGTCACCGGCCTCGCGGTCATGGGCCGGAATCTGGCCCGGAACTTCGCGCGCAACGGCTACACGGTCGCCGTGCACAACCGTACGGCGGCGCGGACGCGGGCGCTGGTGGAGGAGTTCGGGCACGAGGGCGAGTTCGTCGCCGCCGAGACCGCCAAGGAGTTCGTGGCGGCGCTGGAGCGGCCCCGGCGTCTGGTGATCATGGTCAAGGCGGGTGAGCCGACGGACGCGGTGATCCAGGAGTTCGCGCCGCTGCTGGAGCCCGGCGACATGATCATCGACGGGGGCAACGCGCACTTCGCGGACACCCGGCGCCGGGAGCGGGAGCTGCGCGAGCACGGCATCCACTTCGTGGGCACCGGCATCTCCGGCGGCGAGGAGGGTGCGCTGCACGGGCCGAGCATCATGCCGGGCGGTTCGAAGGAGTCGTACGACTCGCTGGGCCCGATGCTGGAGAAGATCTCCGCGAAGGCCGCGGACGGCGCGCCGTGCGTGACGCACGTCGGTCCGGACGGCGCCGGGCACTTCGTGAAGATGGTCCACAACGGCATCGAGTACGCCGACATGCAGCTGATCGGCGAGGCGTACCAGCTGCTGCGGGACGTCGCCGGCTACACCCCGGCGCAGATCGCGGACATCTTCCGCACCTGGAACACCGGCCGGCTGGACTCCTACCTGATCGAGATCACCGCCGAGGTGCTGTCCCATGTGGACGCGGCGAGCGGCAAGCCGTTCGTGGACGTGGTGGTGGACCAGGCGGAGCAGAAGGGCACCGGCCGCTGGACGGTGCAGATCGCGCTCGACCTCGGGGTGCCGGTCTCCGGTATCGCGGAGGCGGTCTTCGCCCGCTCCCTGTCCGGCCACGCGGACCTGCGGGCGGCCTCGCGCGGTCTCGCCGGCCCGAAGGCGAGCGCGCTGAGCGAGGCGGAGGCGGCGGCCTTCGCGGACCGGGTGGAGCAGGCGCTGTACGCGTCCAAGATCGTGTCGTACACGCAGGGCTTCCACGAGATCGCGGCGGGCAGCGCGGAGTACGGCTGGGACATCGACCTCGGTGCGGTGTCCTCGATCTGGCGCGGCGGCTGCATCATCCGGGCGGCCTTCCTGGACCGCATCCGCGCCGCGTACGACGCCCGTGCCGACCTGCCGAGCCTGCTGTCGGACGAGACGTTCGCCCGCGAGATCGCCGAGGCGCAGGACGACTGGCGCGAGGTGCTGATCGCGGCGGTCCGCCAGGGCGTCCCCACGCCCGGCTTCGCCGCGGCCCTCGCCTACTACGACGCGCTGCGGGCCGAGCGGCTGCCTGCGGCGCTGACGCAGGGCCAGCGGGACTTCTTCGGCGCGCACACCTACCGGCGGGTGGACCGCGAGGGCGCGTTCCACACGCTGTGGGGCGACGACCGGTCCGAGGTGTCGGCGTAGGGCCCCTCGTCCGTCGGCGAAGGTCTCAGCCGAGGGGCGGTCCGGGCTCGGGGTTCGGTACGGGCTCGGGCCCCGGCGGAATGGGGGACGGCGAGGGTCCCGGGGGCGCCGGAGGCGGAGTCGGCACCGGACCCGGTTCGGGGGGCGTCGGACCGGGACCCGGTGCGGGGGGCGTGGGTTCCGGGCCGGGTCCCGGTGCAGGAGGTGTGGGTTCCGGGCCGGGGCCCGGCGGGGTGGGCTGCGGGCCCGGCTCCGGCGGCGGGACCGGGGTGGGGTACGGGTCCGGCGGGGTCGGATCCGGTCCCGGGGCGGGTCCCGGT
Organism: Streptomyces sp. NPDC127190; assembly: GCF_042672505.1. Taxonomy (NCBI): domain Bacteria; kingdom Bacillati; phylum Actinomycetota; class Actinomycetes; order Kitasatosporales; family Streptomycetaceae; genus Streptomyces; species Streptomyces sp. NPDC127190. The sequence goes on from NZ_JBHXVE010000022.1 coordinate 133,589, forward strand.
GTGGCGGGGTCGGGGTACGGCGTGGTCATCGGGTCCTCCGGGCAATCGCTGGACATCGCCTCTGGACTACTCCCCCGCCTACCCGAGCCCCGCTCCCCCACTCACCCCGAGGCAGCATCGAAGGGGGCCGGGTGGGTGGGGGCGGTGGCCGGGGCATGGGGCCGGTGGCCGGGGAAACACGGGGCCGGAGACAGGGCCGGGACCAGCGACCGGTGATCCAGGGCGGTGGCGAACACATGGCCGGCGGCCCGGTCGGAGATCAGGGGCGGGGGCCCCGGTCGGAGATCAGGGGCCGGGGCCGAGCCGTGGACCACAGGCAGGCCGAGGCCAAGGGCCGCGAGCACAGGCCGAGAGGCCAAGGACCACGGGCGGGAACACCGGGCAGAGGCCAGGAGCCGGGGGCCGAGCCGTGGACCACAGGCAGGCCGAGGCCAAGGGCCGCGAGCACAGGCCGAGAGGCCAAGGACCACGGGCGGGAACACCGGGCAGAGGC
>NZ_JBHXVE010000023.1:0-7196 GCF_042672505.1 Streptomyces sp. NPDC127190
CCGGTCCTGGCTCACCGACTGGAACGACCATCCCAGACCATTCGTCTGGACGAAGACAGCCGACGAGATCCTCGACAAAGTCGCCGCCTACTGCCAACGAATCTCTGACTCAGGTCACTAGGCGCGCCCACGGAGACGGGCCGGTGACGACCATGCCGAGAGGGCTGACTCACGCCCTCTCACCGGGACGTTCCGAGAGTTCGGCCGTCACTGGCCGGTGGGTTCCGGGGGCGATTCGGTGCCACCAGTGGTGCCGCCGTGGGTGGACGGCTCGGCCGAGGCGGCGGCCGAGCAGCAGGTAGGCCAGCAGGGCGCCCGAGGTGTTGAGGAGTACATCGTCGATGTCGAAGGCGCGCCCGGTGATCAAGGTGCCCTGTATCAGTTCCACCAGGAGCATCACCAGGGCGGTGACGGCCGCGACGCGAAGGAGACCGCGGGCACGAGGAACCAGAACGGGCAGGAGCAAGCCAAACGGCATACCGAGCACAATGTTGCCGCCGAGTTGCTTGATGGCGTCCTGAACCCCCGGCCGGTCCACGTACGCGCGAATCGAGCCACCCGGGCGCAGATTGTTGTGCGTCAATGACGCCGATGCCGCTTTCGGCTCCAGGGTCAACCTGGCCAGCACCACCGCAAAGAGAATCATCCCCACCAGGGCGACAAGCATGAGCAGGGCCCGCGCCCACGGGCTGAGCAGCCTGCGTGAAGGTGGATTACTGACGGATTTCGCTTTGGCATCCGACTCGCGCGTCATTGTCCGCCGCATGACCTGTCCCAACCACTGGTCCGGCACATTCTCTGGGGAGCAAGGTGTCGTCAGCCATGTCGGCCAACGTCCGGGACGCCTCTCAGCCCGGCACGCGAATCCGTATACCCGCGTGCACGAGCCGCACTCCATGCATGCTGACGAACGCTCAGTTCCCCGTCGGCTCTCCGTGGCTGCGTACGGTTTCCTTCACCTTGGCCACCGCAAACCCCCAGCCCTGCTCGACGGTCGGCTTGGCCGGGACGGCGATCTCGTCGGGGTTGGTGAGGACGTCGAGGAGCACCGGGCCGGGGTCGCGGAAGGCGCGTCGCACGGCACTCGCGACGTCGGCCGGGTCCGTCACGCGGATGCCGGTGATGCCCATGGCCTCGGCCACGGCGGCGAAGTCGGGGTTGTCGAGCACCGTGCCGAACTCGGGCAGGCCGGCCTGCTCCTGTTCGAGTTTGACCATGCCCAGCCGGCGGTTGTCGAAGACGACCAGCTTGACGGGAAGGCGGTACGTCTTCAGCGTCATGAGGTCGCCGAGGAGCATGCTCAGACCGCCGTCGCCGCAGAAGGCCACGACCTGGCGCCCGCGGTCCAGGCACTGGGCACCCAGCGCCTGGGGCATGGCGTTGGCCATCGAGCCGAGGTTGTAGGAGCCGATGAGGCGTCGCTCGCCACGCATCTCGACGAAGCGCGAGAGCCACACAGTGGCCATACCCGTGTCGGAGGTGAAGACGGCGTCATCGGCCGCGATCCGGTCGACGGCCGCGGCCAGCACCTCGGGACGGATGTCGTGGGAGCGGTTGTCCAGCGCGGAGCGGATGCGGCCGACGAGACCCCTGTCGTGCGAGGGGTCGGCGAGCCGGGCCTGACCGGTGCGCCACTGGTCGAAGCGTGCTCGCGCCTTTTCCAGATGCGAGCGGTCGCGTGCGCCTGTGGAGCCGGCCGACCCGGCCGACCCGGCAGGCTCGGCGGGCTCGGCGGCGAGGTGGTCCAGGAGGGCACGTACGGTGGCGCCGGTATCCCCCACGAGCCCGACGTCGACCGGCACCCGGCGTCCGATGTGGGCGGCCTCGGTGTCCACCTGGATCACGGTCCGGCCCTCGGGATACCAGTCCCGGTAGGGGAAGTCCGTTCCCAGCAGCAGGAGGGTGTCCGCATCCTGGAGGGCAGCCGCGGCGGCGGGATTGCCGATCAGCCCGGTCTGGCCGACCTGGAAGGGGTTGCCGTCGCCCTCGAATCCGGCCTTGGCCTTCAGTGTGAGCACCATCGGTGCGGCCAGGCGGTCGGCGAGGGTGAGGACGTTCTCGCGGGCGGCGCGGGCGCCCTCCCCGACGAGCAGGGTGACGCGTGCGGAGCGGTCGAGGAGTTCCGCGGCGCGGCGGACCGCGGTGTCGTCCGGCCGGCTCACCGCAGGGGTCAGTGAGAACCTGGCGGGCCGGTCGGCGGTCAGTTCCCGCTCGCCCAGGTCGCCGGGCACGGTGAGAACGGCGACGCCCTTGCGCCCCAGCGCGTTGCGCACCGCCGTCTCCAGCATCTGCGGCAGTTGGTCGGGCGAGGTGACGGTCGCGCGGAAGACGGCCACATCGGTGAAGACGGCGTCGTTGTCGACCTCCTGGAAGTAGTCGGTGCCGAGTTCGGCGAGCGGAACCTGGCCGGCGATGGCCAGGACCGGGGCATGGCTCTTGGCCGCGTCGTACAGTCCGTTGAGAAGGTGGACGGAACCGGGTCCGACGGTGCCCATGCACACGCCGAGGGTTCCGGTGAGCTGCGACTGGGCGCTCGCGGCGAAGGCCGCGGCCTCCTCGTGCCGGCAGCCGACCCATTCCAGGCCCTCGGTGGTGCGGATGGCATCGGTCAGGGGATTGAGTGCGTCTCCCACGACGCCGAACACCTGGCGCACGCCGAGCTCGCTCAGCGCGTCCACGATGACGCGGGCAACAGTACGGGCCACGTGAGTCCTCCAGGTCTAACGGTCGGGTCATACGGTGAAGCGGTCGGGGTCGGCGGCCTTCCAGTCGGCCGCCCAGGAGGCCGGCGGCTCGGCGAGCAGCTGCCCTGGCGCGAGCCACTCGTACAGCTCCTCGTAGGAGCGCTCGGTGAAGGGGTCGACGCGCCGGCGCAGCATGTGCGGGCGCAGGTCCGCGGGGTCGGTGACGCCCATGGACGCCATGATCTGCAACGCGCCGGCCACGGTCGCTTCCTGGAAGCGCTGGACGCGCGCCGTCTTGTCGCCGACGTCGAGGGCGCGGGCGCGGCGGGGGTCCTGGGTCGTGACGCCGGTGGGGCAGGTGTTCGTATGGCACCTCTGTGCCTGGATGCACCCGACGGCGAACATCATCGCCCGCGCGGCGTTTCCGTAGTCGGCGCCCTGCACCATGCGCTTGACCAGGTCGGCGCCAGTCGCGATCTTGCCACTCGCACCGACCTTGATCCGGTCGCGCAGGCCCATGCCCACCAGGGCGTTGTGCACGGTGAGCAAGCCCTCGGTGAGCGGGGTGCCCACATGGTCCGCGAACTCCAGCGGCGCGGCACCCGTCCCGCCCTCGGCGCCGTCCACGACGATGAAGTCAGGCGACGTGCCTTCCTCCAGCATGGCCTTGCACACGGCCAGGAACTGGCGCCGCGAGCCCACGCACAGCTTGAATCCGGCGGGCTTGCCACCGGACAACTCGCGCATGCGGGCGATGAAACGCACGAGTTCGCGCGGGGTGGAGAACACCCGGTGATACGGCGGGGAGACGACCGTCCGCCCTTCGGGCACGTCCCGGACCCGGGCGATCTCGGCGTTCACCTTGGCCCCCGGCAGGACACCTCCGATACCGGGCTTGGCTCCCTGCGACAGCTTCAGGGACACACACTTGACGTGGTCGTGTGCGGCCTTGTCGGCGAACTCGGCCGCGTCGAAACCGCCTTCCTCGGTACGGCAGCCGAAGTACCCGGCGCCGATCTCCCATACGAGGTCGCCTCCCGGACGGAGGTGATACTCGGACAGCCCGCCCTCGCCCGTGTCCTGGGCGAAACCTCCGGCGGCGGCACCCCCGTTGAGCGCGAGAACCGCGTTGGCGGACAGTGAGCCGAAGCTCATCGCCGAGACGTTCAGCAGCGCCATGTCGTACGGACGGTCGCAGTCCGGGCCGCCGATCCGCACACGGGGCGGGTTCTCCGGCACCGGACACGGCGTCATCGACGGGACGAAGAACTCGTGACCGGGCTGGTACACGTCCCGTTCGGTGCCGTACGGCTCCTCCGCGTCGGTGCCCTTGGCGCGCTCGTAGACGATGCTGCGCACGTCCCGGTCGAAGGGGCGTCCGTCGTAGTTCCGCTCGACGAAGTACTGCTGGAGCTCGGGACGAATGCGCTCCATAAGGAAGCGGACATGACCGAGGACGGGATAGTTGCGCAGCACCGAGTGCCGACGCTGTACCAGGTCCCACGCGCCCAGAGCACCCAAGAACGTGAGCGGAAGGGCCGCGAACAGCCAAAAGGGCGAGATGGCGACCGCCGCGGCCACAGCCCCGAGGCCGGTCACCAGAGTCAGGAGCACGATTCCCACACGAGTCACACATCCCCGCATTGCCGGGTTGTCCCTCACCATGCACGGCAACCGCGCACCGCACCCGTCCAGGTCGGTACGGCCCATGTCTGACCTGGGCGAACCGGGGCACGCGTGGAGATGCAACCACGCACTCCGTCGAAAACCGAGGTGAGTCATGACGCAGGATCCGACCCCGAAGTACACGGTCCCCGGCATCGGGCGCGAGGCCGCCGGCCGGCTGATCGGTCTGCTCCGGCTGCGCCTGCACGCCCTCAACGATCTGCACCTGACCCTCAAGCACGTCCACTGGAACGTCGTCGGGCCGCACTTCATCGCCGTGCACGAAATGGTCGACCCGCAGGTGGACCGCGTCCGGGACATGGCCGACGACGTGGCGGAACGCATCGCCGCGCTCGGTGGCGTCGCACAGGGAACGCCGGGAGCGCTCGTCGCCGAGCGGACCTGGGACGACTACTCCATCGGAAGGGCCGACGCGATCGCCCATCTGGGTGCGCTCGATCTCGTCTACACGGGAGTGATCGAAGGGGTCCGCGCCGCGATCAAGGAAGCGGGTGACATCGATCCCGCCACGGAGGACCTGCTCATCGAGCAGCTGCGCGACCTGGAGCAGTTCCAGTGGTTCGTGCGGGCCCACCTGGAGAGCGCGGGCGGCAGTCTCGCCACCGGACAGGCCCGGACGGAGGAGGAGGCCGCGGCCAAGGGAGCCGAACTGGGCTGAGCGGCCCCAGCCCCCCGCCCCCACCCCACCGCCGGCGGTCCCCAGGCGTGCACATCCGTCCTGCGGGCAAGTGGATAGCCCAGGGACCGCCGGACAGAACGACGGCCATGGTGAAGACGGTACGAGGAGGTCGGCAAATGGTGTGGTGGAGCTGGGTTGTTCTCCTCATCGCGGTGGTGGGCTTGCTCACCGCCGCGACGCTGGTGGTGCAGGCCAGGCGCCGAAGCGGCACGGTGATCGCGGTACGCACGGCCCACCGGCCCGGCCGGGAGGGTCCGCGGTGAACACCCTCATGCTCGCCTCGGAACTGACCGGACGGGTGGTCGTGACGCTGGGCGGCGAGGCGGTCGCCCAGATCAGGGACACCGTCTTCGACGCTCGGGCGGGCCGGATCACCGGCTTCACCCTGAGCGGGCGCGGTCTGCTGGCCGGCCCGCTCAAGAAGATCCTGCCCTTCCCGGGAGTGCACGCCATCGGGCCGTCCGCCGTGATGGTTCCGAGTGAGGCGGTCCTGGAGAAGGGCGGCATGGCCGTGGGGTCCGGCGAAGCCGGACAGGGCCGGGTCATCGGCGCGCCCGTCCTCACCGACCAGGGCACCGAGGTCGGTACCGTCCTGGATGTCGTGATCGAGGCCGGCGCCGGCGGGCGCGTGGTCGGCTTCGAGATCGGCTCCAACGAGAACCTGGACCAACGGAAGCGGAAGGTCTTCATTCCACGCGGAGACACGCTGGCCGTCTCGGGGCGAGCGCTGGTCGTCCCCGCACACGCCCCGCACTTCGTCGCCGACGACCTGCCCAGCTTCAGCGCCCAGGTCGAAGCCTTCCATGCGCACACGGCACGGTCGTACACCAGTACCCCCGGCACTGGAGAAGGGGGCCCTGCATGATGCTGTTCACTCAGGCCCAGGGCCTTCCAGTGATCACCGCCGCCGAGGCCGAACTCCTGGGCAGGGTGGAGGGCCTGACCATCGACGCGCACAGCCGGAGCATCGCCTGCCTGCGCCTGTCCGGAGCTCCGAAGCACGCCACGACCATCGCCTGGAACTCGATCGAGGCGGTGGGGCGGGACGCCGTGATCGTGCGCTCCCGCACCGCCGCCGATCCCGGGCAGAGCAGTCTCCCCGTCCATCACGAGGCTCTCGGACACCGGATACTGACCGAGGACGGCGTCGCGCACGGCACGGTCAAGGACATCGCCTTCGACCATGCGACCGGACGCCTGCACACCCTCTACACAGCCCTCGGGGACATCTCCGGAGACCGTCTCCTCGGCCTCGGGTCCTACGCGCTCGTCGTACGTGTCGAGCCCGCCTGAGGAGTTCACTCTCCTCCACGTCATCCTTCGAAGCGGTAACCCATGCCGGGCTCGGTGATCAGATAGCGGGGGTGGGAGGGGTCCGCCTCCAGCTTTCTGCGCAGTTGCGCCATGTAGACCCGCAGATAGTTGGACTTGTTGCTCTGCGCGACCCCCCACACCTCCTGGAGCAACTGCCGCTGTGTGATCAGCCGGCCGGGATGGGTCACCAGGATCTCCAGCAGATGCCACTCGGTCGGGGTCAGCCGTACGTCCCGCCCGTCCCGTACGGCCTTCTTGGCCAGCAGGTCCAGGGTGAAGTGCGCCGTCTCGACCAGGGGCGCCGAGCGGACCAGCGGTGTGTCCTCGGTACGGCGGACAGCGGCCCGCAGCCGGGCCAGCAGCTCGTCCATGCTGAACGGCTTGGTGACGTAGTCGTCCGCGCCCGCGTCGAGGGCCGCGACCTTCTCGTCGGACGCCTGCCGGGCGGAGAGGACCAGGATCGGGACACGGGTCCAGCCGCGCAAGGCCTTGATGACGTCGACGCCGTCCATGTCGGGCAGACCGAGGTCCAGCAGCACCACATCGGGCTGGCGGGCGACGGCGAGCCGGAGCGCCGTGGCGCCGTCGGGAGCGGCGTCCACGCCGTAGTGACGTGCCTGTAGGTTGATCACGAGGGCCCGTACGAGCTGCGGGTCGTCCTCCACCACGAGCACCCGGGTCATGGGTGTGTGCCTCTCCTGTCATGCCTGCGGGAGTGGGCGCCCCCGGGGGGCCCCAGCCCCCCGGCGACCGGCAACGTGGGACCAGATAAAGCCCCAAACCAGAAAGACGCAATGAGGCAGAAGACGCGAGACACCCCCCCCGCCCCCCCA
>NZ_JBHXVE010000023.1:7206-57807 GCF_042672505.1 Streptomyces sp. NPDC127190
GTTAGTTGGGGGGGGTCGCCCACCCCCCGGCCCCGCGGGGTTGTGGGTGTGTGCTGCTCGTTACTGGCCGGGGTGCGGGCGCACCGGGGGGTGCCGACTCCCGTCGCGGATCGCGTAAGGCGGTCACTTCTTCGCCACAAGGTCCTTGAGCGCGATGTTCAGCTCCAGGACGTTCACCCGGGGCTCCCCCATGAAGCCCAGGGTCCGGCCCTCGGTGTGGTCCTCGACCAGCTTCTCCACCTGCGCGAGCGGCAGGTCGTTCTTCGCGGCGACGCGGTGGACCTGGAGTTCGGCGTAGGCCGGGGAGATGTCCGGGTCCAGGCCGGAGCCGGAGGAGGTCACCGCGTCCGCGGGTACCTCCGACGGCTTGACCGTGTAGCCGGGGACGGAGTTGTCCTTGACCACCTTGGCCTTGGCGTCGTCGATCTGCTTGCGGAGCACCTTGCTGTCCGCGGACAGGTTGGTGGCACCGGAGAGGATCAGCTTGTACCGCGTGTTGACACTGTTCGTGCCGAGGCCGTTCGCCGGGCGGGGCTGGAAGTACCTGAGGCCGTAGCCCTGTTGCCCGATCAGGGACGAGCCGACGACCTTGCCGTGCGCCGTGATCTCGGAGCCGTTCGCCTTGCCGGGGAACGCCGCCTGGGCGATGCCGGTGACGACCAGCGGGTAGACGACGCCGGTGACGAGGGTCAGCACCAGCAGCGCACGCAGACCCGCGCCCAGCAACCGGGCTGTGTTCACAAAGGAGTTGTTCATGTCCTTCACCCGATTCCGGGGATCAGAGAGATGAGCAGGTCGATGAGCTTGATGCCGATGAAGGGGGCGATCAGGCCGCCGATGCCGTAGATCCCCAGGTTGCGGCGGAGCATCCTGTCCGCGCTCATCGGCCGGTAGCGCACGCCCTTCAGGGACAGCGGCACCAGGGCGATGATGATCAGCGCGTTGAAGATGACGGCGGACAGGATCGCGGAGTTCGGGCTGGACAGCTGCATGATGTTCAGCTTGTCCAGGCCCGGGTAGACCGCCGCGAACAGCGCCGGGATGATCGCGAAGTACTTCGCGACGTCGTTGGCGATGGAGAACGTCGTCAACGCACCCCGGGTGATGAGGAGTTGCTTGCCGATCTCGACGATCTCGATCAGCTTGGTGGGGTCGGAGTCGAGGTCGACCATGTTGCCGGCCTCCTTGGCGGCCGACGTGCCGGTGTTCATGGCCACGCCGACGTCCGCCTGCGCGAGCGCCGGGGCGTCGTTGGTGCCGTCACCGGTCATCGCGACCAGCTTGCCGCCGGCCTGCTCCCGCCTGATCAGGGCCATCTTGTCCTCGGGGGTGGCCTCCGCGAGGAAGTCGTCGACGCCCGCCTCCTCGGCGATCGCCTTCGCGGTCAGCGGGTTGTCCCCCGTGATCATGACCGTCCTGATGCCCATGCGGCGCAGCTCATCGAACCGCACCCGCATGCCCTCCTTGACCACGTCCTTCAGGTGGATGACACCCAGGACCCGGGTGCCCTTGCCGTCCTGGACGGCGACCAGCAGCGGGGTGCCGCCGGCCTCGGAGATCCGGTCGGTCAGCGCCTGGGCGTCCTCGGCGACCGTGCCGCCCTGCTCCTCGACCCAGGCGATGACCGAGGCCGTGGCGCCCTTGCGGATCCTGCGGCCGTCGACGTCCACACCGGACATACGGGTCTGGGCGGTGAACTCGATCCACTCGGCGCCGGCCAGTTCGCCTTGGTGGCGCTCGCGCAGCCCGTACTTCTCCTTGGCCAGGACGACGACGGAACGGCCCTCGGGGGTCTCGTCCGAGAGGGAGGACAGCTGGGCGGCGTCGGCCACCTCCGCCTCCGTCGTCCCGCGCACCGGCACGAACTCCGCCGCCTGCCGGTTGCCGAGGGTGATCGTGCCGGTCTTGTCCAGCAGCAGGGTCGAGACATCACCGGCGGCCTCGACCGCACGCCCGGACATGGCCAGCACATTGCGCTGCACCAGCCGGTCCATGCCCGCGATGCCGATCGCGGAGAGCAGGGCGCCGATCGTGGTCGGGATCAGACAGACCAGCAGGGCCACCAGCACGACCATGCTCAGCTCGGCGTGCGCGAAGCCGGCGAACGGCGGCAGGGTGGCCACCGCCAGCAGGAACACGATGGTCAGCGAGGCCAGCAGGATGTTGAGGGCGATCTCGTTCGGCGTCTTCTGCCGGGCCGCGCCCTCGACCAGGTTGATCATCCGGTCGATGAACGTCTCACCGGGCTTCGTCGTGATCCTGATGACGATCCGGTCGGACAGGACCCGCGTACCGCCCGTGACCGCGGACCGGTCGCCGCCGGACTCGCGGATCACCGGGGCGGACTCACCGGTGATGGCCGACTCGTCCACCGAGGCGACGCCCTCGACGACGTCACCGTCGCCGGGGATGATGTCGCCGGCCTCGCAGACCACCAGGTCACCGATGGTCAGCGCGGTACCGGGAACCCGCTCCTCGGAGCCGTCCCGCAGCAGCCGGCGGGCCACGGTGTCCGTCTTGGCCTTGCGCAGCGTGTCCGCCTGCGCCTTGCCCCGGCCCTCGGCGACCGCCTCCGCGAGGTTGGCGAAGACCACCGTCAGCCACAGCCAGGCGCTGATCGTCCAGCCGAACCAGTCGGCCGGGTGCTGGAAGGAGAAGACGGTGGTCAGGACCGACCCGATCCACACCACGAACATCACGGGGGACTTGGCCATCACCCGCGGGTCGAGCTTGCGCAACGCGTCCGGCAGCGACGTGATCAGCGCCTTGGGATCGAACAGGCCGGAACCGACACGGCCCTCGGCCGGCTTGTGCCCGGTGGGGACGTCGCTGTGCGGCGCCCTGGTGGGAGTGGCTGTGGACATGGAGTCCTCTGGGTCCTCTGTCTTCTCTGTACGGGTGGTCATCACGCGAGCCCTTCCGCGAGCGGGCCCAGCGCGAGGGCCGGGAAGTACGTGAGACCGGTGATGATCAGGATCGCGCCCACCAACAGCCCGGTGAACAGCGGCTTCTCGGTGCGCAGGGTGCCTGCGGTGACCGGGACGGGCTGCTGCCCGGCGAGGGAGCCGGCCAGTGCCAGCACGAACACCATCGGCAGGAAGCGGCCCAGCAGCATCGCGAGCCCGGTCGTGGTGTTGAACCAGTCGGTGTTGGCGTTCAGCCCGGCGAAGGCCGAACCGTTGTTGTTCGACGCCGAGGTGAAGGCGTACAGCACCTCGGAGAAGCCGTGCGCACCGGAGTTGAGCATCGAGTGCGGCGGCGTCGGCAGCGCCATCGAGGCCGCCGTGAAGACCAGCACCAGCGCCGGGGTGACCAGGATGTAGGCGGCGGCCAGCTTCATCTCACGGGCGCCGATCTTCTTGCCCAGGTACTCCGGCGTACGACCCACCATCAGACCGGCGATGAACACCGCGATGATCGCCATGATCAGCATGCCGTACAGGCCGGAGCCGGTGCCGCCGGGCGCGATCTCGCCCAGCATCATGCCGAGCATCGCGATTCCGCCGCCCAGGCCGGTGAAGGACGAGTGGAAGGAGTCCACCGCACCGGTCGAGGTGAGCGTGGTCGAGGTCGCGAAGATCGACGACGAGCCGACACCGAAGCGTGTCTCCTTGCCCTCCATCGCACCGCCCGCCGCCTGGAGCGCGGCGCCGTGGTGGGCGAACTCGGTCCACATCATCAGGACGGTGAAGCCCAGCCAGATGGTGACCATGGTGGCGAGGATCGCGTACCCCTGCTTCACGTCGCCGACCAGCACGCCGAAGGTGCGGGTCAGCGAGAACGGGATCACCAGGATCAGGAAGATCTCGAACAGGTTCGTGAAGGGGGTCGGGTTCTCGAAGGGGTGGGCCGAGTTGGCGTTGAAGTAGCCACCGCCGTTGGTGCCCAGCTCCTTGATGGCCTCCTACGAGGCGACCGCGCCGCCGTTCCACTGCTGTGAGCCGCCCATGAACTGGCCGACCTCGTGGATGCCGGAGAAGTTCTGGATGGCACCGCACGCCACCAGCACGACGGCCGCGATCGCGGCACCCGGCAGCAGGATGCGCAACGTGCCACGGACCAGGTCGCTCCAGAAGTTGCCCAGTTCACCGGTGCGGGAGCGCGCGAAACCACGCACGAGCGCCACGGCGACGGCGATGCCGACGGCCGCCGAGACGAAGTTCTGCACCGCCAGACCGGCGGTCTGCACGACGTGCCCCATCGTCTGCTCGCCGTAGTACGACTGCCAGTTGGTGTTGGTCACGAACGAGACAGCCGTGTTGAACGACTGGGCCGGGTCGACCGAGGAGAAGCCCATCGAGCCGGGCAGCACGCCCTGGAGCCGCTGGAGCAGGTACAGGAAGAGGACGCCGGCGGCGGAGAAGGCCAGGACCCCGCGCAGGTAGGCGGGCCAGGCCATCTCGGCGTCGGGGTTGGCGCCGATGGCCCGGTAGATCCACCTCTCCACCCGCAGGTGCTTCTCCGAGGAGTAGACCTTGGCCATGTAGGTGCCAAGGGGGATGTAGGCGAGCGCCAGCGCGCCCATGAGGGCGAGCAGTTGGAGGAAGCCTGCGACTTCTGGACTCATGTCTGGCTTCAGAACCTCTCCGGGAAGACCAGGGCGAGGACGAGATAGCCCAGCAGGGCGACGGCCACGACCAGGCCGACGACGTTTTCGGCGGTCACAGCTTCGTCACCCCCCGGGCGACGAGAGCCACCAGCGCGAAGCCCGCGAGCACGGTGACGACGAAGGCCAGATCGGCCATCGTGAACTCCTGAAGAGGTTCGGGGGTGGAACAAGGACAATCAGAGGAAACCTCCTCCTGACCGGATCCGATCGCTCGTTGACGGCCCTCTTACGGCCTCGCCCCTGGCATTGACGGGACCCTTACGGCCGCCGATCCGAACCGGCCGGTGGCGGAGCTTTTCTCCTCAGAGCAGCCGGAAGCGCAGCCGGCAGATCACCGCGTCCGTCTCCCGCCGCACCGCGTGCGCCACGACCGCGCCACGCTGGTTCTGGAGCAGCCGCTGCCACAGTCGCCGCGGCTCGGTCTCCGGGATCAGCACGGTGACCCGGGTGCCGGGCTCGGCGGCGGCCACCTCACGGACGTACGCGGCGATGGGGCGGCCCACGCTGTGCCGTTCGGAGGACAGCCGTACCAGGGGGACGCCCGGGCCCCACGCCGTCCAGGCGCGCTCCAGCGCGTGCAGCCGGGCGCGGTCCTCGGGGTCCGGGTGGCCGACCGTGACGGCACGGACCTCGTCGCCGAGGGAGGTGGCAGCGGTCAGCGCCTCGGAGGTGAGTCGGGACAGCGAGGACACCGGCACGATCACCAGCGAACGCTCGCGGTGCGGGGGCTCGGGGACGCGGCCCAGGCCGAGTCGCTCGCCGATGCGGTCGTAGGCGCGGTGGACGGCCACGAAGGCGGCGATCAGCAGCGGCAGCGCCACCACGACCAGCCAGGAGCCGTCGGTGAACTTGCTCGCCGTGACGACGACCGCCGAGACCGCGGTGAGCAGCGCGCCCAAGCCGTTGAGCAGGGCCTTGCCTCGCCGGCCGGGGCCCTGTTCGAGCCGCCAGTGCCGGACCATGCCCGTCTGGGCGATGGTGAAGCCGACGAAGACACCGATGGCGAACATCGGCACCAGGGTGTTGGTGTCCCCGCCGGAGAAGACCAGCAGCACGGCGGAGACGACGGCGAGGGCCAGCACACCGTGCCGGTGCACCTGGCGGTCGGCCTTCAGGGCGAAGACGTGCGGCACGTAGTTGTCCCGGGCCAGCAGCTTCAGCAGCACCGGCAGCCCGCCGAAGGAGGTGTTGGCGGACAGGGCCAGCAGGGTCATCGTCGCGAACTGGATGACGTAGAAGGCCCAGTTGTGGCCGAGCGCGGCGTCCGCCAGCTGGGCGAGGACCGTCACGCCCTCGACCGGCTGGAGGTGGAAGCGGCCGATCAGCACCGCCAGACCGATCAGCATCAGACCGAGTGCGGCACCGAGCGCGATCTCCGCCCGCTGGGCCCGCCGGACGCGCGGGCGGCGGAAGGAGGGGACGGCGTTGGCGATCGCCTCGACTCCGGTGAGGGCGGAGCACCCGGAGGCGAACGCCTTCAGCAGGAGCAGGACGCCGACACCGGTCGCGTGGTCGGCAACGGCCGGGGCGTGTCCGGCCGTTTCCGCCGTACTGACCGGCTCGGAGCGGAACAGACCGACGCCGATCAGCACGAAGACCGCACCCACGAAGACGATCGTCGGCACGATGAACGCCTTCGCCGACTCCGCGACACCCCGCAGGTTCACCAGCGTGATCAGCCCGAGCACGGCCAGGCACAGCCACAGCCGGTCGCCGTACAGCGCCGGGAAGGCGGACGTCAGCGCGGCCACCCCCGCCGTGACCGCCACGGCGACATTGAGGACGTAGTCCAGGATCAGCGAGGCCGCCGCCACCAGGCTGGTCCGCGGCCCCAGATGCGTCTTCGCGACCGCATAGGAACCACCGCCGTCCGGGAAGGCCGCGATCACCTGCCGGTACGACGCCACCAGCACCGCCAGCAGGGCGGCGACGGCCAGCGTCACCGGCAGCGTGAAGCCGAGTCCGTGCCCGCCCGCGGCGGCGAGCACCAGCACGATGGCCTCCGGGCCGTAGGCCACGGACGCCAGCGCGTCCAGTGACAGCGCGGCAAGCCCGGTGACGGCGGTGAGCCGGTGGCGCTCCCCGGTATCCGGGGGCTCCTCGCCGGCGGGAACGGCATCCGGCTCGGTGGTCAGGACGGTCATGGGTGCGGTACTCCTTCGGTGAAAACCGCGCAGCTACGTCGAGATGTGCGCGGTGCCCTCAGGTTCTGACCGTTTCCGACAGGCTTCGACGCTTCATTGCGGCTTCTTCGCGCCAATCGGCGCGATCTTGACGGGACTTTGACGCTCAGGAGGCGCAGCACACGACAGGCTCGGCCTTAACGCGGTCTTGATGCGTCAAGCGCACATACAGGTGGGCCCCCACGTCACTCCGTGCTTAGGCTGGTGCCGCCGTCCGCGTGATGGCCGGAACCCCACGCTGAGCCGCACATCAGGAGAGCACGTCCATGGCCACCACCGAACACCCTCCCAGTACGACCCGCCTGCGGACCTGGATGCTGGAGGGGCTGTCCGACATGGGCAAGGCGGGGGGCCACACCGGCCCGCACGCCGAGCCCGAGCCCCCGCACCAGGGCCAGCGCTGGTACCGGGTGATGTGTCTGACCGGTGTCGACTACTTCTCCACCCTCGGCTACCAGCCCGGCATCGCCGCCCTGGCGGCCGGGCTGCTCTCCCCCATAGCCACCCTTGTCCTCGTCGTCGTCACCCTCGCGGGCGCTCTCCCCGTGTACCGCAGGGTGGCCGAGGAGAGTCCGCACGGCGAGGGCTCCATCGCCATGCTGGAGCGGCTGCTGTCCTTCTGGCAGGGCAAGCTCTTCGTCCTGGCGCTGCTGGGCTTCGCCGCCACCGACTTCCTGATCACCATCACTCTTTCGGCGGCCGACGCCTCCACCCACCTCATCGAGAACCCGCACCTGACCCATGTGCTGCACGGCCGGCAGATGGTGATCACCCTGCTGCTGGTGGCTCTGCTGGGGGCGGTGTTCCTCAAGGGCTTCCTGGAGGCGATCGGCGTCGCCGTCGCCCTGGTGGTGGTCTATCTCGGTCTGAACGCCGTCGTCGTGGTCGTCGGCTTCTGGCACGTCCTGACCGCCGGACACCTGGTCACCGACTGGACCAGCGCCCTGACCGCCCAGCACGGCAACGTCTTCGCCATGATCGGCGTGTCGCTGCTGGTCTTCCCCAAGCTCGCCCTGGGCCTGTCCGGCTTCGAGACCGGCGTCGCCGTCATGCCCCACGTCCAGGGCGACCCGGACGACACCGAGGACAAGCCGACCGGACGGATCCGGGACACCAAGAAGCTGCTCACGGCCGCCGCGCTGATCATGAGCGTCTTCCTGATCACCACCAGCTTCATCACCACGGTGCTGATCCCGGCGAACGAGTTCAAGACGGGCGGCCAGGCCAACGGCCGCGCCCTCGCCTACCTCGCCCACGAGTACCTGGGCAACGCCTTCGGCACGGTCTACGACCTCTCCACGATCGCCATCCTGTGGTTCGCCGGCGCGTCCGCGATGGCCGGCCTGCTCAACCTCATGCCGCGCTACCTGCCCCGCTACGGCATGGCCCCGCACTGGGCCCGCGCCGTGCGCCCGATGGTGATCGTCTTCACCCTGGTCGCCTTCCTGGTGACCTGGATCTTCGACGCCGACGTCGACGCGCAGGGCGGCGCCTACGCCACCGGCGTGCTGGTCCTGATGTCCTCCGCCGCGATCGCGGTGACCATCGCCGCCCGCAGGGCCGGCCAGCGCGGCTGGACCATCGGCTTCGCCGTCGTCTCGGCCGTCCTGCTCTACGTCACCGTGGCGAACGTCGTCGAGCGCCCGGACGGTGTGAAGATCGGTGCCTGCTTCATCGTCGGCATCATCCTCATCTCCCTGGCGTCCCGGCTGGCCCGCGCCTTCGAGCTGCGTGTCACGCACGTGGAGCTGGACGACATGGCGGAACGATTCATCCGCGACATGTCCAGTCGCAAGATCCGGTTCATCGCCAACGAGCCCGGTGCGCGGGACAAGGCCGAGTACCGCGACAAGGTCGAGCAGATCCGTGCCGACAACGACATGCCCGAACAGGAGGACTTCGTCTTCGTCGAGGTCACGGTCACCGACCCGTCCGAGTTCGAGGCCGGCCTGACCGTACGGGGCGAGGTCCTGCACGGCCGCTACCGTGTGCTGACGGTGGAGTCCTCCTCCATCCCCAACGCCCTCGCCGCGCTCCTCCTGCACGTCCGGGACATGACGGGCTGCACCCCGCACATGTACTTCGAGTGGACCGAGGGCAACCCCTTCACCAACTTCCTGCGCTTCTTCCTCTTCGGCCAGGGCGAGGTCGCCCCGGTCACCCGCGAGGTCCTGCGCGAGGCCGAACCGGACCGCGACAGGCGCCCTCGCGTCCACACCGGCTGAGGACCGGCTCCGCCCGGGGGCGTCAGGACGGCGTCAGGATTCGCGCGTACGGCGCCAGGATCGCGTAAGCACCGGTCGCCGAAGGCCGTAGGGCCGCCTAGCGTCAGCCTCATGCGACAGAGCGGACCGCCAGCAGGCACGGCCGGCGACCGCCACTGGCGTGGCAGCGCCCGGCTCGCGGTGGGCTGCGCCCTGCTGTTCTGCGCCCTG
Source organism: Streptomyces sp. NPDC127190 (assembly GCF_042672505.1). NCBI lineage: Bacteria > Bacillati > Actinomycetota > Actinomycetes > Kitasatosporales > Streptomycetaceae > Streptomyces > Streptomyces sp. NPDC127190. The sequence goes on from NZ_JBHXVE010000023.1 coordinate 16,434, forward strand.
AGCCTCCTGGTCGACTGGGACGCGGGAAGCCTGACGCCGCCGCGCGCCCTGCTCTGGGTCACTCTGTCGGCCGCGGTGGGCGCCGTCCTGTTCCCCCCGCGGGTGAGCGCGGGACCCGGCTGGCTCGCGGTCCGCACCCCCTGGGGCCGGCACCTGGTCCGCACGGACGCGCTGACGACCGTACGGCAGTACGACGGCGTCTCCTCGCACCTGGTCCTGCGAGACGTCCAGGGCCACCGCCTGGAACTCGACCCCCGCGTCCTCTCCGCGAATCCGCTCCTGTGGCACGAACTCGACACCGGCGTCCGTCGCTCCCTGGAACGCGGCACGCTGCGCCACGGAGCGGATGTCCTGGAGCGGCTGGGGCACCGTATCGACGACGAAACGGTGCAGGCGGTGCTCCGGGCCTCGGGGCTGTCCTGACTTCCCGGGCCACGGCAGCATGATGGACGCCGTACGCCGTGAATCGACACCGGCACCCGTAGCCGAGGGACAGAGGGCGGGACCGGGCCGGGAGCCCCGGCCCGCCCGCCATGGCATCAGGCCGCCAGTGCTTCGCGGAGGCTGGAGGGCTTGAGCCCGAACGTGTCGCGGACATCGCTGTCGTCGACGACGAACGGACGCTCGGACATGTAGCTCATCTCGGCGAACTCCCGCCACAGCGGGTCGGTGAAGGACAGCAGCGCCAAGTCCCGTTCGGTGAGCGGCTCCAACCGCGGCTCGGGTGCTCCGTGGAGTTCGGCGAGGTGGGTCGCAGCCCGACGCAGGGTCGTGGTGATGACCGGGGCGTGCCAGGGCCGTCCCCAGGAGCGGTCGTCACCGCTGACCGCCACCAGCGCCGCGGCGACGTCCTCGGTGTACGAAAACGAATGCGCCGCATCGGGGTTGCCATGGACGAGAGCCAGTTCACCTTCACGGACCCGGGGCGCCACCAGCAGCGTGAACGCCGAGACCGCGCCCGGGCCCAGGTACTGGCCGGCTCGCACTTCAGTGACCCGCAGCCGCCCTGCGTCGTGGGCGTCCTTGGCCTGCCGCCACAGCTCGGCCCTCACCCGGCCCTTCCGGGTGTTCGGGACCATCGGGGTGCGCTCGGTGACCGGCCCGGTGGTCCGCTGATAGCCGTAGTGGTTGCCGAGCATCACGTAGTCGGCCCCGGCCCGCTCGGTCGCGGCGAGAATCGAGGCGAACAACGGCGGCATGGTCTCCGGCCAGGTCTGGTAGGCGGTCATGGCGGCGTTGAAGACCGTGGTCGCTCCGGCCATGGCCTCGGCCAGCTCGTCCGTGCGGCCCGCGTCCAGGGCGATCCGTTCGATGCCGGGGTGGTCGGGACCACTGCCGCTGCGGGTGATGAGGCGGACCCGCCTGCCGCTGTCGGCCAGTTGCCTGGCGGTCGCGACGCCGGTCGCGCCTGCCCCGATGACGACTGATCCACCCATGATCTTGTCTCCGTTCACCTTCAAAAGCGGAACGTTCCCCGAAGCGGGGAACCTGGTTCGTGGTTCGCGGAGGGCCCGTCCGCACGCCCCACTCTGTCGTGCGGCCGCGGGGTAGGGTGAGTGGCCTGATAGCCACGAGGTCCAAGGATCCAGCCATGCATCGTGTCGCCGTCCTGGCCGTCCCGGCGGTCAAGCCCTTCGACCTGTCCATGCCGTCGACGCTGCTGGGCGCCGCCACGCTGGGCGGACACCCCTGCTATGAGGTGACGGTGTGCACCGCTGTGCCGGGTACGGTCACCGCTTCCGGTGGTATCGATGTGGTGATCCGGCACGGGCTCGAGGCGGTAGCGGCGGCGGACACGGTGATCGTTCCCTCGACCGCCAGCCGGCACGACGCCGAACCGGCCGCGCTGGACGCCCTGCGGGAGGCGGCCGCCGCGGGCAAGCGCGTCGCCTCGATCTGCAGCGGCGCCTTCGTCCTCGCCCAGGCCGGGCTCCTCGACGGCCGCGTCGCCACCACCCACTGGGCTCTCGCCCAGGAACTGCAACGCGCCTTCCCTGCCGTGCGCGTGGACGCCGACCGGCTGTTCGCCGAGGACGGGCAGGTCGTCACCGGAGCGGGCTCGGCCGCCGGGATCGACCTGTGTCTGCATCTGATCAACCGCGACTACGGCGCGGCCACGGCCAACGCGGCGGCTCGTGCCGCCGTCGTCACCCCGGTCCGCCACGGCGGGCAGGCGCAGTTCGTACAGACTCCGCTGCCGGCCGAGACGGACTCCTCCTTGGACGCGGCTCGCGCCTGGGCGCTCCAGCACCTCGACCGGCCGATCTCTCTGCACGAGCTGGCCGGTCAGGCCAAGGTCAGTGTGCGAACCCTGACCCGCCGGTTCACCGCCGAGACCGGTGTGACCCCGTTCCAATGGCTGCTCCAGCAGCGGCTGCTGCGGGCCCGCGAGCTGCTGGAGACCACCGATCTCACCGTCGACCATGTCGCCCGCCGCAGCGGCCTCGGCTCCGGCGAGTCACTCCGCCAGCATCTGAGCCGCCAGATCGGCATGACCCCGGCCGCCTACCGGAGCGCCTTCACCCACCGCCCGAGTGTGAAAACCGGTCGGTGACCATGCCGCGCCGTCACCCGCCGGGGTTCCCCGGGGCCGCGGAGAAGGGCCGGTCGTAGACCTCCAGTGTGCGGATGGACGCCCATGCCCCGGCGGGCAGCCCGGTGACCGTGACGCGTACGTACCGTGCCCGGGCCCGGAACATGGCCACGTGGACCTGAGCGGTGCCGGTGCCAGCCGTGTTGTCGACCAGCGTCGTCCACGTCCGGCCGTCGACGGAGCCCTCGATCCGGTACCGGTAGTCCGTCCCGTCGCGTTCCCAGGCGATGCGGCTGCCGGTGAGCGGGCGGGGCGAGCCGAGGTCCACCGTGAGCCAGTGGCCGGTGCGGCCGTCGTTCGCGCACCACCGGGTCGAGGTGGACCCGTCGATCGCCCGTGCCGCGGTGTTGCCCTTCGAGGACTCCTCGCTGTCGGCCGTCGCGGTCCGGCCGAGGGCGATGTCGGCCGGCTCCACGGACCGGTCCAGGGTGACCCCGACGACGCTGTCCTCGGGGTGGCCGGTGCGGTCGATGCCGGTGATCGTGACCCGGGCGCCGTCGACCGAGTGGGCGAGGTCGGCACCGGAGCGCACATCGAAGACCCGCACGACCCTGGCATCGCCCACCGCCGGTGTGGTGAAGGACGTGCCGTCGTAGCCGGGCAGCAAGTGTACGTAGAAGGTGTCGTCACGGTAGGTGAAGCCGTACTGGCCGTCGACCGGGTTCCACGGGCCGCCGCGGGTCCCGTAGACCGCCTGGCCGCAGGACGCCATGAAGGCGCCGATCCGCCGCAGCAGGCCGGCCTGCGCCTCGGACACCGTGCCGTGCCGGTCCGGGCCGACGTTGACCATCGCGGTCATGTTCCGCACCCAGCAGTTGACCAGGATGTCCATGGCGGTGTCGTACCGCATGACGGTGGCGTCGGCGTTGTAACCCCAGCTGCCGTCGACGGTGAACACCTTCTCGACGAGCCGGCCGGTGCGGATCGCCCCGCTGGGGACCGAAGGCCCCTCGTCGCTGGCGTAGTCGCCCATCCAGCCGGACCGCGAGGTGGCCACGATATGGGGCTGGTGCCTGCGCACCATGCCCATCAGCCCCAGAGGCCTGCCGTCGCCGTCGGTCTCGCCGTAGGCGGCGTCCACCGGCCACTCGTTGGCGGGGTCGCGGAAGCGGCCGGGCTCCCAGAAGAAGGCGGCGTCCGCGTCACTGCCTTGCTCCGCCAGCCAGCCGCCGTCCCACCACAGGTCGTCGATGGGGCCGTAGCGGGTGACCAGCTCCTTGACCGACTGGTACACCTCGGTCTTCAGGACCCGCGCGTTCTCCTTGTGCGCAGGATCGGTGGTGTAGTGCCAGGGGTTCGGCGCGCAGTTCGTGCCGTGGACGTCGTAGTAGCCGGGATAGCGCCAGTTGATCGGCGAGTAGTAGAGGCCCACCTTCAGTCCGGCCGCCCGTACCGCCGCGACGTAGTCCTTGACGAAGTCGCGGTGCAGCGGCGCCTGACCGGAGTTCCAGCTGTTGGGATGGTTCAGCGGCCACAGCGCGAAACCGTCGTGGTGGCGGGTGGTCAGGGTCACGTACCGCGCGCCGAAGTCCTTGGCCAGTTGCGCCCAGGCCGCCGGGTCGTAGGCGTCCGCGGTGAACTGCTCGTCGGTGGCGTCCGTGAGGTACTTCCGGTAGTCCGCCGGTGTGACCGGGGCGGCGTGCATCCACCACTCGCCCTTGGCCGGTCCCGCGTACACGCCCCAGTGGACGAACATGCCCAGCTTGGCGTCCTGGAGCCACTGGATCGCGGCGTCCGGCTGCTGCTCGATGCCCAGGTCGGTCTGCGGGATCCGCAGCGGTGGCAGGGGCAGCGGCGCGTCCGTCGCGGCGTACGCGGGTGCCGCCGGGACGGAACCGGCCGCGGCGGCCGCCGTCGTGACCGCCAGGGCGGCGAGGACCGATCTGCGTGACATGGAGTGCGGCAACGGGGGTTCCTCCTGCTCCGTCGTTCCCTCCCGAGACATCGGATGAATTAAGGGGCGCGCATGCAGCGATTGTCGAGACGTGCGGCAAAGATTCCTGCCACGGCCCGGGATTTGGCCGACGAACGCCGCCGCTTCGAAGCCATTACATGGGATGTATGCCGGAGCGGTGGCCCATCACCACTGGGCCCGGCGGGTTACGGTGAACTCGCCCGCTCGGGGTACCCGCATCCGTGGTCGGGGCAGGACACAGCCCGCCGGATTGCCGGTTCGCGTCGCACCCTGATAGATGGACAGCGGTGGTACTGAGCCGGGTACACCACCGTCGAGGGGCGATTCCGGCAGAGTGAGGGGAAGAGCGTGGATGTCCCACTCGATTCGGAGGGACACTGGGCCACGCCGTCGAACGGCGGTGCCTGGCTGGAAGTGCGTCCGCTGTCGGAACGCCCAGGCGTGTGTGCGAAAGGCGAGGTCGGCGTGAGTACCCGGGCGGTGTGGCAGGAGGCCCTCGGCCGGCTGTCACGGCGGAGCGAGAGCTGCCTGTACGTCGAGATGTCCCAGCTGACGTTCATCGACGTGGCCGGGGTGACGGATCTGGCGTTGGCCGCACGGTCGCTGAGCGGGGACCGTCTGTTCGTCCTCGAGCAACCACCGCCCCAGGTACCGCGCATTCTCGACCTGTTCTGGTCCGGCCTGAGCGGGATCGAGGTGACCGCATGACCGGCACCGCCCCCAGCCCCCGGGACTTCGTGCATCCGGCGCTGTTCTACAGCGGGGAGCAGCAGTATGTGGCAGGTACGGTCCCCTTCGTTCTCGAGGGGCTGGGCAGGGAGGAGCCGGTTGCGGTCGCCGCGCCGCCGGACCGGCTCAAGCTGATCAGGGACCAGCTCGGTGACCAGGCCAGTCGGGTTCACTTCGTGGACATGACGCAGGCGGGCCGGAACCCGGGGCGGATCATCCCCGGCGTGCTGCGCCGGTTCGCCGATGCCCATACCGGTGGACGGGTCCGCATCATCGGTGAGCCGATCTGGCCCGGTCGCAGCGCGGTGGAGTATCCCGCGTGTGTGCAGCACGAGGCGCTGATCAACGAGGCGTTCACCGGGCGCGCCGTCACGATCCTGTGTCCGTACGACGTCGACGGGCTCGACCAGGAGGTGCTGGAGGACGCGTGGGCCACCCACCCGGTGGTGGTCGCCGAGGGGAGTGAGACGGCCTCCGCCGCGTACAGTCCCGAGGCGGTCGTCGCCCGGTACAACCAGGCTCTGCCCGTGCCGCCCGCCGCCCGGGCGACGCGCTTCGAGGGCAGTGGCCACCTGCCGGTGGTGCGTGAGTTCGCCGTACGGCAGGGCGAGCGGCTGGGGCTCGACGGGACACGGTTGCAGGATTTCCAGCTGGCGGTGGCGGAGCTGACCACCAACAGCGTCGTGCACGGCGCGGGCGGCGGCACGCTGCGGATCTGGGCGGAGGACGAGCAGGTCGTCTGCGAGGTTCAGGACGCGGGCCGGCTCACCGACCCATTGGCCGGCCGGCGTCCCGCGGCACCCGAACGGCCCGGCGGCCGGGGCCTGCTCCTCGTCAACCACGTCGCCGACCTCGTGCGTATCCACACCGGCGAGGCGGGCACCACGATCCGCTTCTACATCGGCCGCTGACCGTTGCCGCTCCGTCGGCCTCGGGACAGCGGCGCTTGTATTCGAACAGCCGGCTCCGCCGTACCTCGCGGGCTTGATCCGACGCCCTCACCCCAGCCCCGCGATCCTGGCGGACATCGAGAGGGGAAACCAGATCACGTACCCCGTGATTCCGATGTCATGCATGGCTCTTCATGGCGGATCCCTTCCCAGGTGGGCGGCGAGGGGACGCTTTGTTCGGCGGGTGCCGAGTGGGTTAGCCTGCGACGTCTTTTCTCCTCGCCCCAGGCCGTTGAGGTGAGGAAATGCAGAGCGTTTTCGGACCCACCGCGGGCCGCCGCGGTGTTCGAGTCTTCAGCGCTGAGGGCTCCAGGGGAGTGGGACGAGGGTGCGCATGACCAGCGACAGGACCGAGCTCATCGACGCCGGGCCGGGTGACGAGGAGCTCAGACAGCTCCTGGCGGGGCTGACTGCCGTACGGGACGGTGACTTCGGCACACGTCTGCCGGAGGACGCCGACGGCCTCATGGGCGATATCGCGACCGTGTTCAACGGCATGGTCGACCAGCTGTCCGTGTTCACCTCCGAGGTGACGCGCGTAGCCCGGGAGGTCGGCACCGAGGGGACCCTCGGCGGACAGGCCGAGGTGCCCGGGGTCTCCGGGACCTGGGCCGACCTGACCGACTCGGTCAACGCCATGGCCGGGAACCTGACCACCCAGGTCCGGGACATCGCCCAGGTCGCCACGGCCGTGGCCAAGGGCGACCTGTCGCAGAAGATCGACGTGCCCGCACGCGGCGAGATCCTCCAGCTGAAGGAAACCGTCAACACGATGGTGGACCAGCTGTCCGCCTTCGCCGACGAGGTCACCCGCGTCGCCCGCGAGGTCGGTACCGAAGGACGCCTCGGCGGCCAGGCCAAGGTACCCGGGGTCGCGGGGGTGTGGCGGGACCTCACCGACTCGGTCAACTTCATGGCGGGCAACCTGACCAACCAGGTCCGCAATGTCGCCCAGGTGACCACGGCGGTGGCGAAGGGCGACCTGTCGCAGAAGATCACCGTCGACGCCCGCGGCGAGATCCTCGAACTCAAGAACACCATCAACACGATGGTCGACCAGCTCTCCGCCTTCGCCGACGAGGTCACCCGCGTCGCGCGTGAAGTCGGCACCGAAGGACGCCTCGGCGGCCAGGCCGACGTCAAGGGCGTGTCGGGCACATGGAAGGCCCTCACCGACAACGTGAACGTGATGGCGTCGAACCTGACCGGCCAGGTGCGTTCCATCGCCCAGGTCGCCACGGCCGTCGCGCGGGGCGACCTGTCCCGCAAGATCACGGTCGCGGCCGAGGGCGAGGTCGCCGCACTGGCCGATGTGATCAACACGATGGTCGACACCCTGTCCGCGTTCGCCGACGAGGTCACCCGCGTCGCGCGTGAAGTCGGCACCGAAGGACGCCTCGGCGGCCAGGCGCATGTGCCGAACGTGGCCGGCACCTGGAAGGACCTCACCGACAACGTCAACTCCATGGCGAACAACCTGACCGGTCAGGTGCGCAACATCGCTCTGGTGACGACCGCCGTGGCCCGGGGCGACCTGTCGAAGAAGATCGACGTGGACGCCCGCGGCGAGATCCTGGAGCTGAAGACGACCATCAACACGATGGTGGACCAGCTCTCCGCCTTCGCCGACGAGGTCACCCGCGTCGCCCGCGAGGTCGGCACCGAAGGACGCCTCGGCGGCCAGGCCGAGGTGGAGGGCGTCTCGGGCACCTGGAAGCGGCTCACGGAGAACGTCAACGAGCTGGCCGGCAACCTGACCCGCCAGGTCCGGGCGATCGGCGCCGTGGCCAGCGCGGTGGCCGAGGGCGACCTGACCCGCTCGATCACGGTGGAGGCCTCCGGCGAGGTCGCCGAGCTCAAGGACAACATCAACTCCATGGTGGAGTCGCTGCGCGAGACCACCCGGGCCAACCAGGAGCAGGACTGGCTCAAGACCAACCTGGCGCGCATCGCCGGCCTCATGCAGGGCCACCGGGACCTGCCCGTGGTCGCCGAGCTGATCATGGACGAGCTGACGCCGCTGGTGTCGGCCCAGTACGGGGCCTTCTACCTCGCCGAGGACGGTGAGCACGGCCCGCAGCTGCGCCTCGTCGGCTCCTACGGCAGGCCCGACGACGACGAGCGGCCCACCCGGTTCTCCTTCGGCCACTCGCTGGTCGGCCAGGCCGCGCGCAGCCGCCGTACCATCACCGTCGACGAGCTGCCGCACGGCTACGTGACCATCTCCTCCGGGCTCGGCCAGGCGGTGCCGACCGCGCTGATCCTGCTGCCGATCCTCTTCGAGGACCAGGTCCTCGGCGTCATCGAGCTGGCGTCGGTCACCTCCTTCACCCCCATCCACCGGGACTTCCTGGAACAGCTCCGCGAGACGCTCGGCGTCAACGTCAACACGATCGTGGCCAACGCCCGCACCGACGAGCTGCTGGAGGAGTCGCAGCGGCTGACCGCCGAACTCCAGGCGCGCTCGGCCGAGTTGCAGTCCCAGCAGGAGGAGTTGCAGCGCTCCAACGCCGAACTGGAGGACAAGGCCTCCCTGCTGGCGGCGCAGAACCGCGACATCGAGGCGAAGAACCTCCAGATCGAGCAGGCCCGGCAGGAACTCGAGGCCCGCGCCCAGCAGTTGTCGCTGGCCTCGAAGTACAAGTCGGAGTTCCTGGCCAACATGAGCCACGAGCTGCGCACCCCGCTCAACAGCCTGCTCATCCTCGCCCAGCTGCTCGCCCAGAACCCCTCGCGCAACCTCACCCCGAAGCAGGTCGAGTACGCGGGGATCATCCACTCCGCGGGCAGCGACCTGCTCCAGCTGATCAACGACATCCTGGACCTGTCGAAGGTCGAGGCGGGCAAGATGGACGTCACCCCGGAGCGGGTGCCGCTGCGCCGGCTCATCGAGTACGTCGAGGCCACCTTCCGCCCGATGACGGCCCAGAAGGGGCTGGAGTTCGCGGTCACCACCGCGGCGGGCGCCCCCGCCGACCTGCTCACCGACGACTCCCGGCTGCGGCAGGTGCTGCGCAACCTGCTGTCCAACGCGGTGAAGTTCACCGAGCAGGGCGGCGTCGAGCTGGCCATCGAGCCCGCCACGGACGACGAGGTGCCGCAGGGCGTCGTGCGCGGCGGTGCCGTCGTGGCGTTCCGGGTGCGGGACACCGGCATCGGCATCCCGGAGCAGCACCTTGAGTCGATCTTCGGGGCGTTCCAGCAGGCGGACGGCACCACGAGCCGCAAGTACGGCGGAACCGGCCTCGGACTGTCCATCACCCGGGAGATCGCGCATCTGCTCGGCGGTGCCGTGGCGGTGGACAGCGCGCCCGGCCGGGGCAGCACCTTCACGCTGTACCTGCCGGTGGCCCGGCCGGACTTCGAAGAGCTGCTCGGCGCCGGCCGGCCCGCCCCGAAGGAACCGGCCGAGCTCGCGGCGGCCGCCACCGCGGGCCGCACCACCGCCGGGCCGCGGCCTGGCGTCGCCCAGCAGCCGCCGCGCCGACTCCTGGTGGTGGAGGAGCGGTCGCGCGGGCTGCTCACCCTGGTCGCCGAGAGCGTGGTCGCGGACGTGGCCCGGCACGCCCCGGACGACGGCTCCCCGCTGCCGGCGGTGGACGTCATCACCGCCGTCGGAGCGCAGGAGGCGGCGGGCGCACTGGCCACCGACTCCTGCCACTGTGTCGTACTGGACCTGGACATGCCCGACGGCGAGGCGAGCCGGTTCCTCCAGGCCCTGGAAGGCGACTCGGGGCTGGCGAACGTGCCGGTGCTCGTGCACAGCAGCCACCGGCCGGAGGCGGCACGGGCCGAAGCGCTGCGCTCCCACCGCGACGACGGGTCCCTGGAGTTCCTGTCCAGCCTGGACGAGCTGCGCGAACGCATCGCCCTGCACCTGGCCGCCGAGGCACCCGGGGAGGTGCTCTCCCTGGTCCGGATCGAGGACCCGCAGGACCTCGCACCCCCGGTGGACGACAGCTTCCAGGGCAGTACGGTCCTGGTCGTCGACGACGACGCACGCAACCTGTTCGCACTCAGCGGGATCCTGGAGATGTACGGCTTCCGGGTGCTGCACGCGGAGAACGGCCGCAAGGGCATCGACACGCTGCTCGCCCACCCCGAGATCGCGCTCGTGCTGATGGACGTGATGATGCCGGAGATGGACGGCTACACGGCCACGGCCGAGATCCGCAAGCTGCCGCAGTACGCCGAGCTGCCGATCATCGCCGTCACCGCCAAGGCGATGCCCGGCGACCGGGAGAAGTCCCTGGCCTCCGGCGCCAGCGACTACGTCACCAAGCCCGTCGACACCCGCGACCTCATCGCCTGCGTCCGACGCTGGCTGTCCACGTGAGCGCGCCGGTGCCACCCGCCCGCAGGTCGGGCACCGCCCGGCGCGGCGGGAGCCGCGACCGGGCGTCGTTCAGCCGAGGAGCATGCACATCGTGAACACGCCCGAGCAGCAACGTGAGTCGGACGGCATCGAGCTGCGCGCCGACCCGCCGGACCTCACGGGCGTCTCCCCCACCTCCCCCGTCGGCAGGCTGGCCGCCACGGTGGAACGGCTGCGCCACGAGGTCCGTACCGCGCATGCGGAGGCCGAGGGCCGGGCGCTGATCGAGCTGGCCAAGGGCATCCTGGTCGAGCGGCTGGGCTGCGGTCCGGCGCAGGCCGCCCGGCAGCTCGCGGAGCTGACCGAGCAGGCCAAGGTGACGCCGCTGGAGTTCGCGGTGGACGTCATCAACCAGGCCGCCCGCGACCGGGTGTCGGAGATCGCGGACGCCTTTCTGAGCACGGCCGCCGAGACGCCCGCGCGCCAGGACACCGCCCTGCGGCTGCGGGCGGCGGAGAGCGGCGCGCTGGCCGCGGACGACACTCAGGACGTAGCCAACGCTCTGCTGGAGCATGCCCTGCGCCCGCTCGGCGCGGTCGCCGTCGCCGTGTGGAGCGCGGGCGCGGACGGCTCGCTCACCCTCGGCGGAAGCGCCGGCTTCTCCCCCGCCGAGGCCCTCCGGTGGCGTTACGTTCCTCCGGAGGTGGCGACCGTGGCGCGCCGGGGACTGACCGAGCGCACCGGTCAGTGGTTCGAGTCGCTCGCCGGCATCGGGCTGCCCACCATCGGCCGGCACATGTATCCGGACGGCGGCCGGGTCGCGGTGCCCGCCGGCACGGGGGGCCGCATCCACGGTGTCCTGGAGATCGCCTGGCCGGGGCCGCTGGAGCCGCAGCCGCCGCAGATCGTCCGGCAGGTGGAAGCCCTGGCCGAGCTGTGCGCGCACACGTTGGAGACATCCATACTGCGCGAGGGCGTCGGCCAGGAACCACGGCTCCTGCCGGACGCCGTCGAGCTCATGGACCTGGCCGACGGGCTCCACGACCCCGCTCTGGTGCTGGTGCCGCACCTCGACGACTCCGGCCAGCTGGTGGACTTCCGCATCCAGCACGTCAACAGCCGTTTCCTGGACCCGGCCGGCCGGCCGCGCGCGGTGGTCAGCGGAGCGCTGTTGCTGGAGGCGTTCCCCATGGCCGCCGGGAAGAGCGAGCTGTTCCAGCGGGTCGAGCGGGTCTACGCCACCGGGGAGCCGTTCCGCGGCCGCCGGATGCATCTGACCGCGCTCGTCGACCAGGTGCCGCTGTCGGTGGTCGCGGACCTCAGCATCAGCCGCCACGGCAGCAGCGTGCTGCTGATCTGGCGTATCGAGGACGAGACGGCGCGGCTGGCGAGCCTGCTCCAGCACGCCCAACGCCTGGGCCGTATCGGGGGCTTCGAGGAGAACCTGCTCACCGGCGAGATCACCTGGAACGACCAGCTGTTCCACCTCTACGGCCGGTCCCCGGCGAGCAAGCCCGTACCGCTGGAGGAGCTGCCCGCGCACGCGCACCCGGACGACGCGGTGGCCCTCGGCCGGTTCCTGCGCACGCTGCTGCACCGGCGCCGGCCGGCCTCCGCGGCCTTCCGGCTCCAGCGCCCCGACGGTGTGACCCGGCACATCCGGGTGGTCGCCGAGCCGGCCCTGGACACCGACGGCCGGCTGTCCGTCGTGCGGGGCGCCTACCAGGACATCTCCGCCCAGCACTGGACGGAGGTGGCGCTCGCCGCGACCCGGGACCAGCTCGCCCACACCGAGCAGCAGGCGACGGAACGCAACCGTCTGACCCTTCAGTTGCAGCACGCCATCATGCCTCCCGCGCAGGCGCCCCTGACGGTGCCCGGTCTGGAGGTCGCGGTGCGCTACCGGCCGGCGGAGACCGAGCATCTGGTGGGCGGCGACTGGTACGACGCCGTGATGCTGCCGTCCGGGCTGGTGCTGCTGTGCGTGGGTGATGTCGCGGGCCACGGCATCGAGGCCGCCACCAGCATGGTCGTGCTGCGCAACGCGTTGCGTGGCCTCGCCGTGACGGGTGCCGGGCCGGGTCAGCTGCTGTCCTGGCTGAACATCGTGGCGCACCACTTGACCGGAGGGGTCACCGCCACCGCGGTGTGTGCCCTGTACGACCCGGACCGGCGCGTGCTGCGCTGGGCGCGGGCGGGCCACCTCCCGCCCGTGCTGGTCCGCGGCCGGGAGGCGGCCCCGCTGCCACTGGTCCAGGGCCTGCTGCTCGGCGCGGTGCCCGAAGCCGACTACGAGGAAGCCGAGCTGCCGGTCGAGCCGGAGGACATGCTGCTGATGTACACCGACGGGCTCATCGAGCGCCGGGACCGGTCCGTGGAGGAGTCCCTGACCCACCTGCTGACCACGGCCCGTACCGCGCCGAAGAGCCTCGACCAGCAGCTCGACCGGCTGCTGACCTACAGCAGGTCGGACACGGACGACGACACCTGTGTCGTCGGTATCCGCGTGGCATAGCCGCGACGCGGGTCACCAGGCATGCGCGCAGGGCCCGGCCGTCCAAGCGGCCGGGCCCTGCGAACGCGCTGTCCAGGGTGGTCGGATCACCATCGGTACCAGCGGCCGCGGCCGCCGCCGGCGCTGGTGGAGCGCATGACGAAGCCGAGGAGCCACAGCACCAGGACGGCGACGGCGACCCACCAGAGAACCTTGATGGCGAAGCCGGCACCGAAAAGGACCAGCGCGAGAAGAAGAACCAGCAGCAGGGGAACCATATGTATCAACCTCCTGCCGCCCGTGTGCCCTGCAATGTGGCCCGCATTCCCCGAGGCTGCCTTGTTTATGAAGCCTGCGCCGGGGCACGACGCATAGTCCGTGTCAGAACGTGAGGACGGGTTTGACGACGTCCGTCCGCATGCGGGCGACCGCCTCGTCGATGTCCTGAAAGGCGAACGTGGAGATGACCCGGTCGGCGGGGAAACGGCCCTGCGCGTGCCAGTCGAGCAGGAGGGGCACCAGCTCGTGCGGGTTCGCGTCGCCCTCGATGCTGCCCCGTACCGTCTTGCCTCCTCTGATGAGGTCCATCACGTCGAGGCCGATGTCCCCCGCCCCGAGGCCGACGACGACCAGGGATCCCAGCGGGGCCAGGGCCAGAGCCGCGTTGCGGATCACACCCGGGACGGCGGTGGTGTCGAGGCCGTGGGTCGCGCCTCCCGCGGTAATCTCCATGATCTGCTCGACAAGGTCCTCGCTCGCGCCGTCGAGGGCGTGGGTGGCACCGACTTCCGTCGCGAGGGTCCGCCGCTCCTTGGAGAGGTCGACGGCGATGACGGTGCCGGCGCCCAGGGCCGCGGCGGCCATGACCGCCGCGAGTCCCACCCCGCCGACGCCGTACACCACCAGGCTGGAGCCGGGAGTGGGCCGCAGCAGGTTGACCACCGAGCCCGCGCCGGTCAGGAAGCCGCACCCCATGGGCGCCGCAGTCACGAGGTCGGTGTCCCGCGGAACGACGACGACGTTCTCGCGCGTGGCGAGCGCGTGCCGGGCGAAGCTCGACTGACCGAAGAACGAGGACCAGACGTCGCCGCCCGGACGGCTGAGGACCGAGCTGCCGTCCTCGCGGCGCCCGGCGTTGTTCAGGGCGATGAACCGCTCGCAGTACGCGCGCCGTCCGGCGGCGCACCGGGCGCAGGCGCCGCAGCTGTTGTAGCTCAGGACGACGTGGTCTCCGGCTCTCACACCGGTGACATCGGCACCGGTCGCCTCCACCACGCCGGCGCCTTCATGGCCGTACACCGCGGGAACGCCTGCGGGCATCCGGGCCTTTATGGCCAGGTCGGTGTGGCAGATGCCCACCGCGGTGAGGCGGACGAGGATCTCGTCGGGGCGGGGGTCGGAGATCTCGACGTCCTCGATGGTGAAACCGGTGTCGGGTCCGTGCGAGACAGCCGCTTGGGTGCGCATGTGATTCTCCGGGTGGGACGGTCAGGGCTACCGGGGGCATGAGGTTCCGGGCCGAGCCCGTCGGAGCCGATGAAGTAGGCGGCCACGTCGGGGTGTTGGGGTGGTCGGGCGGGCCCGCGCGGACTGATCGTACATGGCCAGGAACGACCCGAGGCGGCCGCGCGGCGCAGGCCGGTCGGCCTGGCCCCCGCCCGCGGCCGGCGTCCGGCCAGGTGGAACGGGCTCTCTTGTGCACGTGGCAGAAAACCGCGTTCTGTCACGCGACCGGAATGCATGGCTGTCCGGTTCCAGTCATGTCGTGTTCAGGTCACCCAAGATCGTTGCGACACGGGGAGACCTGCGGTGAAGATGAAGCCAGGGGGTCGGACTCACCGGACCAGAGTCGCAACGCCGCTCGCTGAGAGATTTCTGGCCGTCTCAGCCATTTCACCTGCACACCGCCCACAGGCCTCATTGCCGCGGCCCTAGGGCTCCGTCGGAATGCCCGGAATTCCTTGGAGGCCCACTGTGATGCGCCAGTCCGGCGAAAAACCGAGCCGACCCCTCACCGCAGCCCAGCTCGGGGTCTGGTTCGCCGGAGAAGCAGCAGACCCGGACGGATCCACCTTCAATGTCGGTGACTACCTCGAGATCAAGGGCCCGGTGAGCGCCGAGACGCTGACGCTCGCGCACCACCGGCTCAGCGCGGAGGTCGAGGCCTGCCGGGTGACCTTCGCCGAGGGCGAGGACGGCCCCGTGCAGCTCCTCGGCGACGAACCATGCTGGCCGTTGACACGAGTCGACCTGCGGGACCGCTCCGACTCCCGCGCCGCCGCGCTCGCCTG
Organism: Streptomyces sp. NPDC127190; assembly: GCF_042672505.1. Classification (NCBI taxonomy): domain Bacteria; kingdom Bacillati; phylum Actinomycetota; class Actinomycetes; order Kitasatosporales; family Streptomycetaceae; genus Streptomyces; species Streptomyces sp. NPDC127190. The sequence goes on from NZ_JBHXVE010000023.1 coordinate 31,721, forward strand.
GATGGAAGCCGACATGGGGCGGCGGACGGACCTGGTGGCCGGCCCGCTGTTCTCCGCCGCCCTGTTCCTGCTCGCCGACGACCACCTGCTCTACTACCGCCGCGGCCACCACATCGTGCTGGACGGCTGGAGCCTGGACCTCGTGGGCCGCCGGCTTGCCGAGATCTACACCGAACTCGCCGGCGGCGTCCCGCAGTCCCGGTCCGCGCCGCTCGCCCCGATGGAGATCCTCCAGCAGGAGGACAGCGCCTACCGCTCCTCCACGCGCCGTGACCGCGACCGCGACTTCTGGCTCGCCCGGCTCGCCGGGGCGCCGGAGCCGCCGACGCTCTCCCCGCGGCCGTCACCCGGCCCGCGCGGGACACAGCGCGTGAAGACCGACCTCGGCCCGGCGCGCGTGGCAGGGCTCCTCGCCACCGCCGAACGCCTCGGCGTGGCCTGGTCGGAGCTGGCCATCACCGCCACGACGGTGTACGTCGCCCGGCTCACCGACCGCACCGATGTGACCCTCGGCATGCCGATCTCGGGCCGCACCAGCAAGGCGGGCCGCACCGTGCCCGGCATGACCGCCAACATCCTTCCGCTGCGGGTGACGTGTGACCCCGCGGACAGCTGGTCGGAGCTGGCCCGGCGGGTGCGCTCCGAGATCCGGCAGATCACGCTGCACGGGCGGTACCGCGCGGAGGAGCTGCTGCGCGACCTCGGCCTGGTCGGGCGGGGCCGGCAGATCTCCGGGCCGGTGGTGAACGTGCTGGGCTTCGAGTCGGACCTCGCGTTCGGGCCCTGCACGGCCCTGCGGCGCAGCGTGCAGGGTGTGGGCGTGGACGACATCAGTGTCACCTTCCGGCAGTCGTCCGCCGACGAGGTGGAGCTGATCGTCGACGCCAATCCGCGGCTCTACACCGAGCAGGAGGCACAGGACCACCTCAGGCGCCTGCTCGACTTCCTGGACCAGATCCTGGAGATCGGACCGGACACCCCGGTGTCCCGGCCGGACCTGGTCGGCGCCAAGGAACGGGCGCTGCTGCTCGACTGGGGCACCGCGGCGGATGCCGGCGGCCCGCACCACCTGGTCCCCGACCTCTTCCACGTGCAGGCCGCCGCGACCCCCCACGCCGTCGCGGTCGAGGACGGCACCACGTCCGTGACGTACGCCGAACTCGACGCGCAGACCAACCGGATCGCCCGGCTGCTGGCCGCCCGCGGGGTCGGACCCGGCGATGTGGTGGCCCTCGGACTGCCCCGCTCGATCCGGCTGGTGGCCGCCATGGCGGCGGTCCTCAAGGCGGGCGCCGCCTACCTGCCGCTCGACCCGGGCTATCCGGCACCGCGGCTGGCCTACATGGCCGCCGACGCCCGCCCGGTACTGCTGCTGGTCGACGCGAGCACCCACCAGGCGATGGAGGCGCTGGACGCGATCCGGGTGAACCTGGACGACCCGAGCGTGCAGGGCCGGCTCGCCCGGCTGTCCGACGCGCCCCTCGGCCAGGCGGACCGCATCCGACCGCTCGACCCGGAGGACCCCGCGTACGTCATCTACACCTCCGGCTCGACGGGTTCGCCCAAGGGTGTGGTCGTCCCGCAGCGCGGCGCCGCGAACCTGCGCAACCTGGCCACCGAGTGCTTCGGCCTGGGAGCGGACACCCGGCTGCTCCAGTTCGTGTCACCGAGCTTCGACATGTCGGTCGCCGACGTGTGGATGACCCTGCTGACGGGCGGGACGCTGGTGGTGGCCGACAAGCCGCGCCTGCAACCCGGCCCCGAACTGGAGCGGCTGCTCACCGAGTCCGCCGTGACCCATGTGATGCTGCCGCCCTCGGTGCTCCAGGTGCTCGACCCCGCGCAGGTCCCCGCATCGGTGACGTTCGTGGTGGCCGGCGAGGCCTGTACACCCCAGGTGGTGCAGGACTGGACCGGCGAGCGCCGACTCATCGACGCCTACGGACCGACCGAGGCGAGCGTCTACGCGACCGTCAGCGACGAACTCACCCTGGCGGACGCGCCGGCACCGCCGATCGGCAGGCCGGTACCGGGCTTCCGGGTCTATGTGCTGGACGCGGGACGGCGCCTGGTCCCGGCCGGCGTGCCCGGTGAGCTGTACATCGCGGGCGTCGGACTGGCCCTCGGCTATCTCGGCCGCCCGGAGCTGACCGCCGACCGGTTCGTACCGGACCCCTTCGGTCCGCCCGGCAGCCGTATGTACCGAACCGGGGACCTGGTCCGCTGGACCCCGGACGGCAACCTGGTGTTCCTCAACCGCAACGACGACCAGGTCAAGGTGCGCGGCTTCCGGATCGAGCTGGGCGAGGTGGAAACGCTTCTGCTGCGGCTGCCGGGCGTCGCCCGGGCGGCCGCGATGGTCCGGGAGGACCGGCCGGGCGAGCGCCGGCTGGCCGGATACGTGGTGCCGGCCGACGGCGCCACCCTCGACCCCGCCGCGCTGCGCGCCCGCCTCGCCGAGCAGGTGCCGGGCCATCTGGTGCCGCTCGTCACCGTGGTCGACACGCTGCCGCTCACCCCGAGCGGAAAGATCGACCGCGCCGCCCTGCCCGCACCGGCGGTGGCCCGTGCCACAAGCTCGGGTGCCCCGCTGACCTCCGCCGAACAGCGTGTCGCCGACCTGTTCGCCGACGTCCTGGGCGTGCCCGCGCCGGACGCCGACGCCGACTTCTTCGAGCTCGGCGGCGACTCGCTGTCCGCCGCGCGCCTGCTCGGCAGGGTACGCGCCGCGTTCGGCGTCAGGCCCACCATGCGTGAACTGTTCGACGCCCCGACCGTGGCCGGCCTCGCCCGCCGGGTCTCCACCCCCTGACCTGCGCCCGCAATCGCTGACACAGGGGCCGGCAACCACGCCGCCCCCTTGGGAGAAGGCATGCTCGAAAGCACGGAACAGTATCGGGAAACACCGGAGTTACTCGCCAAGTACAAACACCTGCGCCGGGAGATAGACGGCCGGATCTTCGCGGCCAAGCTCGCCCTGGTCGCCGTCCTGCTGGCCGGCGGCATCTGGCTCACCCTGACCCCGGCCCTGTGGGCCCGGGCGCTCGGCACGGTCGTCGTCGGGCTCATGTTCGCGCACATGCTGGAACTCCAGCACGAGACCCTGCACAGCATCGCCTTCCGCGGCCGGCGCCTCAACGTCATCGCCGGTGTGATCCTGGGCCTGCCGACGCTGGTGTCCTTCGCCGCCTACCAGGTCTCGCATCTGCGGCACCACCGCGACCTCGGAACCCCGGAGAACCAGGAGTTCTTCGACTACGGGGACCAGTACGGCAGCGAGAAGAGCACCCTCGTGCGCACGACCGGGCTGTGGCTGTACCGCCTGTCGATGATCGCCCACTACAAGCAGTTCCTGCTGACCAGCGGACGGGTCCTGACCGGCCGCGACATCGGCGAGGAGAGCCCGCTGACCCAGCGCCGCATCCGGCGCGACCACCTGATCATCCTCGGCACGCTGGCGGCGTCGGTCGCGGTGTGCGCGCTCACCCACTCCTGGGCCGTGGTCTGGGCCTGGCTGCTGCCGATGGCGCTGGTCGGGCTGCCGGCGCACGCGCTGATCGAACTGCCCGAGCACTTCCGCTGCGACACCGACACCCCGGACGTGTTCCAGAACACCCGCACCATCACCTCCAACCGCTTCATGGCGTGGCTGACCAACACCAACAACTTCCACGTCGAGCACCACCTGCTGCCCACCCTGCCCTTCCACAAGCTGTCCGAGATGCACCGGGACGTAGTCCCCCAGGCCCGCTACCACCACCGCAGCTACCGGGACTTCTTCCGCTGGCTGGTCCGCGGCGAAGGGAAGGCCGAGCGATGACCGACGAGACCACCTACGCGCTCGCGACGAGCACCGCGGACAAGGAAGCCGTGATGCGGCTGCGGGACCAGGTGTACGTCCAGGACCAGGGCCGGCTCGACGACGCGGGCGACATGGCCGGGACCTTCGACCGGTTCGACGCGTACGCCGACTACATCCTCGCCCGGCTGGACGGCGAAGCGGTCGGCTGCATCAAGGTCGTACGCGACTCGGAGCTGGGGCTGCCCTGCGAGGACGTGGCGGACCTGACCGAGTTCAAGGACGGGCACACGGTGGTGGAGCTGGGCCATCTGATGACCCGGCCCGACGTCCGGCACCGGATGCTCGGCATGGGCCTGATGCGCGCGGGCCTGCTGCACGGCATCCGGTGCGGCGCCACCCGGCTGGTCGGCGACTTCTTCGTGGACGACACCGGCGCGCTGCGCGGCTTCTACCAGTCCCTCGGCTTCGTCGCGCTGTGCGAGCCCTACCCCGACGAGCGGTTCGCCGGCGCACCGCTCAGCCTGGTCGGCGGCCTCGACTTCGCCGGCGCCGCGGAACGGATCGCCCACAGCGACGGCAAGGAACGCCAGTTGCTGGAGTACTTCTTCGGCGACTACGCCGAGCAGCGCCGAGCCCACGCGGCACAGACGGAGGACCCGGTCCTGGCCTCCGGCTCCCACTGACGAGAAGGCAGCGGACGTGCGTACACAACGCCAGACCCTGGCCGAGACGAAAGCGGCGTACAACCACCCCACCTACGCCAAGATGGCCTTCACCATGGGCTGCGGCGTGCAGGGCCGTGGGGAGGGATGCCATGTCTACGACGAGACCGGCCGGCCCTTCCTGGCCCTGTTCGACCAGTACGGCAACCAGTCCTTCGGCTACTCGCACGAACGGCTGGTGCAGGCCCTGCGGGACCGTCTGGACACCGCCAACCTCAACAGCACGAAGATCCTCTTCGAGGAGGTGCAGATCCGTCTCTCGGAGCGCCTCGCGCGGCTCTCCGACGGGCATCTGCGCTACTCCTACCTGGCCAACGGCGGCGGCGAAAGCATCGACAACGCCCTGAAGCTGGCCCGCGCGGCCACCGGCAGGCCGTACTTCGTCACCGCCGTCGACTGCTTCCACGGCAAGACGATCGCCACCCTGAGCGCCTCCCGCCGGCCCGAGCACGAGGCGGTCTACCGGCCGCTGATGAGCGAGTTCCGTCAGGTGCCGTTCGGTGACATCGCCGCGATGGAGGCGGCCGTGGACGAGAACACCGCCGCCGTGCTGCTGGAGCCGGTGCAGGCGGAGGGCGGTGTCATCGTGCCCTCCGAGGACTATCTGCGCGAGGTGCGCCGCATCTGCACCGAGCGCGGCGCGCTGCTGATCCTGGACGAGATGCAGACGGCCTTCGGGCGCTGCGGCACCTTCTTCGCCCACCAGCAGTTCGGCGTCCTCCCCGACCTGGTGTGCATCGGCAAGGCCTTCGGCGGCGGCCTGCTGCCGATCTCGGCCGTGCTGGGCACCGCGGAGGTCTGGACCTCGCTGAAGCGCACCCCGTCCACCTTCGGCTCCAGCCTGGGCGGCAACCCGCTGTCCTGCTCGGTCGGTCTCGCGGCCGTCGAGCTCGCCTCGGAACCGGAGTTCCTGGCCCGGGTGAACGCCCGTGCGGAGCAGATCCAGCGGCGGCTGACGGAGCTTCCCGCCCGTTTCCCCAAGCTGGTGCGCGCCCACCGGGGCCTCGGCATGATGCACGGCCTGGAGTTCCACGACGAGGCGCTCGGCGGCCTGGTGCTCCGGCTGCTGATCAGGCACCAGGTGACCTCGACGTACTCGCTGTACAACAACAGCGTGCTGCGGGTGCAGCCGCCGATGGTGATCGGCGAGGCCGAACTCGACCGGGGCCTGGACGTGCTGGAGGAGGTGCTCGCGGAGGTCGAGGCGTACCAGGCCGGCGGCGGCGCCACGGGCGTGGACGCCATGTCGCCGCAACGGCTGAGCGTGGAGCTGCCCTACCCCGCACCGGCGGTGCGCGAACTGCTCGGCCGGCGGCCCAGGTCGCTGGACCCGTTCAGCCTCCACCCCGAGCAGGAGGACTGCCCGCCGGTGGAACCGGAGTTCGCCGGCACCCTCGGCGAGGACCCCGTGGTCTGGGAGGACCACTACGCGGCGGGCCCCGACGGGCCGGTCCTGAGCGCGGGCGACTGCTGGATGTGGACCTCCCTGCGCCGCGGCTTCACCGTCGTGCCGTCGGGCGGGACCGCCTGCCGCGTCGACATCGACATCGAGTGGGACGCCGGCACCGGGGGCTACGAGGCCCTGCTCGCCGGAGGCATCAGCTGGTTCGTCGCGACCAGGGTCGAACAGCTCGCCGACGAGATCCGAAAGCACCTGGCCGAGTGAGGCCCACCGAGAGGAAGGCACCAGTGAGCGAAGAGATGCGGTTGCAGGGTCTGCTCGACCACTACACGGGCAACGACACGGCGACGGTGGTGGACATATCCATCAGCGGCACCCGCCGGGAGATCAGCCACGCACGGCTGGCCGAGCTGGTGCGGGAGCGGATCGACGACCTGCGGACGGCCGGGGTCAGGTCCGGCCAGCTGATCGGCATCAATGCCCGCAACAGCCTCGAATGGCTGGTCTGGGACCTGGCGACGCTGGAAGTCGGCGCGCATCTGTACGCGCTGCCCGACGGCACACCGCCGCCCGACGACGTCGAGGCGTTCCTGGCCGAGGCCGGGCTGGTCGCGCTGGTCGCCGAGCACGACGGGCAGGAGCCGTCGGCGGACGGCCCGGTGCTCTCCCCCGGCGACCGTCTCGCCGGGCGCCGGCTGCCGCTGGACGCCCCCGTCCAGGACCTGCCGAACCTGCACAGCCTGGTGTTCTCCTCGGGTACCTCCGGATCCCTGAAGGGGCTCAGGATCTCCCGCAGCGGCACCGAGTATGTGATCAACCGCTTCCTGGAGGCCTTCGGCGTCAGCGCCGAGGACCGGCATCTGATCTTCCTGCCGCTCTCCAACTACCAGCAGCGCCTGTCCGTCTACTGCTGTCTGTGGGCCGGTGCCGACGTGGCCCTGGCGCCGTTCCAACGGGTCTTCGCCGCCTTGCAGAGCGAGCGGCCGACCTTCCTGATCGCGCCCCCGGTGTTCTACGACTCCACGCTCCAGCTGCACCGCAAGGCGGGCAAGGGCCAGTCCCTGGACGCCTTCCTCGGCGGCCGGATCCGCTTCATGATCACCGGGATGGCGCCGATCCGCACCTCGACCCTGGACGCCTACGCGGCGGCCGGGCTGAGCCTGCTGGAGGCGTACGGCATGACCGAGTGCGGCATGATCGCCTGGAACACCGAGAAGGCCCGCCGCGCCGGCACCGTCGGCAAACTGATCGACCCGAGCGCCGTCACCTTCACCGAGGACGGGGAGCTGGTCATCACCCGGCCGGCCCCGCTCAGCCTCGGCTACTTCCAGGTGGACCCCGCGGCCGAACCGACCTTCCTGCCCGACGGATCCATCCTCACCGGCGACTTCGGCACGCTGGACGAGGACGGCTTCCTCACGCTGCGCGGCCGCCGCAAGGACGTCATCACGCTCGGCAGCGGACGCAAGGTCAACCCCGCGGAGATCGAGGCCCTGTTCGCCGGTGCCGAGGGGGTCGCGGAACTCGTCGTGGTCTCCTCCGGCACCTCCGGCCGGCTGGGCGCGGTGGTGAGCCTGGCCGGCCCGGTCACGGCCGAGACCGAGGCCGCGGCCCGCGCCGCGATCGAGAAGGTCAACGGCACCATCGAGCAGCACCGCCGGCTGGGCAGCCTGGTCTTCGTCGACCACCCGCTGCACTCCGACCCGCGGTTCCAGACCAAGAACATGAAGCTGCGCCGGGCAGCCGTCGAGGAGTACTTCGCCGAGTTGTCGGCCCGTCGCGAGAACAAGGGGGAACGCGCGTGACCAGCGCAGCCGGCCCGGAGCGGATCCGTATCATCGACGCCCATGTCAACCTGGGCAGCGACCTCGCGATCCCGCCCGAGTACATCAAGGAGCAGGCGGAGAACGCCTACCACCGGCTCTCCACGATGGGCCAGCCGGTCAAGCGCGACCGGATCTACGAGCGGGTCCACGCCCAGTACCAGGACCATGACGCCGACCGGCTGGTGAAGGAGATGGACGCCGCCGGAGTCGACGAGTCGGTGCTGATCGTCCCGGACTTCACCCATGTCGCCGACGCCAAGCTGACCCCGGTCGAGCTGGCCGAGCTGCACGCCGGCATCCTGCGCCGGCACCCCGGCCGGTTCCGGGTCCTGTGGGGTGTCGACCCGCGCGCCGGCGACGAGGGGGTGGCCCTCTTCGAGCGCTGCGTGGACGAACTGGGCTTCCAGGGGATGAAGCTGTATCCGCTGGCCGGCTACTCGCCCAGCGACCGGCGGCTGTACCCGTACTACGAGATCTGTGCGGCGCGCGGGCTGCCGGTGCTCAGCCACACCGGGCCCGGCTGGCAGGCCCTGGACTTCACCTACGGCCAGCCCCTGCTGCTGGACCAGGCCTCCCGGGACTTCCCGGGCGTCAACTTCATCATGGGGCACGGAGCGGTGACGCACGTCGAGGAGGCCATGTACCTGTGCGGCTACCGGCCGAACATGTACGTGGACGTCAGCGGCTTCGTGTCGGTACTGGATCCGGACGGCTGGCAGCACCACCTCAACCGGGTGTTCAAGCTGGGCCTGAACCACAAGATCGTGTTCGGTTCCAGCTGGCCGGCCTTCCGGCTCTCCGCGACGCTGGCCCAGGTGGTCGGCGAGTTCCGGGAAGGCTCCACGGTGTTCGCGGGCATCAAGCGTTCACAGCGAAAGATGATCATGGGGGGCACCATCGAGCGCCTCCTGACAGGAGACCGGCTGCCGGCCGGGCGGATGGGAGCACAGTGATGGCGGTCGACCTTGCGGCCCTGGAGCAGAAGCTGCTCGACTGGGTCGTCGAGTGGAACGAGGGCGAGTACGAGGGCGAACTCGACGCGGAGACCGACCTGTTCGCCGCGGGCGTCCTGGACTCGATGGGCTTCACCGGGCTGATCGCCTACCTGGAGGACGAGACGGACATCGAGTTCGACTACGAGCACGCGGAGGAGGCCGGCGCGTTCTCGCTCCGGGGCCTGCTGGCCTACTGCTTCCCCACGGCGGCCGCCACCGACGCCTGAGTCCGAACGAACGGAAGTGGAGAACCGTGACCAGTTCGACCGACCTGCCCGTCATCTTCGACGCGCACTGCCATGTGGCGTCCGCGGACTTCATCCCGGAACGCTTCGTGGCCGACGTCGCGGCCAACATCGAGCGACGGCACACCGCCGAGGGCATTCCGGCCCGCGCCGGACGGGCGCTGACGGCCCTTCAGGCCCAGCACCGGGACGACATGGCGGACGAGCTGGTCCAGGAGATGGACCGTGCGGGTGTCGCCCGCACGGTCCTGCTGGTGCCGGACTTCGGGCTGCTGCACCCGATGCGGCTGTCCCTCGACGAGATGGCCGCCCGCCACCACGAGATCCGGCAGCGGCACCCCGGACGCTTCTGGGTGTTCATCGGCGTGGACCCCCGGCGCGGAGAGGAGGGGCTGCGGGACTTCGAACGGCATGTGAGCGAGTACGGGTTCGAGGGCATCAAGCTCTATCCGCCGTGCGGCTACTCGCCGTCCGACGAACGGCTCTTCCCGTACTACGAGATCTGTGCCGAGCGCGGCCTGCCGGTCTTCGTGCACACCGGCCCCACCGCGGGCAGCTTCGCCTACGAGCCGGCGCACCCGCTCCAGATCGACCGCGCGGCCCGCTCCTTCCCGGGCGTCAACTTCATCCTCGGCCACGGCGGGCTGGTGCACCTGGACGTCACCGGGTACCTCGCGTCGTACCGCCGCAACGTCTACCTGGACATCGGCGGCTTCGCGGGCACGGCCTTCCCGCACGGCTGGGAGGCACATCTGAACCATCTGTTCCGGCTGGGCATCAACCACAAGATCGTCTTCGGTACGGACTGGCCGCTGAACCGCATGACCAACGGCCTGACCCGGCTGGTGGAGAAGATCGTGCACGGGCCCACCGTGTTCGCGGGCGTCAAACGGCGCGAACAGCAGCTGATCCTCTCCGGCAACCTCACCCGGCTGCTCCCGGCCGGTGCGGTGGACACCGTGCCGGCCACGGCCCTGGCGGGTGCGTGATGCCGGCCGGCTTCCCCCCGATCACCGGGCGCACCGCGCTGACCCTGCTGCTGGGCGACCCGGTCGTCCAGGCCCGCTCCCCGGAGCTGGTCAACGCGGAGCTGGAACGGCGGGGCCTGGAGGCCCGTCTGATGCCCCTGCGGGTGGCCGCCGACGACCTCGCCACGGTCGCCGCCGCGCTGCGCGTCACCGACACGTTCCGCGGCGCCGTGGTCACCATGCCGCACAAGCACGCCGTCGTCCCCCTGCTGACGACGGCCGGCGAGCGGGTGGCCCGCACCGCCGCCTGCAACGTGATCCGGCGCGAGGAGGACGGCTCCCTCACCGGCGACATGCTCGACGGCGAGGCCATGGTGCGAGCGATCCAGGACGCGGGCGGCACCGTCAAGGACGCCCGCGTGCTCCTCGTGGGGGCCGGCGGGGCGGCCTCCGGGATCGCCCTCGCCCTGGCCGACCACGGCGTGGCGGAGCTGGACATCACCAACCGGACCGCGGCCCGGGCCGACGCCCTCGCCGACCGGGTCGCGGCCGCCGTCCCGGGCGTCCGCGTCACCGCGGTGACGGCACCGGGCGACGGTTACGCCCTCGTCGTCAACGCCAGCGCCGTCGGCATGCGGCCCGAGGACGGCCCGCCGGTGGCGCCCGGCGTGCTCACCGGGGCCGAGGTCGTCGCCGACGCGGTCATCGCGCCCCGGCCGACGGCGCTGCTCGCGGCGGCCGCCGCGGCGGGCTGCGCCACCGTCGACGGCGGCCGGATGCTGGCCGCCCAGGTCGGCCTGATGGTGGATTTCATGTTCGCGGGCGACATGACACCGTCGACCTGAGCCGGAGCGGCACCGAGACCGTGAACGAGAGCGAGAGCGAGAACAGGGGACGATGAAGACGCCGAACGACGTCGGTAATGCCCAGGTGCAGCGGCTTCCGCTCACCCACGGTCAGGAACAGCTCTGGTTCCTCGACCGGCTCCACCCCCACCAGCCCGTCTACAACGTCCCGTTGGCCCTGCGGGTGCGCGGCCCGCTGGACCCCGCCCGGCTGCGGGCCGCGGCCGACCGGGTCGTCGCACGGCACGAGGCGCTGCGCGTCTCCTTCCCGGAGACCGACGGCGGCCCCGTCCAGCTCCTCGCCCCGCCCGCACCCGCGCACTGGGAGGAGAAGGACGCCGGCGCCGGCGAGCTGGACCACTTGCTCGCGGCGGAGGCCGCCCGGCCCTTCTCGCTGCGCGCGGGCCCCCTGCACCGCTTCCTGCTGCTGCGGCTCGGCCCGCACGACCATGTGCTGTCCCTGGTCTTCCACCACATCGTCGTGGACGGCACCTCCCTGGGCCTCGTCGTCTCCGATCTGCTGGCCTTCTACCGTGACGGCTCCGCCGCCGAGGAGCCGGCTCCGTCCTGGAGCGCCTGGGTGCGCCGGCGCCGCGAGGAGGTCGACGAGGCCGGCGAACTCGCCGCGGGGCTCGACTTCTGGGAGAACCGGCTCGCCGCGCTGCCCGTGCCCGAACTGCCCGCCGACCGGCTGCGCGGCTCCGCCCCCTCCACCAGCGGCGACCACGTCCGCCAGGTGCTGCCGCCCGCACTCGTCTCCCGGCTGCGGCAGCTCGCCCGCAGCCGCCGCGTCTCGCTGTTCGTCGTCCTCGCCGCCGCCGTCAACGTGCTGGTCAGCCGCTACACCGGCGAGGACGACATCCCGCTGGGCGTGCCGCTCGGCGAGCGGGGCGACCCGGAAGCCGAGGGCGTCGTCGGGCACTTCGTCAACATGGTCGTGTTCCGGACCGACCTGTCCGACGACCCCAGCTTCGGGGAACTTCTGGACCGGGTGCTCGACCAGACCATCGACCTGCACGACTTCGGCTGGGTCCCCTTCGAGCGGGTGGTGGAGCGGCTGCGCCCGGTGCGCGAGCCCGGCCGCAACCCGCTGTTCCAGGTCTCCGTCCAGCTGGTGGCCGACCCCGCCGCCCAGGCCGGGCCGGGGCTGCCGGACGCGGACATCGAGATCGTCACCCCGAGGATCCCGCAGTCCAGGTTCGACCTCGCCGTCAACTTCTTCGAGGCCGGCGACCGGATCACCCTGGATCTGGAGTACTCGACCGAGCTCTTCGACGGCTGGCGGATCGAGGCGCTGGCCCGCCATCTGACGGCCGTGCTGGAGGCGGTGGCCGAGGACCCCGGGCTGCGGCGGTCCGCCGTACCGCTGCTGACCGGCGCCGAGCGGGAGGAACTGCTGCGGGCCGGCACGGGCGACGAACTCCCGCTGCCCGCCGAGCCGTTGCACGTGCGGATCGCCAGGACGGCGGCCCGGCGCGGCGATGCCGTCGCCGCCGTGTGCGGGGACGAGCAGATCGGCTACGCCGAGCTGGACCGCCGGGCGGACCGGCTGGCGCGCCGGCTGCGCGGGGCGGGCCTGCGAGCCGGCGACGTGGTGGCCGTACTGCTGGAGAAGGACCTGGACGCCCTGGTCGCCGAGCTGGCGGTGCTGAAGGCCGGGGGCGCCTTCGCGGTCCTGGACCCCGCTCAGCCGCGGGCCCGGTTGGGCCTGCTGCTGGCCGACGCCGGGGCCCGGGTGCTGATCACCCGCGACCGGCTGCGCGACGCCGCACCGCCCGACCCGGACCGCGTCACGCTGCTCGTGGACGATCCCCGCCCGGCCGCCGACGACGAGTCCGACGCCGACGGACCGCTCCCGGAGTGGGCCACGGAACACTCCGCCGCCTATGTGCTGTACACCTCCGGTTCGACCGGCAAGCCCAAGGGCGTGGTCGTCGAACACGCGGCGCTGACCTGCTTCGTGGAGGGCTACCGCAAGGTCTTCCCGTTCGGCCCCGAGGACCGGCTGCTGCAATTCTCCGCGCTCACCTTCGACATGGCACAGGGTGAGATCTTCACCGCCCTCACCGTCGGCGCCACGCTGGTCCTGGTCCCCGCCGACACCGCCCGCTCCCCCGGCGAGCTGGCGGCGCTGATGCGGGAGAGCGAGGTCACCTACGCCGGCCTGATGCCCGCCCTGCTCGCCCTGCTCGAACCGGAACCGTATCCCCGGCTGCGCCATCTCATGGCCGGCGGCGACGTGCTGGCCGCCGAACTGGTCAACAAGTGGAACCTGCCGGGCCGGACCATGGTCAACATGTACGGCCCGACCGAGGCCGCCGTCGCCTGCGCCCACCACGTCTGCGCCGGGCGCACCTGGACGACCGTGCCGCCCATCGGCAGACCCCAGCACAACCGCCTGCTCTACGTCGTCGACCGCTGGGGCAACCTCGTGCCCCGCGGCGTCCCGGGCGAGCTGCTGGTCGGCGGACCCGCCGGGCTGGCCCGCGGCTACCTCGGCGCACCGGAGCTGACCGACGAGAGGTTCGTGCCGGACGTGTGGGGACCGGGCGAGCGGGTGTACCGCACCGGCGACCTGGTGAGCTGGAACGCCGAACACGCCCTGGAGTTCCACGGGCGACGCGACCACCAGGTCAAGCTGAACGGGCTGCGGATCGAGCCCGGCGAGATCGAGTCGGCCCTGCTGCGCCATCCCGCCGTGACCACCGCGGCCGTCGTCCTGCACACCTCCGCCGACGGCGCGAAACGGCTGGTCGGCTATGTGGGCACCCCGGAGCCCGCGGCCCTGGACACCGCCCGGCTGCGCCGCCTGCTCGTCGAGGCGGTGCCCGCCTACATGATCCCTTCGGCGTGGGTGCTGCTCGGCGAGCTGCCGCTCACCTCCTCGGGCAAGGTCGACCGGCGCCGGCTGCCCGAGCCGGGCCCGGAGCCGGACACCGCCCGGGCCGAGGGCGGGCAGTGGGGCAGCGAGCTGGAGAGCCGGGTCGCCGGGATCTTCTCGGAGGTGCTCGACGGCGCCGAGATACGCCCCGGCCAGGGCTTCTTCGACCTGGGCGGCACCTCCTTCCAGGCCATGCGGGTGGTCGGCCGGATCCACAAGCAGCTGGGCGCCGAGCTGAGCACCAGGACCCTGTACGCCCACCCCACGGTCGAGGACGTCACCGCGGAGGTGGCCCGGCTCCTCGGCGCCCCACGGAAGGAAGGCGCCAGTGATGTCTGACGACGCCCTGCTGCTGACCCTCGCCGAGACCGGCGCGCTGCCGCCGCTGTACTGCGTGCACGCCGTCTCCGGTTCACCGTTCCCGTACGTCCCGCTGGGGCGGGCCCTAGGCGCCGGCCGGCCCGTCTTCGCCCTCGAGGCCCCCGGCTTCGACAACGACAGCGCGCCCGTCACCGACGTCCCGGAACTCGCCGAGCGGTACGCGGCACTGCTGCACGCACGCCACCCGGAGGGCCAACTGGCCCTGCTCGGCTGGTCGTTCGGCGGAGTGGTGGCCCACGAGACGGCGCTCCGGCTCGACCGGGCCGGGACGGACGTGGCCCTGCTGGTCCTCGTCGACTCCACCTGCCCGGTGCCCGCACCGGTGCCCGCCGAGCCGGAACTGCTGCGCCGGTTCGTGCACGACCTGCTGAGCGAGGCCGGGGTGCCCGCCGACACGGTCCGCGCCACGGTCGCGGCCCTGCCCGAGGAGTCCTCCCCGGAGCGCTTCCTCGCCGCGGCGACCGCCGGTGACTCGCTGCTCGCCGACCTCTCCCCGGCCCTGCTGCGCCGCCGCTACGACGTCTTCCGCGCCCACGTCCACGCCCTGTACACGCACCGCGCCCGCCCCGGCCACCGGGGCCGGACCCTGTGCGTGCAGGCCGCCGAGTCACCCCCGGTGGGCCGTACCTGGGACGGCGTGCTCGACGGGGCCGAGGTCGTCACCGTGCCCGGCGACCACCACTCGATCTGGTCCGGGGCGGGCCTGGCCCGCATCGCCGCCGAGGTCACCGACAGGCTCGCCGGGGCGGAGGTCCGATGAGCGACGTCCGCGGAACGACGAGCACCCGCACCACGCCGGACCACACCCGGCAGGGGCGGCACCGCACGGTGGCGCTGCTGGTGCTGCTGGTGGCGCCGTTCATGGCGATGCTCGACACGTTCATCGTGAACATCGCCGCGCCCTCGATCGAGAAGCAGCTGCACGCCACCTTCGCCGAGGTGCAGCTCGTCATCAGCGGTTACATCGTGGCCTTCGCGGTCGGCCTGATCACCGGCGGACGCCTGGGCGACCTGTGGGGCCGCGGCCGGATGTTCCTGTACGGCATGGCCGGCTTCGGCGCCACCTCCGTGCTGTGCGCGGTGGCGGGCTCGGCCGGCCAGCTGATCGCCGCCCGCCTGCTCCAGGGTCTGAGCGCCGCGCTGATGCTCCCTCAGGTGCTGTCGCTGATCCAGGTGCTCTTCCCGCCCGCCGAGCACTCCCGGGTGCTCGGACTCTACGGGGCGACGCTGAGCTGCGGCTCCGTCACCGGTCAGGTGCTGGGCGGGGTGCTGATCACGTCGGATGTGGCCGGCCTCGGCTGGCGGCTGATCTTCCTCGTCAACATCCCGTTCTGCCTCGCCGCGGTGCTGATCGGCGCCCGCGCCCTGCCGGGCCGGGAGGAATCCGGCAGGCGCCCCGGATTCGATCCGGTGGGTGTGCTGCTGATCTCGCTGGCGGTGCCGCTGCTGCTCTGCCCGCTGGTCTTCGGCGCCCAGTACGGCTGGCCGCTGTGGGTGGGGCCGGTGCTCGCCGCCGCGCTCGCCGTGTTCGCCCTGTTCCTGCGGTGGGAGGCGCGGTTCCCCGCCGACAGCGGCTCGGCCCTGCTGCCGCTGCGGCTGTTCAGACTGCCCGGCTTCGCCAACGGCGTCCCCACCGCGCTCGCCTTCTACACCGGTAACTCCGGCTTCTACCTCGTGCTCGCCTTCCACCTCCAGAACGGCCTGCGGCTGTCCCCGCCGGCCGCGGGACTGGCGTTCGTACCGCTCGGCACGGCCTTCGCCCTGGCCTCACTGGCCGCCCGCAGGCTCGTGCCCCGGTTCGGCCGCAGGGCCCTGCTGGGCGGCACCGTGGTCATCCTGCTGGGACTGGTCTATCTGCCGGTCGGCGCCGCCATGGGCGGCGGCACGCTCGTCCGGGCGCTCTGGCTGGAGCCCGGCCTCGTCCTGTGCGGCATGGGGCAGGGCCTCGTCCTGCCGTCCCTGCTCTCCCTGGCCCTGCGGGGCGTGGACACCGCGGACGTGGGGGCGGCCTCCGGCGGCATCCTGATGACCTCCCAGTTCGCGGGCGCCCTCGGCGTGGCCGCGGTCGGCGCCGCCTACAGCTCGGCTCTCGGCGACCACTCCTATGTGCCCGCCTTCCGCGCGGGTGTCCTCGCCCTCGTCCTCATCGGCCTGCTGAGCCTGGTGCTGCTCGCCAGGCTGGAGTCCCGGACGAGAGAGCGGGTATAGCGCCTGCCCGCGTCCGTGGGGTGCCCTCATTCGGCCGGGACCGCGGCGGCCCGGTCGCCGGCCGGACGCGGCGGCCGGCCGGGGCCTGCCAGAACCGCCAGTGCCAGGGCCGTGAGCAGCCCGCCCACGAGGAAGGCACCCCGCACGCCCACGGCGGGCAGCAGCACCCCGCCCGTCGAGGCCCCCACCGCCACGCCCACGTTGAACGCGGCGGAGTTACCGGCCAGGCCCAGCTCGGTGCGGCCGGGCGCCGCGCGGAAGACCAGGTTCTGGGTCGCCATGAAGAACGGCCCCATGGACACCCCGAGCAGCACCAGCGCGCCCACGGTCACGCCCCGCCCGTGCCCGCCGGCCGCGTACAGCCCGCACAGCCCCGCCGTCTGACCGGCCACCAGCAGCACGGGCAGGGCGCGCGGGAAGCGGTCGAGAAGGGGCCCGGCCAGGACGACGGCGGCGAACCCGGCGCCGCCGTACACGGACAGCAGCATGCTCACCGCACCGCCGGGAAACCGTGCGACGTCACTCAGGAAGGCCGTCAGGTAGGTGAAACCGGTGAACACCCCGGCGGCCGACAGGGCGGTGGTGAGCAGGACGGCCGTGAAGCGCCGGGCGTCCGGCTCGCTGCCGCGCACGGCGTGCCCCCGGTCCGGAGGTGTGGTCGGCAGCAGCAGCGCGATCACGGCAAGGGCGACACAGCCTGCCCCGCCGAGCACCACGAAGGGTGTCGTCCAGCCGTATCTGCCGCCCAGCCAGGTGCCGGCCGGCACCCCGAGCACCTGGGCGAGTGAACCGCCCACCGACACCAGGCCGATGATCCGGCCGCGCCGTGCGGGCGGGAACAGACCCACGGCCACGGGTCCCGAGACCGCCCAGAACAGCGCCTGGGCGAGCGCGGTCGCCAGCCGGGCCGCCAGCAGTGCCGGGTACGAGCGACCGCACGCCACGGGTGCCCAGCTCGACAGGGCGAACACCGCCAGCAGACCGGTGAGCAGATGGCGGCGGGGCAGTGCACGGGTCATCTGGGCGACGGGCAGGGACATCACCGCCACCGTCACGCCGTACCCCGTGACCAGCAGACCCACGGCCGGGAGGGACACCCGCAGGTCCACGGAGATGAGCCGCAGCAGGCCGATCGGCAGGTTCTCGGTGGTGTTGAAGGCGAACGCGGCCAGCATGAGGGCGGCGACGACGGCGCAGCGCCGCCAGGCGGGGAGTCCTATGTCTCGGCGTCCCGTGCCGTGCCGGTGATCCAGCCCATCCGGGCCGCGCGCACGCCCAGTTGATACCGGGTCTGGACGTTCAGCTGGGCCATGAGGGAATTGACCGCGCGGCCCACCGTGCGGACCGAGATTCCCAGTTTTCGGGAAACGCTTTCATCCTTCATACCCTCCGACATCATTTGCAGTACGACCCGCTGCTGGGCCGTCGGCTGCTGTCCGCCGTCGGCCTCGTTTTCCGCCTCCTGGACGACGGGTTCGTTCACGGAAGCGAATGAACTGGCGTTGAGCCAGCAGAATTCGAATACCTCTCCCAGCATCCGGGTGATCTCCCGCCCGCGCAGCACGGTGACCGCCGAATTCCCCGGTTGCTGAAACCTCGGGGTAACAGCGAATAAATCATCGACTATGAGAAAGCAAAAAGGTACGTGATGGAGCAGCCGCACCTCGACCCCGGCCTTGTCGAGGGCCTTGAGGTGGGCGTACCCGTGCGGACTGCGCGCCGTGGACGCCAGATGGACGGCGCGCATCCGCACCCCCCGCTCCAGCGCCCTGCGGTCGCGCTCCCGGGCCGCCGCCAGCGCCTCCACCGAGGAGGAGACACCGGCGTGCATGCTGACGATCTCCTCCGTCGCCGACTCGGCGGCGTCCCGGAGCAGTTGGTCGATCCGGCCGCGGTCGGTGAGCACGTCCGCGTGGATGACCTGCATCTTCGCCGCCTGGGTGCGGGTGAACTCGGAGGCGACCACGGACATCGCCGCGTACGTCGTCTGCATCTCGCGCTGGAGACGGGTCCAGATGTCCTCGCTGCGCTGCATCAGCCGGGCGAGGGACACCTCCGGTGTCGACGTCACATGCCGCGCCGGGCGGGTCTCCCCCACCGCGCCGGCCGTGGCCGGCACGGGCTCCAGCAGGCCCAGTTCGATCAGCCGCTGCTGGGTCTCACCGAGCCGCGCGGTCGGTATCCGGGCCAGATCGGCGGCCTCGGTCACTCCCAGACCGGAGTTCCTCGACATGGCCCGATAGAGTTCCTGTACCCATGTGTCGAGGTCTCGTGCCGCCACCGGAGCTCTCCCTTCCCCTTCGCATACTGTCCACCGTCCCGGCTGCTGTCTCAATAGGCCGTGCGGCCCATACGGGAGACGGCGCGTCGATCTCTACCCATGAGAACGCGGAGTCACGGCAGCTGAACATGCGTCATACAAGTATGGCTGATTCCGAACGGCTGCTCGGATCAGGGGAATTCAAGGAGAGGTACGGCTCGTTTTCGGTGGCGCGTATGGCGGAAACGCGGCGCGGTGGCCGTGTTCTCCTGGGTCCTCCGGCTCGTGCCGGACCGGGGATTTACGGCCAACCGCGCGCGGCCATCGGTGTCAGCTCGTGCCGGACAGGCGCCAGATCTGGTTCTTCTTCGTGGAGGTTGGCGTCGCCTGTCTGGGAGCCTAGTAGCGGTACATGAACCACTCGCGGCCCGGCAGGTACTGGCCGGTGGCGTTCTTGGTGAGCAGGTTGGCCTCGTGGTCGTGCAGTGCGGTGCCCGACCCCCGGTTTCCGCGCAGGCCGTCGTCGGCGGCCCTTCCGTTGTCACCGGGAAAGGGCCGGCAGCGGGCCGAAGGTCGTCCGCCGCGTCACCGGTCGGCCCGGGCGGGTCTCCCTCTCACGCGGGGAGCCCCCGCCCGGGGACGGGTCAGCGCATGCCCTGGAGGCGCCAGATCTGGTTCCTCTTGTTGTTCAGCGCGCTCGCCGGGTCACAGGTCCACTGGTGGATCACCGCGCCGGGGGTGGTCGAGACCCCGCTGACGTCGACGCACTTGCCGCTGTGCACCGCGACCAGCTGGTAGTCCTTGCTGTTGCCCAGCGCGGTCACCGGGTTCAGGGTGAACATCTGGTTCGTGGTGCCGCTACAGGTCCACTGGATGACGGCGGCACCGTCGGCCGTGGAGGCACCCGAGACGTCCAGGCACTTGCCGCTGTGCTCGTCCACGATCGTGTAGGTGTTCGCCCGTCCGGCGACCGGCTTGAAGTCCAGCATCTGCTGGTAGCCGCCCTCGCAGTGGTACTGCTGGTACTGCGTGCCGTCGGCGGCGGAGAGGTTGGTGTCGTCCAGGCACTGACCACTGTGCTCGGCCACCGCGACGGTGGAGACGGTCGTGTTCGACGGCGGCAGCAGCGTGACCGTGTAGCCGTCGGCGGCGTCCGTCCACGGCACGGTCACCGAAGCGGAGTTCCCGCTCACGGTCAGGGTCTGGTCCGAGACCGTCACCGGACCCCTCACCGCGGCGCCGCCGTTGTTCGGTATGCGCTGGACTATCGCACGGACCCGGCCGTTCTCCACGACCGAGGTGGTGTCGAGCCGGTTGAGGCCGACGGTGACGTTGCCCGTGTTGCCGTTGCTCCCGAGCAGGATCTTCGCGTTCCGCGCGGAGTTGTCCTTCGTCGCCAGCCCGTCGGTGTTCGTACCGGGCGTGAGGTTCACGATGTTTCCGGTCTGGGAGCCGTAGTACCGGTACAGGAACCACTCGCCCAGGGGCAGATACTGGCTGCCGGTCTTGGTCAGCAGGTTCGCCTCGAAGTCGTGCAGGTTGGCACCCCAGGCCCAGTTGGCGCGCAGTCCGTCGGCTCCGGCGCGCTCCAGACGGGAGATGTACCAGCCGCCGCGGCCGGGGTTCTGCTCGTTGCTGGCGCCGTACTCGTTGACCTGGAAGGGGCGGCTGGTCGTCATCGACCGTGCCGCCAGCAGGGACCTGAGGGAGTTGCTGTGGGCGACCGGGTCGCCGGGGAGGTCGTGCCAGCTGTAGATGTCCGGCTCGACCTTGTTCGCCTTCACGTAGTCGAGGTACGTCGTCCACCAGCCGTTGTCCACCGTGGGGTGGCCGCAGGTGCTCGCGCCGACGATCACCGCGCCGGGTATGGCGGCCCGGATCTTCTGGTAGGCGCGCTTCCACATCTCCAGGTACTGGGGCATGCCGGGATCCCAGAACCCGGGGCAGTCGGGCTCGTTCCAGATGTCCCATTCGATGTCGGTCATGCCCGCGGCCTTCACGTCGCCGAGAAGACGGTTGTAGAAGGCGTCGAAGCCGGACCAGTCGCCGTTGTCACCGGGGAAGGTGGGTTTGGTGGTGCCGTCGGCACCCCAGAGGTCGTGCGGCAGGATGACGAAGGTGCCGCCGAGCGCCTTGGTGCGCCTGTACTGGGCGAGGGTGGAGTTCCACCGGCGGTCGTACTTGCCGGCGACCCAGCCTCCGGGGCTGTCCAACTGGGCGCCGCCGGCCCGCTCCAGCTTCCACTTGATGTCCTTGTAGAAGTGGTCCTGGGGCAGCGAACCGTCCTCGGTCATCCCGTAGAGGGTGCCCGAGGCATGGTAGGTGGGGGCGCCACTCGCGACGGAGAAGTCGACGGCGACGGTGGTGTCGGCGGCCTGTGACGAAGCGGTCGGCACCAGGGTCGCGGCCAGGGTGGCCAGGAGGACGGCCGCGGACGAGAGGGCTCGGCGTCTGGTGCGCGCTGCGCGTCCGGTCGGTTGGGAGAGCGACTTCATTGTGCGGCTCCTAACGGGGTGGGGGGCGGACCGGGGACTGAACGGCCCCCGGGGCTCACGGAGGACGGCCGGTCAGCGGCTGTCCCGATGTGCGTGGGCTTCGGCCAGCAGGAGGTAGCTGCTGGCGGTCCAGGTGTAGGCGCGGTCACGCAGGCCGGTTCCGGTGAGGGCGTCGAAGTTCTCGGCGAAGCCGTGGGTCTCGCACAGGGCGCGGAAGCGGGCGCTGATGTCGTCGGCCAGCCGGTGGTGGCCGGTGCGGCGCAGGCCGTCCTCGACCAGAACGGTGGCCGGGGCCCAGATCGGGCCGCGCCAGTAGCCGTCGGCGAGGTAGTGCGGTGAGGTGGTGAGTTCGGTGGCCAGGCCGTACGGCGTCAGGTGGGCCTTGATGCGGTCGGCCAGCGCGCTGCTGATCTCGTCGGGCAGGTGTTCGCCCAGCACGATGGGCATCAGGTCGAGGAGGCTGGCGCTGCTCCAGGTGTCCCCGGTGTCGGCCCCCCGGGCGACGAACCGGTCGCCGGTCCAGAGCTGGTCGAGCAGTGCGCTCTGCATCTCCTCGGCGGTGCGTGTCCACCGGGCCGCCTCGTCCGGCCTGCTCAACTCGGCGGCCAGGTCGGCGAGTTCACGGAGCTGGAGGGCGAGGAAGGCGGCCAGGTCGGCGGTGACGACCACCCGCTCGGGGTCGAAGACGGTGGCGTTGTCCCAACCGCTGTCGTTGCCGTGCTGGTAGTGGGCGAGTCCGGCGCCGGGCGCCCGCCGCGCGGTGAGCCAGAAGTCGGTCCAGCGCGTCAACCGGTCGTATACGGCGGTCAGTTCCTCCTGACTGAGCGCCGTCGGAAGCCGACGGCGCAGACGGCCGAAGGCCCAGCCGTGGATGGGCGGCTTGACGAAGTTGTGGAGGACCTCGGAGTGAGTGACCGAGTCCGGCAGGGCCCCGGCGGCGTCCTGGTGGTCGAAGGGCAGGTGGAACTGGTCCAGGGCCAGCTCCGGCGAACCGGGGGCGAGGGCCAGGGCGTTGAAGCAGTGGTCCCAGCTCCAGACCTTGTCCATCCAGTGCTTGGACATCAGCACGGCGGGCCGGGTGACCAGACCCGTCGGCGCCACGGTCGCCGACCAGAGAACGTACGCGGCCAGTTCCGCGGCCGGCGTGGCGGACGAGCGCCAGGGGGCCACCGCGTCGGCGAAGCCGGCGAAGGCCCGCCGCGCGGCGGCCACGACCTCGTCGAAGGCCGCCGAGGACGTGTACGGCGGGCGGGCGGTGTCGAGTTCCTCGATCGCGATCTCCCAGCCCCCGTCCGCCGCGGCGGCAATGGCGAGACCGCGGTCGGCGCTGCCCAGGGCCTGTGCTCCGACCGTCTCGGCGAGGGTGCCGGACAGCACGGTGACCCGGTAGCGGCGTCCGGTCTCGTACGACGTGAACACATGCGCGTCCGTGGCCCGGTCGTGGAAGAAGTACGTTCCGCTGAACGGGGTCAGGGTCCGTGCGGCGGCGAAGACGCCGAGGCCGAGGCCGCTCCCCCGCAGCCGTACGGTGTCCGGCGACTCGTACGCGAGGTCGACGCGCCCGCTCCCGCCGGTCCAGCCGAGCAGGCCCGGGGTCGCCTCGACACGGGTCTCGGCGCGGCCGCCCGTGCCCGGGTCCAGCGGGACCAGGCGCAGGACGGCGTGCATGCCGTTCTGGTGCGAGACGAGGTGCAGGTCCTCGGCGTACGTCTTCTCCGCCACCACCGGGGAGATGTCGAACCAGGATCCGTACATGCTGAACGGGATGTCGTGGACGGAGAAGGCCGGGCCGGGCCGGAGGGCGGTCATGTGGTGTGACTCGTTTCTGGGCAGGGGGTGTCGGCCGGCGCACGATCCGGCCGGCACACGGGAGTCGGGCGTAGCGGTCAGTCCTTGACGGCGCCGGCGGTCACGCCGGCCGCGACGTAGCGCTGGGCGAGGACGAGGATGACCGCGGCCGGCAGCGAGGCGACCACGGCGGTGGCCATGATGGCGTTCCACTGCTGGTTGTTGTTGCCGATGTAGTGGTAGATGCCGAGGGTGATCGGCTCGTGGGCACCGCCGTTCACGAGGGTGCTGGCGAAGACGAAGTCGGACCAGGACCACAGGAACGCGAACAGGGACACGGTGACCACGGCGTTGCGGCTGACCGGCAGGACGACGGACCAGAAGGTGCGCAGCGGCCCGGCGCCGTCGGTCGTGGCGGCCTGGAGCAGTTCGCGGGGGATGCCGGACATGAACGCGGTGAAGATGAGGACGCCGAAGGGGACGGCGAGGGTGGAGTCGGCGACGATCAGGCCCGGGACGGACTGGAGCAGGCCGAGCTGGAGGTAGATGGCGTAGAAGCCCATCGCCATGATGATGCCGGGGATCATCTGGGCGGCCAGCAGCACGAAGTTCAGGATGCCGGCTCCGCGCGGGCGCAGCTTGGCCAGGGCGTAGCCGGCCGGTGCGGACACGACGACGGTGAGTACGACGGTGCCCAGGCCGATGAAGAGGCTGGTGCCCAGGTAGGGCAGCTGCTCGTCCAGGACGGTGCGGTAGCCGGCCAGGGTGCCGTGCAGCGGCAGCAGGTCCGGCGGGCTCTTGCGCATGTCCTGGTCCCGGGTGAGGGAGACGTTGAGCATCCAGTAGACCGGGAAGAGCATGGCCCCGGTCAGCAGGACGCCGATCGTGGTCCTCCCCCACGAGCGTGTGCGGATTCGGCTCACGACAGCGCCTGCTTTCTCTGTACCCGGAGGTAGACCAGCCCGAAGGCCAGGGCGACGACCACGAGCAGGTTGCCGACGGCCGCGCCGGGGCCGAAGGCGGGCAGCAGGTTGCCGTAGCCGAGCCGGTAGGACCAGGTGGCGAAGGTGGTGGACGAGTCCGCCGGGCCGCCCTTGGACATGATCCAGATGATGTCGAAGACCTTGAGCGTGTAGATCAGCCCCAGCAGCAGGGTGATCGCCGACACCGGCCGCAGCAGCGGGAAGGTGACGCGCCAGAAGCGCTGCCAGGCGTTCGCCCCGTCCAGGGCGGCGGCCTCGTACAGGCTCGCCGGTATGGACTGCAAGCCGCTGTGCAGGACGACCAGGTTGAACGGGACGCCGATCCAGATGTTCGCGATGATCACCGAGGTCAGGGACCAGGACGGCGAGGTCAGCCAGTTCACCGGAGCGATGCCGACGGCCTGCAGGGCGGCGTTGACGACGCCCGACTCGCTGTTCAGCATCCACGACCAGGTGGACGCCGAGACGATCAGCGGCAGCAGCCACGGCACCAGGAACAGGGCGCGCAGGGTGGCGGAGAGCCGGAAGTTCTGGTTGAAGAAGACCGCGAGCGCGAGCCCGAAGGCGTACTGGAAGACCAGGCATACGGCGGTGAAGACCGCGGTGTGCAGCAGGGCCGGGGCGAAGGTCGGGTCCGCGAAGACCTTGCGGTAGTTCGCCAGGCCCGTGAACGGCGCGTCGCCCTGGACGAAGGAGCGGACGGTGTAGTCGCGCAGGCTGAGATCGAGGTTGCGGTAGAGCGGATAGGCGTAGAAGACGGCGAGATAGACGGCCACCGGGGCGAGGAAGCCCCACGCGGCCCACCCGCTCGGAACGTGGCGGGGCCGGTGGTCGGGCGGGTGTGTCGGCTGCTTCATCGGGCTCACGTCACCTGGCCGCGGCCTGCTGCGCATGGGTGAGCGCGTCCTGGGGCGACTCGGAGCCGCTGAGGGCGGCCTGGACGGCCTTCCACAGCTGTTCGGAGATGGTGGGGTACTTGGTGCCCAGGTCGTCGCTGGTGCGGCCCTTGGCCGTCCTGACCGCGTCGACCCACGGCTTCAGAGCGGCGTTCGCGGCCACCTGCTTGTCCTGGACCGCTCTGGTGGGTGCCACGTAGGACAGGGTGGTGTCGGTGGTGTAGAGGTGGTCGGCGCTGGTCAGGCAGGACACCAGGGTGCGCGTGGTGGCGTAGCGGGCGGTGTCCTGCTGGACCGGGACGGTCACGAACTCGCCACCGGTCGGCGCGGCGGCGCTGCCTCCGCGGGCGCCGGGGATGGGCAGGACTCCGTAGTCGAGGCCGGCCTTCTTGGCGCCCGCGAGCTGCCAGGTGCCGTTCTCGGCGAACGCGTAGTCGCCGGTGGCGAACTCCTGCCAGCTGGTGGTCTGGGTGTTGTTGAGCACCGAGTTGGGCGCGTATCCGTTCTTCAGCCAGCCCTTCCACAGGGACAGCGTCTGCACGCCCTGGGCGGAGTCGAGCGCGGTCAGCTTGGCACCCGAGCCCCAGAACCAGGGCAGGAACTGGAAGCTGCCCTCCTCGGTGCCGATCGCGGAGAAGGTGATGCCCTTCTTCCCCGCCTTCTTGACCTTCTCCAGTGCCGCCGTCAGCGACGTCCAGTCCTTCACCGAGGCGATGTCGACCCCGGCCTGGTGGAGCACCTTCTTGTTGTAGTAGAGGGCGAGGGTGTTGGCGCCGATGGGCGTGCCGTAGGTCTTGCCGCCGGACCGGCCGGCCCCGAGCAGGTTGGGGTCGGCCTTCGAGGTGTCCAGCCCGGTGTCGTGGGTCGTGGTGAGCACGCCCGCCTCGGCGAGGGTCGACACCACCGGGTTGTCGACGATCAGGACGTCCGGGGAGTTCCCCTGCTGCGCCGCCAACAGGGTCTTGTTGCCCAGGTCGCCGGTGTCGAAGGCGGTCCGCTTGACCGTGACTCCGGCCTTGCTGCCGCACTGGTCGAGCAGCTTCGCCCAGTCCGAGGCCTTGTCGAACTGCGGGTACGGGTCCCAGACGGTGTACGTCCCGCTGTCGGCGCTCCGGCTGCTGCTGCCGCCGGAACCGGAGGAGCAGGCGGCAGCGCTCAGGGCCACGGCCAGGGCGGTGACGACGGCGCCGGCCCGACGGCGCTGTGTCGAATCGGTTCGCATGAGCCGAAGGTAGGAACTCCGCGAACTCCTTGTCAACACCCCGTAGTTGACCTCCTAACAAAGCGTCCCGCGCCCCGAAAACCACCCCCCGCCGGGGGGACGTGAGCGCCCCCCGGGGGGGGGTTTTGGAAAAGAGGAGAGAACACCCAAACCCCAGGGAAGTTGTCA